>NZ_JBWYIZ010000008.1:0-157032 GCF_056779995.1 Acinetobacter sp. ANC_7504 | reverse complement strand
TGTCTTTAACAACGACATTTACTGTTGTTCCTGGTTCAGTTGTACCTGTGATTTCTGGTGTTGTATCGTTTGTATCCGCAATTGGATCAATCGTTACATCGGTATCAGATGGTGCAGTTGTATCAACTTTAAATGAGCCATTAGATGTCGCTTCACCAACGTTACCAGCTTTATCTTTCGCTTCAGCTTTAACTGTATATTCACCTTCTGGTAGTGCTTCAGTCGGTGTATACGACCAGTTACCTTCAGGATCTACAGTCGCATCACCTGTTGCTACAGGGTTGCCATCTTTGTCTAAGATTTCAACTTTTACTGTTGCGCCCGGTTCAGTCTTACCATTAATTTCAGGAGTTGTATCACTAGTATCTTCTAGAGGATCGATTGTAATTTCCGGATCGATTGTATCAACTTCAACCGTAGTTTTAGCAGGTTGACTTACATTTCCTACCGCATCACGAGCTGAAGCCTCGACACTATATGTACCATCTGGTAACGCTTTAGATGGCTTATATGTCCAGCTACCATCGGCTGCAACATTCACAACTGCAGATTGAACAACCTTGCCAGCCGCATCCTTGATTTCAACACGTACTTGTGTTGCACCATCTTCAGTTTTACCTTTAAAGGTAGGCGCATAAATGTTCGTAAGTGGTAACTCTTCAATCGTTACTTTAGGTGGAGTAATATCCACAGTAAAGCTTGAAGTAGCGACTTTACTATTACCAGCCGCGTCATATGCTGTTGCTTCTAGTTTATAGTCACCTTCAGCTAATGTTACAGGTGATTTAAACTGCCATTTACCGTTGGTCACTGTAGCAGGACCTTCTGCGATAATCTTACCTGAACTATCGCGAATCACTACTTTTACGCTCTCACTATCTTTAGTGGTTCCCGTAAATGTAGGAGTTTGATTTTTAGTTGTAGTCACTGGATTATTCTCCGATTCCGAAAGAGTATTTGCGATTGCAGCGATTGCAAAAGTTGATTGATTCGTTGCTGTATCCCAACCCTCAGGTTCAGGATCAGTAGGGATTGGATCGATGTCTATGTCTGGAGGAGTTAAGTCAACATTGAATTCTTGTTTTTCTTCTTCACCTTTATTTCCTGATTTATCAATAGGCGTTACGATAACTTCGTATTTACCTTCATCAAGGTTTTTCTCAGGTGTATATTCCCATTTACCATCTTTATCAACAGGAACAGTTTCTTTATCAACCACGTTCCCATCTTTATCTTTAATTTCTATTTCAACATTAGATTCTGGCTCACCTTCACCTGATAATTTAGGTGTTTCTGAGTTTGTTTCACCCTTATTTCCAATTTCATCAATAGTGATGTCTGATGGTGGGACAGTATCAAGCGTGATTGTCTTAATCGGTGATTTATCACTTTCTTGACCACTTACAGTTTGTGTGACAGAAAGCTCATAGATACCATCTTTTAAATCTTGATCAGGTGTAAAACTCCAATCACCATTAGACAATGCAACCGTCTCACCAATTAGTTCATCGCCATTATAGATTTTGATGATTGCACCAGGTTGAGCTCCAGAACCTTTGATTTCTGGACGAGCATCATTTGTTACACCACCATCAGCAACTTCACCGATATGCTCTGGCACATCATCAATGACGATTGGTGCATTTAATAATGCACTTGGCTTTGGCTGAGGCGTAGGATTAGAGTCAGAACCATTATCTGCGACTGCTGCAATAGCACCAGCTGCACCAGCACCAATTAACCAAGGGAGAATACCACCGATAAAATCATCGGAATAAAGAAGAGGTTCGATTTCTTCGATTGGGTAATACAGAATTGTTTCTGCAATTGAGCCATCTTCATTGGTAAATTTTACCCAATAAAGTTGACCACTTTCATCTTGGAATACGAGGCTGTTATCAGCAAATGAAGGATTGAAATAGTTTTCAATCACAATCACTTCACCATTACGCAAATTGATTAGAGCATTATTATTATCACGAGTGATTGAAGCTACATCATCTTTAGATACTTGAACGACAACTACAGAGTTTTCGTTAAGCCCCACTTGACTAGAGTTGACATTCTCTAATACCTGATGACTCTCTTTAGATATTACGGAGATATTAGCCATGGTAAATTCTCACTTATAAATTTTATTTTTATCGATCTTTCTACATCTAAGATACAAAAAAGATAGACACTATTATCTATAAGTGAGATTTATATCACATTTTTAAGATTTAATGCGAATAGATTTTGCTTCTTTTATCAGCTTTTTGTAACCGCTCATCCACAATCAAAATATATCTTTTATTTACAGACACTTATGACATAAGAATTAATATTTTTACTTACTTTTATGATATTTCAGGTCACCAAATTTCAAAGGCTTACTTATCATAATTTCTGCTATATTTAGCTTAACTACATACGGTAACTTGCTCACCTAACATTTTAATGTTAGTAAACTAGTATACTTTTCATTTTATATTGAAAATTAATACTTACTTTTTAGTAAGTTAAGAAATAAAATTTGCTTTAAATATGATGTAATTTTCACATTTTAATTTTATATTTCATCGATAAAATTCTGCGTAACTGAATAAAATATTTAAACAATATCACTGTTATCTTCTGCATTGATCATGCTTAATTCATAAAAAAAAGAGCAAGCACTATCATGCTTGCTTCAATTAAATATAATTTTTTTAAAAATTTTCTGGATTTTCTAACTTCTTCACCTCTTCAGCTTTAGCGGGATGATGGACGATTGCCACACCATCATCAGAAGTCCGATCTAATATCACTTCAGGATTATAAATCGTAATAATCTCATTACCTTTACTATCTTCACCAACAATATATTTAAATCCTTTACGATTAAGCTTATTACATAATCGCTGATATATTCCCTTTAAGCCCTCTTTTTCCTCATTAGGATTGTAATAGAAAGCATTCATGACTGCTGGCAAACCTAAACCACATACTACGCCCGATAATAAAACAACAATAAAAGTATAACCAATCAAGATACTACTGTATTGCCTTAACTCTGAGACATTAGCAACCGCAAGAATTAGAGCCAATGAAATCCCCCCTCTTACTCCCCCCCATGATAAAATTGCTAGGCTACCGTTATAGCTTTTCTTACGAAACGATGGGAAGAATGCAAAAGCCAGAAAGTTCGCAGCAAAACGTGAAATATGTAAAATTACAAATGCGATAATACCGCCAAGTATCATGCTGGCATTAAGATCAAGAATAAACAGCTCTAAACCAATTAAAGTAAATAAAAAAGAATTAATGATACCTTCAACTGTATGCCAAAAGTGATTTACTTCTTGGATTTCACGATTTTGTAAAATTTCTTTCCATTTATTACCAACAATAAGTCCACCAATCACACATGCGATTGGTGCTGATGCATGAGCAAATAAAGCAACCAAATATGAACCACAAGCCAGTAAAGCTGTCGTTAGGATTAATGATTCCATTTCATGCTTCCCGCGAAGCAATCGTAAAATCCCCCAACCAAATACCAAACCAATAATTACAGCTACCACAATTTCATAAAGGAGTGTTTGTAGTGTCAGCAACAGACTAAAATGCTCGCCTTCAAGCACATTCAACAATGTCATAAATACAGCGATACACATTGCATCATTGAACAGTGATTCACCCTCCAATTTCACCATTAGATGATGTGGTGCACGTACAGAACTGAGTACCCCTTTGATTCCGATTGGATCTGTAGCCCCTAAAGCAGAACCGAGTAATAAAAGTACGAGTATTGGTACAGGGTTACCAATCAAATATTGAAATCCAAATAATAATCCACCAAACAATGCTGCACACAGAACCAAAGCAATAGTGGCAAGAATACTAATTGGCTTCCAATACACTTTTAGATCAGACACTTTAAATTTCAATGCCGACGATGTAAGAATGAAGCAAATAACACCATTTACGAGAAAATCATAAAAATCAATATGACGAACTGCTTCTTCAATATTTGCCAAATTAATGGTGATAAAACGATTATCCCCCAATAAATTGGCAGCCCATTGCAAAATAAAGACAAAAATTGCTGAAACGATTGGCACCCCTATCGCTTGGGGAAAACCTAGAATTCGTTTATTGAATATGGTGGTGGCAATTGAGAGGGCAAAAACCACTGTAAATACTTGGAGAAAAAAAAAGTTGCCCATTTTGCACTCTATGATATGTTTTATTTAAATGAGATCATTTAAATTTTAAATGAAAAAACTATAGCCATTTATTTATTTTATATAAAGAATGATTACTCGCAATCCCTTTTTTTTTAAAGATGTGTAGCCTTCCTAATAAATTATTCCATTAGCAGGCTACATGTTTTAACTTTGCAAAAAAATCAATCGATTCTGCTTGATAGATTTAGATTGAGGCATTGAATGTATCACATTGATTCACATCACCTGTTTTCATGCCACGATCGAACCAATACATTCTTTGTTGGCTTGTGCCGTGGGTAAAGCTATCAGGAACCACATGTCCTCTCGCCTTTTTCTGAAGATAATCATCACCAATCTTATGCGCCGCATCCATTGCCTCTTCGACATCACCTTGCTCCAAGAATTGAGTTCGTTGATGTGTATCTTTTGCCCACACACCAGCTAGACAATCAGCTTGCAATTCCAAACGGACTGATAATTGGTTCCCTTGAGCTTCAGTAGCTCGTTGTCTAGCTTGTTGGACTTGAGTTGAAATACCTAAAAGATTTTGAATATGATGTCCGACTTCATGCGCAATCACATAAGCTTGTGCAAAGTCACCAGCAGCATTTTGTGTAGATAATTCTGATTGATTTCGTTCACCCGAAATACCCATTTGCTGGCGCATATCTTTAAAAAAATCAGTATCAATATAGATTTTTTGGTCTGCAGGACAATAAAATGGCCCCATCGCTGACTGGGCTGTACCGCAGCCTGAATTGACTACACCACTAAACATCACAAGTTTCGGTGCTTGGTATTGCATTCCCTGTTTTTGAAAAACGGTGGTCCATGTATCTTCAGTATCAGCGAGTACCGTACCAACAAATGCCGCTGTTTCTTGTTGCTCGGGTGTTGGGTTTTCAATCCCTATCGCTTGTTGCTGATTATTAGAAGTCACTTGTTTAGTTGCCTGATAGGCTTGTTGTGGATCAACCCCAAAAAATTTCCAAGCAACAAATGCAACAACTAAACCGAGAATACTAATTCCACCAGCTTTAGCCCCACCACCTCCACGGCGATCTTCTAGATTACTACTTACTCTCCGGCCTTTCCAACGCATAATCTCAGCCCTTTTTTAATCATATAACTTGATATAATACGTTATTTCATCAAACGCTAAACCTTTCTAGCGTTCCATAGTTTTTGTATTCCTGAAACAACGACCAAAACAATAAGTCCTGCAATAAAACCTATGACAAAGTTTAAGAGTGTCGGGGTTAAAGCACCGATGATACTGCCTATATTTGGAATATGTTCAATATAATCGACAGAATCTTCAGTAAAGTGATGAAATAATGGAATGGTATGATTAATAATACCGCCACCAACCAAGAACATCGCGATTGTTCCGACAATGGTTAGTGTCTTCATCAGTTTAGGCGCAAAAGCAAGTAAGCCCTGACCAATTCTTTGTTTGAATGCAGACGTTTGTTTGACGAGATAAAATCCTAAATCATCAATTTTAACAATCATAGCAACCAAACCATAAACACCAATCGTCATTAAAATTGCGATGACTGACAAGACTGCAACCTTAATTCCAAAAGTAGCTGCTGCAACTGTACCCAATGAAATCACGATAATTTCAGCAGATAAAATAAAGTCTGTTCGTATCGCGCCTTTGATTTTATCTTTCTCAAAAGTTGCTAGATCTACATTTAAGTTTTCGAGTTCTTTTTCGGCCTGTTCAGATGTTTTAGCTTTTTTATGGTGTAATGAGTGAATTACTTTTTCTACACCTTCATAACATAAAAATAATCCACCTAACATCAATAATGGATTTATAAGCCAAGGTGCAATCACACTAATTAATAATGCTAATGGAACCAAAATTAATTTATTAACAAATGAGCCTTTTGCAACAGACCAAACGACAGGCAATTCACGGTCGGCTTTCACACCACTAACTTGTTGAGCATTGAGTGCTAAGTCATCACCCAATACACCGGCCGTTTTTTTTGCAGCCATTTTACTCATCAGCGCAACATCATCAAGAATGGTGGCTATATCATCTAATAGCACCAATAAACTATTTGCCATTATTGTTATCCTTCTTTGTTTTTTGGAATTTTATTCTTCTATTTCAATTTATTCTGTATCAACATTATTAATACTATCTCAAATAAGGTGTTTTTAATTCGATTCTTTCGATGCTTTATGCTGACATAAAAAAAAATAATGCCGTACAATATTGCGAAATTTTAAAAATTCAGCCCTAGTGTTGATGACTTTGGTATAGAAAATGAGTAATCAAGATAATCGCCCTGTTATTTTGACAGGTGACCGTCCAACTGGACAACTTCATTTAGGCCACTTTGTCGGTTCTTTACGTTCACGAGTAGGTTTGCAAGATTCCCATCACCAACATCTATTATTGGCTGATGCACAAGCTTTTACAGACAATGCTGATAACTTCGAAAAAGTTAGACGTAATATTATTGAAGTTGCAACTGACTATCTCGCTGTTGGGATCGACCCGACAAAAACAACAATTTGCGTTCAATCAAGCTTGCCAGCTTTGAATGAGCTGACCATGCTTTATTTAAACTTTGTCACAGTTTCAAGACTAGAACGAAATCCTACGATTAAGTCTGAAATACAAATGCGTGGGTTCGAGCGTGACATCCCAGCTGGATTCTTATGCTATCCAGTTGCCCAAGCAGCTGATATCACAGCTTTTAAAGCATCGATTGTGCCCGTGGGTGAAGACCAAATTCCAATGATTGAACAAACAAATGAAATTGTTCGTCGTTTAAATCGTCAGATTGGTCAAGAGCTTTTGCCTGAATGTAAAGCTCTGCTATCGAATGTTGGTCGACTACCAGGATTTGATGGTAAAGCTAAAATGTCTAAATCATTGGGCAATACAATTGTTTTAGATGCTTCTGATAAAGACATTAAAAAAGCGGTAAATGCTATGTATACAGATCCTAACCATCTTCGTATTGAAGATCCAGGTCAGGTGGAAGGTAATGTTGTATTTACTTATTTAGATGCTTTCGATCCAAATCCAGAAGAAGTAGCAGAGCTTAAAGATCACTATCGTCGTGGTGGTTTAGGTGATGGTACAGTCAAAAAACGCCTTGAAGGTGTTTTAAAAGAGTTGATCACGCCTATTCGTGAACGTCGTATGGAGCTTGCTAAGGATCCTGATTATATTATGGATATCTTAAAAACTGGTACAGACAAGTGTCGTGATATTACGCAAGCAACATTGGATGAAGTCAAAGCTGGATTAGGTGTTTTTAAATTTTAATCCTTAAAAATAAGCAAACTTAAAGCCGCATCACATTGCGGCTTTTTTTGGCTATTTATTATCCTATTTAAAATTAACCTTCAATTAAACTTATTAACGTAATCTTACACGTTTTAACCCGACTACCAATGAGTTGCTAAATGAAATTGAATATCATTTATTTACTGTTATGAATACCCCCAAAATTCATAACATTTCTCCTTAACCGAAACTGTGTAAGCAGATTCGTTGTTCTGCGCAGTGATCACCCCAATCACTGCGTATTTTTTATGTTGAATCCATTAAAAATGAAATCAATATTATATAATTGATAATTACGTCACTTTATTTTATTATTTTGATTAAAATTTGATAAAAATTCTAATATCTATAAGAGACTACCCATGTGGGACATGTTTATAAATCCGTCGAACCTATTCTTCAGTATTAGTATCTGCTTGATGTTTTTTATAGGCATTCTTGAAGTCTTTCTATTAATAACAGGTCTCAGTAGTCAAGGATTTTTAGAGCAATTTCTACCTAGTTCATTAGATTCTTCTCCTGAAATGATCGTTGACCATCAATCTAGTATTTGGATTCAATTTTTGGATTGGCTTTATCTTGGACGTATTCCTGTATTAATTTGGCTGATCATCTTTCTCACGACCTTTTCAATTGTTGGCTTCTTATCCCAATCTATCGTCCATCATGTATTTGGATCATTTTTAACAGTCTGGCTCATTACTCCACTGGTACTTGTGGTCTGTATGCCATTCGTACGGCTATTCTCAAGATGGATAGCAAAGATCATCCCTAAAGATGAAACCACAGCAATTCATAGCGATGATTTAATCGGACTTCGAGCAGAAATCATTTTAGGCACTGCTCGAATGCACTATCCTGCGCAAGCAAAACTCAAAGATCGCTTTGGTCAAACACATTACATTTTAGTCGAACCTGAAGCTGACGAAATATTCGTACAAGGTCAGCAAGTCTTACTTACACAACGTAGTCTCAAAGGCTTTCAAGCAATTTCACAATAAATCAACTTAGAGAAAAAAATGTTTAGTTCAAGTTTTTATCAAATTATTATAATTACAGGACTTATTCTCCTTGCGCTGGTTGTCATCGGAACCATTATTGCAAGACTATATAAACGCTCAAGCAAGGAAGTTTCATTTGTCAGAACTGGTTTTGGTGGGGAAAAAGTTATATTAGGAGGCGGTGCAATTGTACTTCCTGTTTTACATGAAGTCATTCCTGTTAATATGAATACCCTTCGCTTAGAAGTTAAACGTGCAGCTGATCAAGCCTTGATTACGCGTGATCGAATGCGTGTAGATGTGATGGCTGAGTTCTATGTTCGTGTTAAGCCAACAGCTGAATCCATTGCTACCGCAGCACAAACTTTGGGTCAAAAAACCATGTCACCAAATGAATTAAAAGATTTGGTTGAAGGTAAATTTGTAGATTCCCTGCGTGCAGTAGCAGCAGAAATGGCTATGGAAGAGTTACATGAAAAACGTGTCGACTTCGTACAGAAAGTTCAACAAGTTGTTTCAGAAGATCTGTTCAAAAATGGTTTAGAACTCGAAACTGTATCTTTAACAGGTCTTGATCAGACCAGCTTTAAATTTTTTAATCCACAAAATGCATTTGATGCAGAAGGTTTAACAAAATTAACAGAAACTATTGAAGATCGTCGAAAAAAACGTAACGATATTGAACAAGATGCTGACTTAGCCATTAAAGCGAAAAATTTAGAGGCTGAACAAGCACGCCTTCAAATCCTGCGTGAAGAAGAATACGCAAAGATGCAACAAGAGCGAGAAATTTCGATTCGAAAAGCTGAACAACTTGCTGAAATTGCAACACAAGAAGCTGCCAAAAAGCGTGAGGCAGAAGAAGCCCAAATCGCTGCAGAACGTGAAATTGAATTAAAACGTATTTCAGCTGCACGTGATGTCGAAAATCAAAATATTCAAAAAGCACAAATTATTGAACAAGCGCAAGTAGAACAAAAGAAAACCATTGAACTTGCGGAACAAGATCGCGCAATCGCGATTGCCGAGAAATCTCGTGCTGAATCCGAAGCCAAAGCACTTGCTGACCAAGCTCGTGCGCAAGCAGTGAAAGCCGAGGAAGAAGTTGTGACTGTTCGTGAAACACAGCGAGCTGAGCGAATTAAAGCGGTTGAACTTGTTGCTGCAAAACAGGCTGCAGAAACTGATGCTATTTCAATTACTGTGGCTGCCGAGGCATCAAAACAAGCTGCTGTAGATGAGGCTGAAGCTGTTCGTACTGCGGCTGAAGCAGAAGCTGAAAAAGTCCGCTTGAAAGCTAAAGGTGAAGCTGATGCTAAAATTCTTTTGGCTCAAGCTTTGGAAAAACAATACCAAGTCGATGCTGAAGGGACACGCGCAGTCAATGAAGCAAATAATATTTTGTCAAGTGAACAAGTTGAGATGCAAATTCGTTTGGCACTTTTGAAGTATTTGCCTGAAATCATCCGTGAAAGTGTTAAACCAATGGAAAATATTGATGATATCAAGATATTACAAGTGAATGGTCTTGGTGGCATTACTGGCGCCACAACTTCAGCTGATCAAGCAGATCAATCACAATCCGTTGCACTTTCAGATCAAGTGGTGAATAGCGCACTTAGATATCGTTCGCAAGCACCTCTTATTGACAGCTTAATGAGTGAACTCGGTATTCAGGGTGGGGACATCAACGGTCTTACACAAAACCTAAAACCTAACTCCAATTAATAATAAAAGCCCTGATTTTCAGGGCTTTTATTCGCTTTACTGCTAGCTATTGCTGTTCTTATTATTTTTAAGATAACAAATATTATTTTAGGATTGATCAGTTTTCCTTATCCGACGATCTCATGCATTTTTCTTTTACTCCTGCTTTAGCAATTGATGCAGTCACCTTATGACGTTATGTATCTTTATTCTAGGCGCAATTTTTGCTGGATTTATTCAAGGACTCACAGGTTTTGCCTTCGCTCTTATTGCGATGTCTTTTTGGGTATGGATTCTACCGCCTCAGATCACCGCCCCCTTGGTCGTTTGTGCATCACTATGGTGTCATATCATTTCAATGTATAAAGAACCAAGAACCTTTATAAAGCCTTCTATCGTTTGGGTCTATATTATCGCTGGCTTAATTGGAGTACCTTTGGGTACTTTTTTGCTTCATTATATCAATGCAGACACGTTCAAATTACTACTTGGGATATTTTTATTAATTTGGTGCCCACTCATGTTCTTTAATCCGCAACTACATTGTTTAAAAGATACCAGACTCAGGATGGACGGCTTGATTGGTTTTTTGGGTGGAATTTTAGGTGGGCTCGGTGGATTCTGTGGTGCAATTCCCTCGGCTTGGGTGATGCTTAAACAACTTCCTAAACATGAGCAACGCAACATTCTTCGACATTTTAATTTTGCCATCCAACTGTTTACTTTGATCATCTATTTATTTAACCAGACCATTAACGTGAATCACTTGTCTTATTTGTGGATTTTGATCTTTGCAGTTAGCCTACCTACGATCATTGGTGCAAAAATTTTTTATCAAATATCTGAGCAAAAATTTAAATCGATTGTCTTAACTTTATTGTTTTTTTCAGGCTTTATTTTAACCCTAAACGCAATTTTCTTGTATTAAAAAAGGCAGATTGTTCTGCCTTCTCCATATATTAACTGTTGTGTGAATATCGTTGGTCAACACTAAATTTTTCGGGGAATTTAGCTGAAATCTTTGAATAAAATTCCATAATTTCTGCCATATCCACTTCTATATCTCCAGTAGGATAAATAATTTTACCTACACCGCATTTTTTTTGACTGTAATCCATATATGCTAAAGCGATTGGGACATTCGCTGTAATTGCTACATGGTAAAAACCCGTTTTCCATTTTTCTTGTTTTGACCTTGTTCCCTCTGGCGTCACCAACATGACCAATTTTGGATGATCTTTAAAAAGATCTGCCATTAATTGCACCATGCTTGGTCTTTCCTCTCCCTCTTTCTTCGGTCGGCGATTAATTCCGATCCCTCCCATAGCCCGGACAAAAGGACCAAATGGAAACTTCATATAGCTGTCTTTAATTGTAATTCTGACATTTACACCTAAAGCTTTGAGCGCTAATCGCGCGTATAAAGCATCCCAGTTACTGGTGTGTGGTGCAGCAATCATGACACATTGGTCTAAATCTAAGGGCCAATGGTTATCAATTTCCCAACCTAATGCATTTAAACTCTGTTCAGCAAATTTTTCAAACATATAAATATACAAATGTAAATTTTCGGGATTGTAACAGCTTTGGCATTACTTTTATTCAAAATATGTATTAGATTTTACTACCGCTGTTTTTCTATCTATACATCAATTAAATTGGCTCATGTATTTAGTTAAATAATTTCATTAACAATAAAAAAACCCTGCTTACGCAGGGTTTTTTTGAATTAGTTCAGTGCTTATGCAGAGAATTGGTTCATTGTATTTTTCGCATCGTCACCCGCTTTAAGCGCGTTGTCGCCAGCGAAGATTTCTTTATGGTCATCACCGATGTCTGAACCAGCCATTGCTTGATGTTTAACACAAGCGATACCACCACGGATTTCTTTACGTTGTACACCAGCAACATAAGCCAACATACCTTCAGAACCGAAGTAACCTTCTGCAAGCTCATGTGTAGAAAGCGCAGCAGTGTGGTAAGTCGGAAGTGTAATCAAGTGATGGAATACACCTGCTTCACGAGAAGCATCAGCTTGGAACGTACGGATCTTCGCATCAGCATCAGCAGCTAATTCAGTATTGTCATACTCAGCGCTCATTAACTTAGCACGGTCGTAAGCAGATACGTCTTTACCTTCAGCAACCCAACGGTCGTAAGCTTGTTGACGGAAGTTTAACGTCCAGTTGAATGATGGTGAGTTGTTATAAACAAGTTTTGCATTTGGCACAACTTCACGTACACGGTTCACCATGTGAGCGATTTCTTCAACGTTTGGCGTTGCAGTTTCGATCCAAAGAAGGTCAGCCCCGTTCTGTAAACTTGTTACACAGTCAAGTACAACACGGTCAATTTGAGTACCTTCACGGAATTGATATAGACCAGAAGCTAAACGCTTAGGACGGTGTAATTTACCATCACGTTTGATTAGGATTTCGTCTTCTTGCGCTTCTGAAATATCAATTTCAGTAGTGTCTAAGTAGCTGATGTATTGAGAAGCGATATCGCCTGGCTCTTTAACCACTGGGATTTTTTGAGTCAAGTCAGCGCCTTCAGAGTCAGTACGTGCAACGATGATACCGTCGTCAAGACCCATTTCTAAGAATGCATAGCGAAGTGCATGGATTTTCGCAATGAAGTCTTCGTGTGGAACAGTTACTTTACCTGCTTGGTGACCACATTGTTTCGCGTCAGAAACTTGGTTTTCGATTTGAAGTGCACATGCACCCGCTTCGATCATTTTCTTCGCAAGTAAGTAAGTTGCTTCTTCGTTACCGAAACCAGCGTCGATGTCGGCAATAATTGGCACAACGTGAGTTTGGAAGTTGTCGATTTGTGAAGTGATTTCAGCAGCTTTAGCAGTGTCACCCGCTTCTTGCGCTTTTTTAAGTGCACGGAATAAGTCGTTTAATTCTTTTGCGTCTGCTTGACGTAAGAATGTGTAGATTTCTTCGATCAATGCAGGAACTGAAGTTTTTTCGTGCATAGATTGGTCAGGAAGTGGACCAAACTCAGAACGAAGTGCAGCAACCATCCAACCAGAAAGGTAGATGTAACGGCGTTCAGTAGTACCGAAGTATTTTTTGTTCGCAATCATTTTTTGTTGTGCGATGAAACCATGCCAGCAACCCAAAGATTGAGTATATTTGCTAGAATCAGCATCATAAGCAGCCATATCACGACGCATAATCGCAGCTGTGTATTTCGCAATATCTAAACCAGTTTTGAAACGGTTTTGAAGTTGCATACGTGCAGCATCTTCAGGACTGATGTCTGCCCAAGTGTTGCCGAATTTTGCTTTTAATTCGCGGATTGCATCAATCGCTGTTTGGTATGTAGTCATGATATTTTACCCTGTATATAATTTTAGGATTTATCAATCGAAGGACTAAATCTACTCGGTATTAATTGTTCAGATTTAGAGCGCTTCGTTGCTATGGACTTAGCTTAGATTGACTCTAGAAATTAATCCAATATTTTCGTTTAATTCTCAGTATTTATTTAAAAAATATGTAGATTAAAGTCGTAATATAAATGAAATACCATTCTATAAATTATTGATTTTAATTAAATTTATAAAATAAGTATTTGTACACTTTTAACACAATTTGAGTAATTCTTATTCATTAGACTTAAGTATCAAGCTCACAATTACGTTTAATTTTTCTTCAAACATCTTTAGATATTAACCTTCAATTGACTTTTCTGACAGAGCATCGTTATTAAACTGTTAGTTTTAAATGAATATTTTTTAAACTGTGAACCATATTGATGGAATTACCAATAAAGCATTTAAATTGAGATAAACCTAAAAACAATTTAGAAGATAGCATGGTAATTTCAAAAACAACTAAAGCCCTATTTCTTAAATAAATGTATAGGGTCTGTCTTATGACAAAAAAGACGTAAATTTGATGAATATATGTTAAATTCTGCTGAAAAAATCAGCATAAAAACACACAAACCTAAGCGCTTGTGGCATAATTCCCCACGATTTCAAAAATTTATTTTCGGTATTTTTTTTATGAATCTTGAGCGGGTTGATCTCAATCTCTTAATTTACTTAGATGTTCTTTTGCGAGAGAAGAATGTTACACGTGCAGCAGAACAATTAGGTGTTACTCAGCCTGCAATGAGTAATATTTTACGTCGTCTTCGTAACTTATTTAATGATCCGCTTTTAATTCGCTCTTCTGAAGGAATGACTCCTACGGAAAGGGCTTTAGAACTACAGCCTCGTATTCGTGATGCCCTTTCTGATCTATCTATGATCTTAGAACCACGAACAGAATTTAGACCTTATACGTCAAATCGTGTTTTCCGCATCATGACTTCAGATTATGCTGAAGCGACACTAGTGCCTCGCTTAGTTAAGGCTCTGCGTTCAGAAGCACCAAATGTTGTTTTAGATTTTCTAACACCGAGTGATGTATCCTATCGTGATATGGAACAAGGTAAAGTTGATCTTGCTATCAACCGTTTCAACGAAATACCACAAAGTTTTCATCAGGTTCTGGTGTGGCGTGACAGCTTTTCATGCTTACTCAATAATAAGCATCCTGCCGTAAATAATTTGAATCTAAAAAGTTATCTAGATGCGCAACATATCTGGGTTTCTAAAACTGGGATGGGGGTAGGATTTGGTGTTAACCCAGAAAAACAAGCTGGTTTAGGTTGGATTGATCAAGCTTTAGAACGTATTGGTCAAAAACGCAAAATTTCGGTATTTACACGTCATTATCAAATGCCAGGTTTATTAGCGTCTAATGTCGATCTCATTGCGACATTACCGACGAAAATCGCTCGCCTACAAGCTAAAAGTCAAAACTTGATGCTCAAAGACCCTCCATTTTACATTCCTGAATTTGAACTCAAAATGGCGTGGTGCCCTCTATTACATCATCATCCTGCTCATCGTTGGTTACGTCAGTTGATTTTATATGTTGCTCGTCAAATGACTGAGGAAGAAAATCGTGAATTTCTTTCAAATAACAATACCCACTTCTCACAATTTTGATTGAGTAGAGCTGATTTAAATCAATACTTTAAAATTTTTTACTCAATAACTATGATATTGAGGTAGTGTAAAAATTCACTACCTCTATGTTTTTTGTGATAAAACTTTCCTCATAAATAATTTAAAAACAAAGGTGTTCGTGTGAGCCTCTTTCAGAATTTCGTGATCATTATGATTTTGATTGCTGGAGCTGGATTCTTATCATTAAGTGAAATCGCACTTGCAGGATCACGTAAAGTGAAACTGAAAATTTTGGCTGAGTCTGGTGATGATCGTGCACAAAAAGTGCTTACGCTTCAAGAGAATTCAGCTGATTTCTTTGCTGCCTCGCAAATCGGCTTAAATGCTATTGCAATTTTGGGGGGGATTTTAGGTGAAGCTGCATTTAGACCTTATTTTGTGATTTTGGTCGATCGTTTCTATGATGGTCCTTGGTCACAATCAATTGGTTTTGCATTGTCATTTACTTTAGTGACATCACTGTTTATTTTATTTGCTGATCTTATGCCTAAACGATTGGCAATGATTGCACCTGAAAAAATCGCTGTCTCTTTAATTAATCCTATTCAGGTATTCATTACTGTTTGTCGTCCATTAGCTTGGTTTATCAATGCAATTGCCAACCTCTTATTCCGTTTATTCAAAGTAAATACTACTCGTGATGATAATATTACTTTTGATGATATTTCCGCGGTAATGGATGCAGGGGCACAAGCAGGTGTCTTACAAAAACAAGAACATCACTTTATTGAAAATGTATTTGAACTTGAAGAACGAAATGTTCCTTCGAGCATGACTACACGTGAAAACGTAGTTTTCTTTACCATCAATGAATCAGAAGAAAGTATTCGTCAAAAACTGGCTGAATTTCCCTATTCAAAATATTTAGTCTGCAATGAAAATATTGATCAAGTGATTGGCTATGTTGATGCTAAAGATATCTTGATTCGTATTTTAAATAATCAAAAATTTAATCAGTTGAATGAATCCACTATCCGTAATGTATTAACGATTCCAGATACACTTACACTATCAGAATTACTTGATCGCTTCAGATCTAGTAAAGAAAAGTTTGCCGTTGTGATCAATGAATATGCCTTGGTGGTTGGTGTTATTACCCTATCTGATATTATGATTACCGTGATGGGTGACTGGGTTACGCCAACGGATGAAGATCTTCAAATTATCAAGCGGGATGATCATTCTTGGCTGATTGAAGGCAGTACACCCATTGAAGATGTCAAGCATGCATTAGAAATTGATGAAATGCCTGATGATGAAAACTATGAAACTTTAGCTGGGTTTATGATGTTTAAACTTCGTAAGATTCCACGTCCTGCTGATAGTGTAGTATTTAATGGTTATAAATTCGAGGTGGTCGATGTTGACCATTTTAAAATTGACCAACTACTCGTGACCAGATTACTTGATGAAAAAGCAGAATTAGAATCAACTGTTGAATAAGACACTATCCACCACTCAGGTGGATTTTTTTATTCAGTTTATCTAATTAAACTTGAGATTTTTCGCCTTCAAAAATTATTAAAATTAGAACTTATACTCAATTTTTATTACAACTATCACACTTAAAAATCATATTTAATGTCTCCAATCACAAAATATAAATTCTAAACTTATGAATTTTAAATACTATTTTTTATAAAAATTATGGTTATTTTAATATTTTCTAAACAATATTTAGTTTAATCATAAATTTCTCTAAGATGGTCGGCGTTTTCGAAGATAACAAATACTGTAATAGAAACAATATTGATTAAAACGCTAATCTAAGGATAGATCCATGTTGACCTTGCTTGGTTTGGGCATGATTTTGTGCTTTATGTACCTCATTATGTCTAGACGTATGACTCCCCTCGTCGCACTCACGCTTATTCCCGTTCTTTTTGCGCTAATTGCATATGGATTAGGTTTTTTTGTAGATAGTTTGAACCATATTCAACTTAATGAACTTGGTGAAATGATGTTAGATGGTGTTAAAAAGTTAGCACCTACCGGCGTCATGTTGCTATTTGCTATCTTGTATTTTGCCATCATGATTGATACAGGTTTATTCGATCCATCAGTGAAATTTATTCTCAGATTGGTAAAAGGTGATCCCCTCAAAGTAGTATTAGGTACGATTACCTTAACATTGATCGTGTCTTTAGATGGTGATGGCTCTACCACTTATATGATCTGTGTTGCTGCCATGTTACCGCTTTACAAGCGATTAGGCATGAGCCCTTTAATTATGGCCTGTCTCATGATGTTAGCCAGTGGAATCATGAATTTAACGCCATGGGGTGGACCTACTGCACGTGCGGCAAGTGCACTCCATGTAGATCCTAGCGATGTGTTTGTTCCTATGATTTTACCGATGCTGTTCGCCATTGGTTGGTTGTACTTTTTAGGAACCATGTATGGCCGAATGGAGCGAAAAAGATTAGGCATCATGGAATTGGATATTAGCCATGGCGACAATATTCAAATTTCATCAAACCCAGAGGCAAATCGAGCGCATTTGAGATGGTTCAATGGATTATTGACTCTTGCACTGATGGCCAGCCTAGTCATGGGTATTTTGCCTATGCCTATTTTATTTATGATTGCATTGTGTATTGCTTTAGTCGTGAACTATCGTGATATTGATATGCAAAAAAGCCTAGTCGCTCATCATGCTGGTAGTGCTTTAAATGTCGTTGGTATTATTTTTGCCGCTGGTATTTTTACAGGTTTACTCACTGGCACGGGTATGGTCGATGCCATGTCAAAAGAGTTAGTAGCGATTATTCCAGATAGTATGGGTCCATATTTGGCACCAATCACAGCCGTTTTAAGCATGCCTTTAACGTTCTTTATGTCAAATGATGCTTTTTACTATGGTGTTCTGCCCATCTTATCTGAAGCTGCAGCACATTATGGCATCTCTCCTGTGGAAATGGCTCGTGCATCGATTGTTGGTCAACCCGTTCATCTGCTCTCACCCTTAGTTCCATCTACCTTTTTACTCTGCGGGCTTGCTGGGATTGAGTTTGGTCAACACCAAAAATTTACCATTAAATGGGCGATTATTACGTGCTTAGTGATGCTTGCAAGTGGATTAATATTTGGGATGTTCCCGTTTTATTCTGCCATTTAATCGTAGCTCGAGTTTCGGAGTGATTTATTGATCACTCCACTCTCTTATTTATAAAGACTTATTGAGCTCGTGTCTCATTCCAAATATTCAAATTTCCCATGTTAGATAGAAGTTGATACCTCACCACTAAAAACTCTGTCAACAAGGTGGAATAATTCATTTTTGCTTCACTCAACACATTCTGAGCATTAAGCACTTCGAGTAAATTTCCTACACCCGCTTTATAACGTCCTTGAGCGACTTCATAGGCTTCTGAAGCACTTTGATTCAATATCGTTAGCGCCTTAATATTGTCATGAATTGCATTTAGCTCATTATAGTTTTTCCAGATTTCAGCATTAATTTCAAGCTTCAATCTCTCTTGCTCTAATAGCTTTAATTTTAAGTTTTCTTGAGCAACGACAATTTGATTTTTTCGATTATAACCATCAAACAATGGGAAATTAACTTGCACACCCGCTTGTAGAGATTGGCGATCACTTCCATAGCTGTCACTCGTTTGTTTTTGCTGATCATAAATGCCGTTAAAACTAATAGATGGATATCTAGAACGCTGTATTGCCTTAATTTTATTTTCAGCTGCGAGTGAATCATACTGTGCAGCTTTAAACTTTGGATGCATTTTTTCAGCATCCTGAATGAGCATTTCAATCGGTTTAAGATCTAGCTCTTTTGGAATTTTTAACTGATTATTAATTTTGAAATTTTGGTATGTAGGCTCACCCATTAATGATGCTAAAAGTCCTTTTGCTATTTTTAAATCACCTAAAAATTTAGTTTGATCTGACTTTGCTTTCGCCAAATTTGCGGACATTTGTAATGCATCTGATTTGATACCAACACCCGCACGATATCGAGCATTTGCAATTTCATAGTTTTTTTCTGCAAATACAACCAACTCAGTAATATTGTTTAACTTTAACTCAGCCTGAATAATTTGATAATAAGTCGAAATCGTTTTGATGATCATATTTTGCAAAGCAACATCATGCTGTGCCAAAGACATCGCTAATAATTTTTCGGCTTCTTCTGCTTGATAAAATCGACTACCAAAATCATAAAGTAGCCAATTGGCTCTTATTCCAAGTCCGTAACGGCGTAAGTCAGTGTCATAACTCAAAACAGGACGATCTTTTACTTGATTATCATCACGTGACCAATCGTAATTCAAGGTGCTATTCACTTGAGGATAATAATTTGCTTTGGAGATTTTAAGCTGAGCAGCTTGAATACGCGTTTGTACCCAAGCACTTTTAGTCTCAGGATTACGACAAACTGCACGTTCAATGGCATCAATGAGTTCTATTTGCTGTTCATTCTTGAGATTATTTTGAGATAAACAATGTTGAGGTTGACTTAAAATTTTCTGATTTTGAAGATCAAGTGACACACTTTGATTGAGTTGTTGTTCTATTTGCTTACGTTTTGTCTCATTCTCACGGGCTTTACGCTGAGCCGTGAGCTCATCAAACCATAAAGTCTCGCGCTGTTTTTTTAGATTTGGAGTCAGTTTTGACAACCAACTCTCTGCATAAGCCAACGAACTATGTCCGAATAGAGACCCTGCAACAACAATGAAAGCGATGTATGTAATTTTCATTTAGGTTGCAAATCCTTGGTCAACATATCACGGACAATCACGCCATCTTGTAAAGCGATAATCCGCTCAGCAGATGAAATCGTTTCTGGACGATGTGCAATAATCAATTTGGTAATATTCAAATGCTTGAGATTTGTATTGACCTCTTGTTCTTTTAATACGTCTAAACTACTGGTCGCCTCATCCATAAATAAAATCTTTGGTTTTTTATAGATAGCACGAGCCAATAAAATTCTTTGTTTTTGTCCTCCTGACAACATATTACCAATATCCCCCACTAAGGTTTGATATCCCATTGGCATACGGCTAATGTCATCATGAATTGCGGCATAGGCTGCACATTGTTGTACCCATTGCATATCTGGATTTGAATCAAAAAAGCAAATGTTTTCTGCGATTGAACCAGCAAATAGAATGTCATCTTGTAACACTGTCGCGACTTGATCTCGCACAGCGTTTAATCCTAATTGTTCAAAGTCACGCCCCATGATTTTGACTTCACCTTCATTCTGTTTAAATACGCCTAACAGAACATGTAGCAGTGTGGTCTTACCGCAACCTGTTGCCCCGACAATGGCGACAGATTGATTTTGGGGAATCTTAAAACTAATCCCCTTGAGTACATAAGGATCATTTTCTGAATATTTAAAGTGCAGATTTTCGACTTCAATTGCATTCTCAACCTGATCTACATTTGTGATTTCAGCATCACCGTATAATTTTTCTTGTTCTGTTAACACAATATCGGATAAACGCTCTACATCAATTTGAAGCATTTTAACTTCGATAAACTTATCGATTAGTCCTGCAACCCGACTATCAAATTGGCCTTTATACGCCATAAATGCCATCAGCACACCAACTGTAAAATTACCCTCCAATACCAATGTGGCACCTAACCAAATAATTAGAATGTTCTGAATCCCAAATAAGACTCCATTCGCCAATGAGAATCCTAAACCTAACTTTTGGGTCGTTAATCCAGCATTGACTTGATTGACCATAAGGTTTAACCAAGTCGAACGGCGAACATCTTGTCGCTGGAACAGTTTTATGGTTTTAGCTCCACGCACAGTTTCCATAAAATGGCTGCTTTGCTTCGCTGCATGAATAATTTGCGCTTCAGTCGCTCGCTTCAAAGGTGCATACCAAATCCATCGGATTAAGGCGTATAAGCCCATGGTAAAAATTGCAATCCAAGCTAACTTCGGACTGTATACAAACATTAAAATCAACGTAAATACTGTCATTAATCCATCAAGAATCGCAGCTAAGAACGTTGTGGTGAGCGTGGTTTGAATGTTCCCAATTGATCCAAATCGCGAAACAATGTCACCGAGTGATCGTCTTTCAAAATAAGAGACAGGAACATTAATCATGTGATTAAAGACGTTGGCTTGCCACTGCACACTTAAATGTGTGCTCATATACATCATGATCCAAGAACGAAGTAGCCCGATAAACTGCTGAAGCAACATCAACATGCCAAACCCAATAGCCAGTATCGTTAAGAGATCCCGATCTGCAGATACGATCACATGGTCGATCACCCATTGCATAAAAAATGGGCTAATTAATGAAAAAACTTCTAAGGCTAAGGCCAAGATTAAAATTTGCCCGAGAGATTTCCATAAACCACGAACATGACCGATTAGACCTTTAAGCTGAATCTGATTTTTATCTTCTTTTTTTTCAAATTCAGTATCTGGCCAAAGCTCTAATGCAACACCCGTAAAATGTTCAGACACCTCATTGAGTGTCAGTACACGTTTACCAAATGCTGGATCTAAAATCGTGACTTTATTGGCACTGACTTCTTGCAATACCACAAAGTGGTTGAAATCCCAATGTAAAATACACGGGGTTTTAAGCTGATCTAAATCTTCTAAATCCAGCTTTAATGGGCGTGTTACCATTTTCAACTGATTACTAATTTTGATCAGCTGATTGAGATTTGAACCCTTTTGAGAAACTGAAAAACGACGTCTTAACGTTAATAAATCAGACTTATAGCCATAATAATGCGCAATCATCGCAATACAGGCTAATCCACATTCTGTCGCTTCCGTCTGTAAAATGGTTGGAATTTTCCGTCCAAATCCAAGAGAAATTTTGTCTAATATCTGCATGTTATTTCTTCTTATATCTTGCCAGTGATGCTATATAACGGTTCGAGTACCCATTCATATAGTTTTCTCTTTTCTTGCATGATATCTGCATCAAAGGCCATGCCCACTTTAAGAGGCTTACTTTCACCATAGGCTTTTACAAACTGTTGTTCTAATTTGACTTTGACTAAATACACAGGTTCACTTTGGTTAAGTGTTACACCCTGACTTAACTCGCCTAAATTGGTCAGTTCTTGTGGGTTCATCGTCGTCGCTGAGATTGAATGAATCTCACCTTCACCTTGACCAAATTTTTGGTAAGGATAGGCTTGAAAACGAAGTTTTACGGTTTGACCAGTCCGTATAAATCCAATTGCTGAACTGGGTACAAAAAGATGTGCTTCTAAATAAGAAGGCGTCGGAACAATATTCATGACAGGAATATTAGGAGAAATAAACTGACCAACCTCTGCATTAATCGATGCTATTTTTCCTGTCGCATTGGCTTGTAATAGCAAACTATCCCGCGCTTTATTTTCTAAAAACTCTTGCTGATTCGAAGCTAATTGACGATCGACCAAAGTCAGCTCACTTTCCAACTTCGATGCTAGTCCTTGCTGAGCCAATAATTTATTTTCTAATTCAGCTTGTTTAGTATTTTTTTCTCGCTCATAGCTCTGTAAAGCAACTTTTAGGCTGATATAGTTATCTTGCTTCAGTTGATATTCTTCAATCGAAATATATTCTTTATCTTTTAAATCTCGATAACGATGTGTATTTTCTTGTGCAAGTGCTAGACGTTGGCTTTGCTCGGCAATTAAGCCATCTAATTTTATTAAATCTAAACGTATAGATTGAATTTCTGCATTTAATTGTTGAACACTATTTAAATGTAAGTCTTTTAGTTTATTTTTTTCAGTATCTAAACTTTGTTTTTTTAACTCAATTTGTTGTTGTACAGACTCATTATAGTTACCTGTACTATTATAACGCGTCATTTTTAATGCAATTAATGGTGTCCCTTTCTCCACTAACTGACCTTCTTTGACGAATTTTTCACTGACTGTGCCGCCTTCAGCACTATAAACTCGGATTAAACCCGTATTAGGAATCAATAATCCTTTAACACTCGTCCTCTTCGTGTAGCTTCCAAAAAAAATAAAACTCACTAATAAAACAGTGAAAGTGGCGACAACAATCGTAAGTACCGTAAATGAAAATGGTCGAATCAAAATGACTTCACCAATCCACTTTGACTTTTGTGCATCAATCGCTTTGTCTCTAAACAGCTTATTTGTCATATATATTTGTAATTAATTTTTCAAGTACGGGTTTTTATATTGAATTTTCATCAAGTTGACTACATTTCAACAGCGTGCATAAAAGAGACAAACACAAACCAAAAGTTTTCAATAAAATAGTCATAATCTGTGTTGTCTCCTGTTCTATCCCACACTTCGCTCACCTAAATCTGCTTTGAATAAACTCAGTTGGATACTGATTTCAATAGATTAAAAACGAAGCGTTCATCTCGCTTTATTTGAAAACTCGATTGACTAAAGGTGCTGTGAACAAAGCATGAGGATCATATTGCTTTAAAATATGACTACTCGACTGAATGGTTAAATGATTAGATTGACCCTGAGCATGGACGCGTGGAATTTCGTAATCGATATAAGTTGAACTATCCCAAGCTTTTTGATTGGTATAGCCCCACCCTTTAGACCATTCTGGTCGCATCAAAGAATCACCTTGATAACGTTGTGACATCCACTCCTCAACTTCTGTGTAAAATTGCGCTGAGAATGGCGTACCTGGCAAGGTTAAAATATCAAACCAAACGGCACAGTCCCATTCAGGATGATCAGGACAAGGTTTAATGGCTGATAATGCTGCTGTTTGAGCGCTGTGAACAATTGAATCTTCTGGATGATCCAAGCCCGTAACTCGAATTTCAACAGGTCCATTCATTGGGAAACGACCCATTTTTTGATATTGCTTCATTTTCATGCTGTAATAATCACAAAAATCAGCAATAACCCGTTGAACGTTTGCACGACTGGTAATGACAGCATAGCCATTTGCCGTAACACGCAAAGTTGTTGGTTTGACATACAGTAAAACGTTTTTTGACGTTCCCCATAAATCATAAGTTTGAGTGGAAGCCAAACCACCAGTCAAAATCGTCGTGATTCCAGATAATGGCGTACCATTTAAACCTAGTTTAGAGATTTCATACTGAGTAAAACCGAAGGTTGGCGTGAGATAAGTACTTTTATTGACGATGATTTTATGAATCAAATCAGTAATAGGTTTGATTAAATTATCTGAGAACCAATAATTGAATGGTTTGACTGTCTGTCGAGCAGTCAAAGGACGATACGGAGTAACAGTCCAAACTTTTAACCAAGGATAATCGGTGAACGGAAACCAAATTGCTTCTACACGACCAGATTTATCCAGAAAATGAGAGAAGGTACGTCCAGCATGCTTATCTTGAGCAAATAGCTCATTGATATGAATGTCGGTATAGCTTTCACAACGAATATATTGATTTTTTGACGTTTGTAATTGTGCAGATAAAATAAATGCACGACCTATATGAACTAAAAATGCACGAATTTCAGGATCATTTCGCAGGAAGGTTTTTGCAACGTATCGACCTTCTCGTTGGTCGAAAACAGCAGCAGTGATCGATACCACTAAATTACTGATCGAACCATAAGTTTGACCTTCTTGTTTTTTTTCCCCTACGGCAGGTACACCTGTGCCATGACCATCAATGGCCAACACACCACCCAAAGTCAAATCTCCAGGTGCTGGTACTGCCACAAATCCACGATTACGGTATTCCATTGCGGTTAACAATGCTTCCATTTGAATGCCTGCTTCGGCAGTCACAATACCGTTTGCATCAATACTTACTTTGTTGATATGCGTTGGCATATCAATCAATAAAATTTTAGTAATCTTGTCTTGATCATCCAACAATAAAGGTGACCAATTATGTGACATCCCTTTGGCTCTGACTTTATAACCATTTTGATAAGCCCAATTAATCGCTTTTAAAACTTGTTCTTGATTTCTGGGTGATGCTGTCCATGCATTTTCATAACGAGATTCCCCAGACCAATTTTCATATTCCTGTTTAAAAATTGAGATTTCAGTTGGGAAATTAACTAATCTTTCTTGTAAAGGAAAAAACCAAGCCTCTGCCTTTTGTGTTGGGAACCATGCTGAAACAGCACCAACAGCAGCTAAGCTACCCATTGTTTTTAGAAAGTTTCTTTTATCGTGATCTATTTGTTCTGATGAGTTTTGCATTGTTATAGCCACCAAAAGTTTTAGCTTTATTATTTCTGTAACTGAAAGCAGACAAGTACTCATGACCAGTCTGCCTTTAACACTTTATTTAAAACTTATGAAAGCCAAGCACGAACGCCATTCAAAGTCGGAAGAAGTTTATATTGACCTTCTGCCTTTTCTTTTTCGTAATGGTTTGGAGTTTCATCTACATCGCCACCAAGTGCACGACCTAGACCAATTAATGTTTTTGATGCCACTAAACCAGTAGTATCAGCAGCTTGGTGTACTAGCCCTAAACCTACTGCACTAAATACAACACCAACTGATGAAATCAGTTTTGAATTAAGTGTTTGATTGAATAAGTTCACACCGTGGATGATTGAGTCACCAATCAACGTTCCAGCACCAGATACTTCATTGATTTCTTCTTGCTTTAATTCAACTAAGCTCATGATTAAAACCTCGTTATAAAGAATTTATGTTAAATACACCTAACTTTTGTTAAGCATTTTTTAATATACAGGATGAAATATGTAGTATTAATGACAAATAAATAACGTTATTTAATTATTTTGTGATTTATTTAACATTATTTATGATAATCTGGTCGACTATTTTTATCGAAAATAACTGTTCAATTTCAAATGATAGATACATCATTGGCCCGTTCATCACCATTGATTGAATATGTAGGAGCATTACAAACATGGCAATAAAAAACTAAAAAACTAAAAAACAAAATTTTAAGGTCTATTTTAGAAGGTCTTAATATTTACTAGTCCAAAATACATCATGATCATCATGAGCAATAGCACTTGAAACGTCAGCACCAAGACAAAGCAAAACTGAATACAAAGCAATAAGTATGGTTGTATAACTGTCACAGGGGGTCACAGTATCTGCAGAAATTCCGATAAAGAATCCTAATACAGCGGGCAGATTAAAAAAGTATCCCAATGCAATGTCCAAGTAGAACAACACCATGGTTGATGGTAAAAGAAAAAACCGATTTAAGTCGTTGCTTAAATCGGTTTTCAGTCAGTTGATTCACTGAACTAAGTTTTCAATTTTTTGTTTAATTTGAATAATAAGGTATTAACGACCATAGATTTCTAAAAGTTTATCTAAGGTTGCTTGATAATGAATATCGATATCTTCAGCTAAAATAGCATACGCATTATCTAACTGAACCATTGGCCAGCCTTCTTTCCAAAATGGAAAAATATTGTGTAGATCATGTGTTACGATTGCTTCTTCACGTGTAATCGCCTGTGCAACCTGCGATAAAACTTGTGCTGTTTCAGCACCATCAATCTCAAGATAATCAATACCACGCGCTTTAAGAATACGAATTCTGTCTTTTTTATATTTAATTTTTTTTGCTTGTGCTTCATTTAAGCCTAGCGCAAGTGTCACTGCTTCAACAAACTTTTCTTCGAAAGATTGATGTAATGCAACCAAGGCTTTTTTATGTGCTTCCTGACGCCCCTCTTTACCACCACTTCGAATCAGTTTATTCGCCTCAACATTAAGTTCGTCAGATTTCATTGACTGCAAAATATCTAAAATTTCGATATCACTTAAAGATTCAGCATTGTGGTGTGTCATGGGAGTACTTCAATTCAACTTAATCTTGCATTTTCTCATAATTCAACACAAATACATAATCTAATTCAAATTGAATCGATAAACTTTCAAATGATTCTAAATATTTGGAATTATACTTCCGAGTTTTAGTGCAATATTAAAGTCAAAACGATGGGTAGTGTGATTGCAGCACCGATAATTTGCAGACTAATTACGCCAGCCATTAATTGACTGTCACCACCCAATACTTTTGTCAGAATATAAGCAGCTGAAGCCGTTGGTAATGCAAAATATAAAATGAAGATTTGCGTCTCTAAACTATTGAAGCCCAGCATTTTACAGACCAACCAAGCCAATATCGGCATTAAACATAAACGCGATAGCGTGTTGATCATTAGCGGAAATGATTCTTTTTTAAGAGCCACAAATTGCAATGCAGCACCGACACACATTAGTCCCATAGGTAAACTACATATCGCAAGTTGGTAAATTAATGACTCTGCACCTTTCCATAATGGCAGCCCGGATACATTGTAGAGCACCCCAACCAGGCAACCTAAAATTAAAGGATTTTTGAGTAGCGATATAATCACTGCTCGAAAATTCATATTTTCATGATCGGTCAGTGCCAATACCGAGATGATATTCACAACAGGAATACTGATCGCCAACAGCAATGCAAAAATTGTCATGCCTTCTGCTGGAAAAAGCGAAGCAACTACTGCTAAACCAATATAGGTATTAAAACGTACATTGCTTTGAACATAGACTCCAAATCTTCGTGTTGGGGTCTGAAAAATTCTTTTTAGAATATATAAAACAGCACAAGCAATTGGAAAGACCACGAGTAAAATGACTAAAATTTTACTCACCATCTCCATATGAATATCAGCTTGAGCCAAATTACCAAAAAGCATGGCAGGAAAAAAAACAAAATAGTTAAGTTTCTCTGCACCCGCCCAAAACTCGTCTGTTAAATACGATTTCTGTTTAAGAAAATATCCAATTAATATGAGCCCTATCAGCGGCACTAAGGATAAAACAATGCTGTACATAAATGATGAGCCTAATCGAGTGCAGATCGCTCAGCCCTAATACGCTCAATCAACCACAGTGGTTTATTGCATGCATTTTGAACTGATCATTTTATATTACACTGCATCAAGCTGATCGTCTCAAAAATTCATCATTTACATCATGCATTGACTTGTTTTATATACGCTAAAATTTCAGGCAAAGTCTGAATTGTTTTATTTAACGGCGGTTGATGTTCAGCTAAGGATTGGTGAAACCCGCCAAATATAGTCCATCTAATCCAGCCTGAGTAGCACCCCAATAATCATTCACTGGATGATCACCAACATAAAGACAATGGTCAGGTGTAATTCCTAATTGTTGACAAGTCATATGAAATATTTCTGCTTGAGGCTTTGACACACCTGCCTTCTCAGAACTCATGATCACATCAAAATAATGCGAGATTCCTAGACCTTCGATAATTTTGTGTCGAGTGAAATATCCTCCATTCGAAATGATTGCCAACTTAAATCCTTCGCTTCTAAGCTGATCAAGCGTCTGAATAGCATTTGGCATCATGACTGCGTTTAGTCCAAATTGATTAAACCAATAGTCACTTAATTCATCTAATTCTGGTGCTTTTTTCCATTTCAACTGCTTGAGTAATGCATGAGCAACTGAACCACCAATGGTAGGTTCAGTCATTCTTTCTCGGATGGGATAGCCACCATGATCAATATATCGAATCGTTTCGAGAATCTCAGCTTGCGCAGACGAGGCAGATTGATCGATTTGCTGTTTATATGTATTAAATAATGCCCGACTAAAAGTTTGAACACTTAAATCTCGGTGTGTCAGTGTATTGTCCAAATCAAAAATAACAGCTTGAATTTTCATACTGCTTAGAGGAGTGTATTCATTTGCCCATGCTATCAACTCTCCGCAATCTCGATTATTCATTTTTATTTCATCCTAAGCATGAAAATGAATAAAAGATAGATTACAGACTAATTCCATTGATGTTTGTTTTGAGCTGTATACCGACTCCATACTAAAATCGGTATGAACAAAAATAATCCTAATATACAGATCAAAATGAGATATGAGGTATAACCGAGCCAATCGCCTAATATGCCACTCACGGTATACAGTGCTCCCGCAATGGAAGCCATCAATGCGACTTGGAAAGTAAAATCTGTTCCTGCAAATTCTTTCCGACTGTATTGCATCACCAAGGTTAGAATAATCACCAATAACATCGCAGCGAACATATCTTCTAAAGCATTGATGATATAGATCCACACGACGTTCAATTCAGAAGGTCGCGCCTCATAATGCGATAACCATGCAAATCCAATGAGACTCAATAATTTAAGCAGTGAAAAAGTAATTAAAGCACTTTGACGCGAATAAAACCTAAGTAGCCAACCTGCAATACCTGCTCCGATCAAAGCAGCAAATGCTCCAAGCATGGTCACATTGACACCAATTTGCGTCTTAGATAGTCCTAAATCGACCAACAATGGTTTAAGAATAGGTCCAGACAATCCATCCGTCACTTTAATGCTACACAATACAAAAAACCAAAGTCTGAGTTCTCGATTTTGAAAAAAATATTTTAAGTAATGACTTAAAGCTTTCACGAAACTTTGAGTTTTAGATGATGAATCATCATCTTGATAATTATTGATACTTTGTGAAGCATGTTGAGGCTCACGATACAATAATACGGGTAGCGTATTAAATGCCACCAAAACAGCCAAGCATAAAAAAGTGGTTTGCCAAGTCAATGCATCTAATACCCACAATATCGCACCGCCTCCCACAATAAAGCCCAATCTTGAACCAATCACTTGGAACATATTGCCTAGATGCTGTTGTTCGCCTTTTAGAATATTCACAGCTAAGCCATCAGTTGCTATATCTTGAGTCGCTCCGATACTATTCATCATCAATAATGCCACGAAAAATCCAAAGAGATATTGAGGTTGGTTCAGTGATTGAATGGGGATAAACGATAAGATTATCAGCGTAATCATTGTGAGTAACTGAGTGGGTATAATCCAACTGCGGTAATGCCCTTGATTGAACAAATGATGGCGATCAACCAATGGAGCCCATAAAACTTTGAGTGCCCACGGAGCCATCAGCAATCCAAATCCACCAATATGCGTTAAGGAAACACCTTCAGCACGCAGAATCACGGGCAAAGCATGTGTCATAAATCCTACTGGCAATCCTTGCGCCCAATAGAGTGAAAATAAAAGCACATACATCTTGGTATTTGGTGACATGAAAGAGGTGTCCTGCAACTGATGTCTTCTTAATCAATTCGTATTGAGATGTCCTTGTCACTTGATTCTTATTCTGCCAATGTATCTCATACACAAGGTCTTTATAATAAGTTTAAAAAGCATTTATACAACGTACAATGAACAATAGATTTCCAAAATTACCATCACAAGTTCCTCAACGCGGTTCAAAGTTGAGTCGAGCAGCGTTCAAACAGCTTTATCTTCGACAAGGCTGGTCTTTTGAAGGAGAATTTCCAAATTTTCCCAAAGCTGTCGCAATTGTGTCCCCGCATACATCAAATTATGATGGACTGTATGCCTTTCTCGCGATGCTTGGCATTGGCATTGAAGTCACAATCTTTGGAAAAGATAGTCTGTTCAAATCTCCACTCAAACATTTACTCAAATGGATCGGGGTGATTCCGGTAAAACGTGATACCCCCCAAGGCTTGACTCAACAAATTGTTCAAGCTATTCATGAACGAGATAAAATTTGGGTGGCAATGGCACCTGAAGGTACACGAAAAAGTGCTAAAAACATTCGCAGCGGTTTTTATCACATTGCCTTAGGTGCAAATATACCAGTGGTAATGTTTGCATTTGACTATGATCATAAAGTCATTCGATGTTTAGGAAGCCTCGAAATGACGGGAGACTATGAATCTGATCTGCATAAAATATTAGAATATTATCGTGGAAAAATTTCTCCTAAAAATATGAGTCGTTTAGCATTACCCTTTAAAGAACTTTTGTAAAAATGCTAGAAAAATAGACAGCAATCTGTTGAGATATGCCTAAAATTTTGACACTTTTTAGCAGATTAATGTCTATGTCATTGCTCCTCAATCTTCCCAAAATCAGCTTCATTGGCCTGAGTTTATTGGCACTATCAGGCTGTAACTCTACTGTAAAAAATCCTACACAATCCACTCAAATTCAAGCACGCGAGCCAGTGATCGCGATTGCTCTAGGCGGTGGTGGTGCAAAAGGTTTTGCGCATATTGGTGTATTAAAGGTTTTAGAATCTCATGGTATAAAACCCAAAATTGTTACGGGTACAAGTGCTGGAAGTTTTGTCGGTAGTATTTATGCTTCAGGCAAATCTCCCTATCAACTACAGCAAATTGCGCTTCAACTGAAAGAGTCCGATATTCGTGATTTAACTTTAAATCGACAGGGTGTGGTCCTCGGTCAAAAGCTCCAAGATTATGTCAATCGACAGGTTGGGAACAAACCGATTGAACAATTCCCGATTCGATTTGCTGCAGTTGCCACACGTTTAGATAATGGTAAACGCGCTGATTTCGTCAAAGGTAATACAGGTCAAGCCGTAAGAGCGTCATGTAGTATCCCTAACGTCTTTGTTCCAACAACGATTGGCAAAACCAAATATGTTGATGGTGGACTCGTGAGTCCAATTCCAGTTCAAACTGCCAAAAATATGGGTGCAGATATTGTGATAGCAGTTGATATTTCTGCACGCCCTGCAGGCAATAAGCCGATGAGCATGTGGGGACTGTTGGATCAAACGATTAATATTATGGGTCAACAAAGTATCAATACTGAACTCAATGCAGCTACAGTCGTGATTCAGCCAAAAGTTGGCCATTTAGGAACTTTGGATTTGAAAGCCAGCAATGAGGCAATACTTGAAGGTGAGAAAGCAGCGCAACTGAAAATTAAATCAATAGATACCGCAATTGCCAATTTCAAAAAATCTCCTGCTGCTTTCAAACCTGCACCAACAGCTCGCTTTTAAGCATTTTTTATAGGCTTCTCTGCCCTAGTCTGTTATCTTGATATAGATGTTTTCGTCTATAACAAGATAACGATTAGAGTAGATGTATGGACTTATTGATTGAACCTTGGCATTGGTTTGTATTAGGTATTTTGCTCATCCTGTCTGAGCTCATTTTACCGGCCTTTGCTGCACTGTGGTTTGGTATAGCTGCAGTCATTATTAGCATACTGGTGTGGCTATTTCCTTCTATGGGGCTTCCAGCTCAAATTATTTTATGGGTTGTCCTATCGATTTCATGTACGGTGATTTGGTTTAAATTTATTAAACCACTTTCCGTTGATAAGACTAAAGCGGGGCTCTCACGTGAATCGACAATCGGACAAGTTGGGATGGTGATTCAAATTGGTCATGAACCTGAATTGGTCAAAGTTCGTTTTCAGCTTCCAGTTCTCGGCTCTGACGAATGGAATTGCAGAACACTGAGCCCTGTTCAGGTCGGTGATCGTGTCAGAGTTACAGATATTTTAGGTAATGAGCTGGTCGTTCAAGCTCACAATAACCTCAATTCACCGTTATAAACAATAATTCTTAAAGGAGTAGAAATGTCTGGTTCAATTATTGCCATCGCATTTTTGGCATTCGTCGGGATCACTATTTTTAAAGGGGTTCGTATCGTTCCTCAAGGCTATAAATGGATCGTACAACGTCTGGGTAAATACCATACGACCTTAAGTCCAGGTCTAAACTTTGTGATTCCTTATGTTGATGAAGTCGCATATAAAGTCACAACAAAAGATATCGTTCTTGATATTCCATCTCAGGAAGTAATTACAAGAGATAACGCAGTACTTTTAATGAACGCTGTTGCCTATATCAACATTACTACACCAGAAAAAGCAGTCTACGGTATCGAAAACTATACTTGGGCGATCCAAAACCTTGTCCAAACTTCTTTACGTTCAATCGTCGGTGAAATGGACTTGGATGATGCATTATCTTCACGTGATCATATTAAAGCGAAGCTGAAAGCAGCAATTTCTGATGATATTTCAGATTGGGGAATTACGCTTAAAACGGTTGAAATCCAAGATATTCAACCATCAGGTACGATGCAATCCGCAATGGAAGCCCAAGCCGCAGCTGAACGTCAGCGTCGTGCGACAGTGACACGTGCTGATGGTGAGAAACAAGCTGCGATTCTGGAAGCTGAAGGTCGTCTTGAAGCATCACGTCGCGATGCTGAGGCTCAAGTTGTACTCGCTGAAGCTTCAGAAAAAGCCATTAATATGGTTACCAATGCTGTAGGCGACAAAGAGATCCCTGTCGCTTATCTACTTGGTGAACAATATGTAAAAGCAATGCAGGATATGGCTAAATCTAATAATGCTAAAACTGTAGTATTGCCTGCTGACATCATGAATACGATTCGTGGGGTAATGGGTCGTAATAATCCTTAAATCGCTCAAACACTCTTCAAAATTTAAAAGGCAGCTTCGGCTGCCTTTGTTATTGATATGACTCGAGATTCAATTCTTCAGCATTTATTTTAAATTTATGGTTAAATTTCGCATCCTGAAAGATTGCATGAAAACAATCTATCGTCTAACTGCATCATGGAAATTGTATGAGCACCTTTGATCCCACCTTAATCACTTTCTTGTTCTATATTGTCGCCATGGTCGTGATTGGTTTAATCGCGTATCGAGCGACCACGAACTTTTCAGATTATATTTTGGGTGGACGACGCTTGGGAAGTTTTGTAACAGCCCTTTCAGCTGGTGCTTCTGACATGAGTGGCTGGTTACTTATGGGTTTGCCAGGTGCTATTTATCTTTCTGGTCTATCAGAAATGTGGATTGCAATTGGTTTAATTATTGGTGCATGGCTCAACTGGCTGTTAGTGGCAGGACGTCTCAGAGTTCATACTGAAGTTCAACACAATGCCCTTACACTCCCAGATTACTTTTCCAATCGTTTTAATGATCAGAAAAAAATTCTACGAATCGTTTCTGCATTTGTCATTTTAATCTTCTTTGCCATTTATTGTGCTTCAGGCATGGTGGCAGGCGCTCGATTATTTGAAAGTATGTTTGATCTTTCTTACAGCACTGCCCTTTGGATTAGTGCAATTGCAACGATCAGTTATGTGTTTATTGGTGGGTTCTTGGCTGTTTCTTGGACAGACACCATCCAAGCGGGATTAATGATTTTTGCCTTATTGCTTACCCCCATCGTGGCTTTACTGACTTTTTCCGATTTATCTCAAGTGAATCTAGCACTTGAAGCAGCGCGACCAGAAGCAAGCAGTTTAATGGGTAACTTAAGTACCGTCGCAATTATTTCATTACTGGCTTGGGGTTTAGGCTATTTCGGACAACCTCATATTCTCGTACGTTTTATGGCTGCTGATTCAGTTAAATCGATTCCTAATGCTCGTCGTATTGGTATGACTTGGATGATTCTGTGCCTTGGTGGTGCAGTGGCTGCTGGATATGTCGGTATTGCTTATTTTCAGCAAAATCCACAGTTCGCTAATATTGTGAATGCTAACCCTGAAACTGTATTTATGGAGTTAACGAAAGTTCTATTTAACCCATGGATCGCCGGCATTGTATTAGCTGCCATTTTGGCTGCGGTAATGAGTACATTGAGTTGTCAACTTCTTGTATGTTCAAGCACTTTAACCGAAGATTTTTATAAATCTTTCATCCGTAAAACTGCTTCTCAAAAAGAACTGGTTTGGGTGGGTCGCTTGATGGTGCTACTGATTGCTTTACTTGCGATTGTTTTAGCGTCAAACCCTGAATCTAAAGTACTTGGTCTAGTTGCCTACGCTTGGGCAGGCTTTGGGGCAGCATTTGGCCCGCTCATTATTCTGTCTTTATTCTGGAAACGCATGACATTAAATGGCGCTTTGGCGGGGATGATCATTGGTGCAGTGACCGTTATTGTATGGAAAAATATTTGGGCTGATACTGGAATCTATGAAATCATTCCTGGCTTTATTTGCTCTCTCATCGCAATCATTGTTGTGAGTTTATTAGGTAAGCAACCGAACTCAGATGTTACTGACCGATTTGACGAAGCAGACCGATTATATAAAGCGACAAAATAACAAATGAAAAAGAGGACTTTCTGTCCTCTTTTTTAACTCTTTCGAGCAAGTAAAAAAGCTGAAATTTGTTTAAGTTCAGATGCTGAATCACCAAAATAATCTAAAGCACTAATCGCTTGCTGATGAAGCTTATTTGCATATTCTTTTGCAGCATCTAAACCCAATAAAGCTGGGTATGTTGATTTTTCGACAAGTTCATCTTTTCCAGCGGTCTTTCCAAGCGTTTCAGTATCCGAAACTATATCTAAAATATCATCTTGTACTTGAAATGCTAAACCTAATGCTTGACCAAATTCACGCAATTTTGGAATGCCTGCATCTACACCGTCCATCACTGTCACTGCTGACATCATGATTGCCGCCTGAATCAGTGCACCAGTTTTATTACGATGAATATTTTCCAATGCTTCCTGATCAATTTTCTTGCCTTCTGCTTGCAAATCTAGGACTTGACCACAAACCATCTTAGAAGATGATGTCGCCAATATCTGCATTTGCTTCAACACAATAGAAGGATCTACAGTCACTTGTGTATCAAAAAGTCGACTTCCTAAAACCTCAAATGCCATCGACTGCAAGATATCTCCGGCAAGTAGTGCTGTATCTTCACCATATGCAACATGGCAAGTTGGTTGACCACGACGCAACAAATCATTATCCATACATGGTAAGTCGTCATGAGCAAGTGAATAGCAATGAATTAACTCGACTGCAACTGCTGCACGTCGCACAGCAGCAAAATTTTTATGATCTTCACTTAATTTTGCTGTTGCATACGCTAAAGCTGGACGAACCCGTTTTCCACCTAACATGACTGCATGATTTACAGCACTTTTCAAAGGCTCTGGAATGAAAAATGCATCTAGTGCAATTTTCAGATCCTGTTGGATTTGCTGTTGAGCACGTTGTAATACTTCACTATTCACAGAGATATGTACTGTCACTGCCGTCTTTGAACCTCAAGTTATACCGTTTCATGTCGGTATATATAAAATTGTCCTTATTCTACAACCAATTGTGATTGCTACAAAACACAATGCTGATTTGTTTTATTTAGTGATAGGTTTAAATGAAGAGTGACTATTCATCTAACACATGAATCGAGTTTCGACCCAATACATGTGCAATGTCAACCGCACGATCTAAGGTTTCTAATATTTGCTTTTCTGAGTACATTTTCTGGCAATTAGGATGAAAAATCCCAATCGCACACGTGAGTACCTCATCCTCTTGAGGATCGAAATAAATTTTTTCACGGACCAATGTTTGTTTTAGGCGTTCAGCAATGGTGAGAATTTTCCAAGGAGTCGATTCTTGAATCACCAAGATAAAACTTGCAGAATTCAAACGATAGACTTCTGCTAAATCTTGATTCAACTCCTCTTTAATCAGAGATCCAATACGACTCAAAATTTCATCGCCAATGGTATAACTATTGAGCTGATTAAACTTTTTAAAATTTTCGACTTCAAACTTGATAAAAGAATAATTTTTCCGATCTTGAATAAGGAAGCGATCTTTTAAAAACTGTTCAAATGCCAGCTTATTGTTCATCCCAGTCACAGGGTCCAAATATAGCTCTTCAAACAACCTTTTATTATTTTGGATCAAGACACGTTCACGTCTTTTCAATTTTGTTATATCTGCACATACGATCAACACGCAATCCAAAGAGGTTGATTTATCTCTTAAAGCACTAAAATAAATTTGAAAAAAATGCCCTTTTGAATAGAACTCATTTTCAATTTTGTATAAGCGTGAATCATGTCGAAACAATTGCAGCGCATCTTGAAATAATTGGTAAACCGTCGTTGATACGAAACCTAATTTCTTTCCGAGTAAATAGAGTGCATCACTCTCATAGATATCAGCAAATAATTGATTTGCACTAATAAATACACCATCATGCTGAACTAGTGCCACAGGCACAGGGATTTTGGCAATCACAGATACCAAATCTAATTTATTTGTAGCATGAATTTGGTTTAGAAACTCTTGATCAATCTTGGGCGTATCCTGCTCAAAATTATTATCCTTCTTCATTGGTCTTTCTCATTTTAATTATTCGTGGAGCGAAGGCTATTCAGCAACTTAATTTTATGAATTCGGTGAATATAATCACGTTGACTTATTTCCTTAATATAACATGTCAAAATTGTCATAGTCTCAATTATTTATGAGTGAATCGTACTGTTAGTAATGCTTTCAGACTAATTTAGTATACTTATCACATATTTTAAGCGCGTAAAAAAACCACTCGAAAGTGGTTTTTTCATATTAAAACGTATCGCCAGGAATTCGCACCCATCCTTCCATGAGTACTCGAGCACTGCGACTCATAATGGCCTTTTTTACAGTCCATTGGTCATTAATTTTCTCCGCTTCAGCACCCACTCTGAGTGTCCCAGAAGGATGCCCAAATCTGACTGATTTTTTTTCACCACCACCTGAGGCTAAATTGACTAATGTTCCAGGAATTGCAGCGGCGGTTCCAATCGCTACAGCTGCGGTTCCCATCATGGCATGGTGCAGTTTACCCATAGATAAAGCACGAACCGTCAAGTCGATCTCATCAGCGTGTACTGCTTTTCCGCTAGATGAGATGTAATTTTTAGACGCAGATACAAATGCAATTTTAGGTGTATGCTGACGTTGAACCGCTTCATCAATATGCTGAATAATACCCATCTTTACAGCACCATAAGCACGAATTTTTTCAAACTTGGCCAAGGCCTCGACATCATTATTGATATGATCCTGAAGTTCAGTTCCTTCATACCCCAAGTCTGAAGCACACATAAAAATAGTTGGAATACCCGCATTAATCAGCGTCACCTGAAAGCGACCAATATCTGGGACTTCCAGTTCATCAACCACATTTCCTGTGGGAAACATGGCAGCCCCATCCTCTCCATCATCTGCGGGATCTAAAAATTCTATTTGCACCTCTGCAGCTGGAAATGTTACCCCATCAAGCTCGAAATCACCTGTTTCCTGAACCTGACCATTTGTGATTGGGACATGCGCAATAATCGTTTTCTGAATATTGACCTGCCAAATCTTTACCGTACAAATTCCATTCTCTGGGATCTTTTCTGCACTCACGAGACCATTTGAAATCGCAAATGAGCCTACAGCAGCCGTAAGATTGCCACAATTACCACTCCAGTCGACGAATGGTCGATCAATTGCAACCTGTCCAAAAAGATAATCTACATCATGATCAGGTTGAGCGCTTTTAGAGAGAATGACTGTCTTACTGGTACTAGATGAAGCACCACCCATTCCATCGATTTGTTTGCCATAAGGATCAGGGCTTCCTATCACACGTAATAAGATCTGATCTCTTGCTTTACCTGGAACTTGAGCTTCTTTGGGTAAATCATTTAAGTTAAAGAAAACACCTTTACTCGTTCCTCCACGCATATAAGTGGCTGGAATTTTAATTTGTGGTGTTGAACTCATAGCTCATTCCTTCTCTTTTAATATTTGTTATCAATCGTGATTTTTAGTTCAATACAGTATAAATGATTTTTTATGTGAACATGAGCACTTAACACTATGGTATGAATTTCCATCAATTACGATAGATTAAATTTAATTCACTCTCACAAAAACAAATTCTAATAAAATTAAATGATTGATTAAAAAATAATTAAATCATTTTTCTATAATAATTTTATTTTATTTAAATCATAAAAAACATTCATGAACGCTGACGTACTAGGCTAATGCAATTTGATCTATTACAATCTTGTAACTTATTTCAATCGTCGGGCTGAATACTTTGAATAACAAGTCTTCACAACTTCAGCGTGGCTTAAAGAATCGTCATATCCAATTAATCGCTATGGGTGGTGCAATTGGTACAGGCTTATTTTTAGGTTCCGCACACGTGATCCAATCTGCCGGCCCATCTATTATTTTGGGTTATGCAATTGGTGGTTTAATCGCTTTTTTAATTATGCGCCAATTAGGCGAAATGATTGTTCATGAACCTGTTGCAGGATCATTTAGTCATTTTGCAAATAAATATTGGGGTAAGTTTCCTGGATTCCTAGCAGGTTGGAACTATTGGATTCTTTATATTTTGGTCGCGATGACCGAATTAACAGCTGTTGCAAAATATATTAACTATTGGTGGCCTCACATTCCTGCTTGGTCATCAGTTCTTTTCTTCTTTATTATCATTACCTTAGTTAACCTCTGTAATGTTAAATTTTATGGAGAATCAGAGTTTTGGCTGTCTATTATTAAAGTAGCAGCTGTCGTGTCGATGATTGTCTTCGGTCTATTCTTGTTGTTTACAGCAGGATCTGACTCTACTGCATCATTCAGTAATCTTTGGACTCACGGTGGTTTCTTCCCTCATGGATTCGAAGGTTTATTCTTCATGTTGGCATTCCTGATGTTCGCCTTTGGTGGCATTGAACTGATTGGTATGGCGGCAGCTGAGGCTGAAAATCCAGAGAAAACGATTCCTAAAGCAATTAATCAAGTTGTTTTCCGTATTCTGATTTTCTATGTTGGGTCGCTTACAATTCTTCTTTCTTTAGTTCCATGGAATCAACTACAACTTGGTGGTCTAGATAAAAGCCCATTCGTAATGATCTTCAGTCAACTGGGTATTGATTGGGCTGCTCACCTGCTCAACTTTATTATTTTGACTGCTGCTCTATCAGTATATAACAGTGGAATGTACGCGAATAGCCGTATGCTTTTTGGTTTAGCAAAACAAGGTAATGCCCCTAAAATTTTTGAAAAAACCAATAAACAAGGTGTACCTGTTCCTGCGGTATTGTTGTCAGCAGTGTTAATTTTCGGATGTGTTTTATTAAACTATTTCGCACCTGAAGATGCTTTAAGTAATTTAATTTATATTGTTGTTGGTGCTCTAGTACTTAACTGGGCGATGATTGCTTTGACTCACTTGAAATTTAAGCAAGCGATGAAACAGTCGAATACCACTTCTAAATTTCCTGCTTTATGGTCACCAGCGAGTAACTATTTAGTTCTTGGGTTTATTCTTGTCGTGCTTTACATCATGTGGACTCAAGGCTTAAGCGGTGCTGTGATCATGATTCCGATCTGGATTATCCTGATGTTGGTATTATTTAAATTACTTTATCGAAAATAGTAAGATGCATTAAAAAAAGTTATTGCTAAGCAATAACTTTTTTTTAAAAAAATTTATTTGATCAGATTAGTATGCGTCCTTAGCTTAACTGGATAGAGCAGTTGCCTCCTAAGTGACCGGCGTGGGTTCGAGTCCCGCAGGGCGCACCATTTTCTTAGATTAATACACTTATCAACAAATTGGCCGAAAATAAAAAAAATAATGTCATTTCAGTCAAATTTTTGTTGCATCTCATTACCTTTATGATATGTTGTTTGTAGAGCAAAAAATAAACATTTAAGCATAAATCGTTTATTTATCAGCTCTTAAGGAAATAACTAAAAAAATTCTATTAAATTAAAAATTCACATTATCTAAGGATAGATAACATGAAATTAAAAACCATCAGTGCATCTGTATTATTTGCTTTATTACCGATTTCTGGGGCTTATGCAGCCGCTATGGATCGCTCAGGTCAATCGATAGGAGCATTTTTACAACCGAATAACTATTTTGAAGCTGGTATCTCCATTATTGACCCTGATGTATCTGGTAAAAACCAACTTGGAAATATCAGTGATATGGCTGAGGATTATTACTTCCCAAGTGCTGCATTAAAACTGCAATTAAATGAAAAATTCTCTTTCGGCTTACTCTATGATCAACCCTTTGGAGCATCAGCCTATTACACAGATGGATTACTTCCAGGATTACTGCCAGATAGTACACTTCCTCTCTCTTCAACAGAGGTTAAAGTAAATTCAAATAACATATCAGCTATTGTTGGGTTTCAACCTAATGCAAATTTGAATATTTATGGCGGTGGTGTATATCAGGATGTGAGAGGTAATTTAACTTTATCTAGTTTAGCGAATTATCAGGCTCATTTTAAAAGAGATGAAGGTTATGGTTGGTTAGCTGGTGTTGCATATCAAATCCCTGAAATAGCGTTAAAAGCATCCTTAACATATAGATCTGAAATTGACCATAGTTTGGAAACTACGGAAGATGCCAATGGTTTGATAAACGCTTATTCAAGTTATTTTGGTTATCCTAGTTTTATTGTTGAGAGCATAGTTGGACCTCAAGTAGCTCAAGTACTAACTAATCTTAAAAATTTAGATTCGAGTGGGGCATTAAATACACCTTCTCAGAATACTAAAATCAGCACTCCACAATCAGTTAATTTAGACTTTCAAACAGGCATCATGGCAAACACCGTTGCTTTTGCAAATGTTCGATGGGTTGAATGGGGAGGTCTAAAAATTGATATTGATAAATTTAGATTGTTAACACAAGCTGTTACTGGTCAAGGACAAAATATTATTGAATATGATAAAGATCAATGGTCTGCAACCGTTGGCGTTGGTCGTAAGATTAATGAAAAATGGGGCGGTGCATTATCCGCAGGTTGGGATTCTGGAGCTGGGAATCCAGTAACCGCACTTGGACCAACAGAAGGCTACTGGAATCTAGGTTTGAGTGCTCAGTTTAGCCCTACTCCTTCAACCTTTATCGGTGGCGGTGTAAAATATTTTTGGTTAGGAGATGCTGATGGCCGATCTGTTGGTCGTGAAGTGGGTAAGTTTGAAGATAACAATGCTTGGGCATATGGCCTAAAAATGGGTTATCGTTTCTAAACTCTATTCATTTTTTGAAGAGCACTTAAGTGCTCTTTTTTATTTAATCATGAATGCCATTGACTGACTGTATAGTTCATTTATGTATTAACGATAAGATAGTGTCATTCAAAATTAAATAACTCATAAATTCAATAATTTATATAAAAATAAAATTCCTATTATTTTTATCAGAATTAAAATTCAATTATAAATTTATTTCCTTAGAGTATTTACTCTGATTCTTAATGTGTTATTTTGTGAACATAAGATTTAGGATCAGTTTAAGATAACTAATCCTCAATTCAATTGGAAAATACAAAATAATTCATTGAAGAAGATCAGGGAAAATTCAAGTGAAATTAACAAAATTATCAGCTGCTGTATTATTCGGTTTGGCATCATCAGGCACTTTTGCTGCTGCATTAGATCGTTCTGGACAATCTATTTCATCATTCCTTCAACCAGGAAATTACTTCGAAGCTGGCATCTCAATTTTAGATCCATCTGTCTCTGGTAAAGACTTATCTGGTAATTACACTGGTGATATGGCTGGTGATTACTACTTTCCTTCTGCAGCATTAAAAATTCAAGCGACTGATAAAATCTCATTTGGTTTGATTTATGACCAGCCTTTCGGTGCTGATGCAGCATATAAAGGTAACAATAATTTTACCACACAAGGTTCTGATACAATTTTAGGCGCACTCCCAGTTTACCTTGGTGAAAAGCCAGCAAGTGCTCCTATAGGTGTAGGTTTAAATACTGGTGTAACAGGTGGCACATCAGTCGAAGTAGATACACAAAATATTTCCGCTATTATCGGCTTCCAACCTAACGAAAATTTTAATTTCTATGGCGGAGCTGTTTATCAGACTGTTAAAGGAAATGTAAAATTAAGAGGATCGACGTATAGTATCTTTAATGGATACGATGCTGATATTAAAGAAGACGGCGACTTCGGTTGGTTAGTCGGTGCAGCTTATCAAATTCCTGAAATCGCTTTAAAAGCCTCTTTAACATATAGATCTGAAATTAGTCATGACGTTGAAGTAAATGAAAGTATTCCTGCTGCAACCGCATTAGCAAATCCAGCAAATGCTCCTCAATTGATTGGCCTCATTACAACTTTGACTGCACTTGGACAAATCGATCAAGATCGAGCAGATAGCCTACAAGGAGCAATCGGTGCTTTAGGTGCTGGCTTCAAACCTGGATCTACAAATGTTACTACTCCACAATCTGTCAACTTAGATCTACAAAGTGGCATTATGGCGAACACCGTAGCATTTGCAAACATACGTTGGGTGGATTGGTCTAGTTTCTCAATTAAGCCTAATAATTTCGGTCAATTGGCTGATGCACTTGGTAGTGCCGGACTTATCCCTGGCAAACCTAATGGATTTAACCTAGTTGATTATTCTAAAGATCAATGGTCTGTAACAACAGGTGTAGGTCGTAAATTTAACGAGCAATGGGCTGGTAATGTTTCAGTTGGATGGGATTCAGGTGCAGGCAATCCTGTAACGACACTTGGACCAACAGAAGGTTATTGGAATGTAGGTTTAGGTCTTCAATATAGCCCTACTCCAGCTACGTTTATTGCAGGTGGTGTTAAATACTTCTGGTTAGGTGATGCTGATGCTCAGACAGGTGCACATAGCGCAGCAGGAAAGTTTGAAGACAATGACGCTTTAGCTTATGGTCTTAAAATCGGCTATAAATTCTAATCATTCATCAATAAAAAAAGACCACAATCATGTGGTCTTTTTTTATTTTTATACAAGTATAAATTAATTGTCTGTTATATCATCATTTAAAATAAGAAAACGACTCAAACTACAATTCCTTTTTTGCTCAATAATACTTTTTAAAAACATGGACATAATTATTTAATCTCATAACTTGATGATGAAGCAATATAAATTTGATTATATTTCAATCATTTCCGAGTATTTACTCTTTTTTTATTTATGTTATTTTTCATGCAATTTTTTAGCCATATGGCATTCATGGATGAACATCATGAAATTTAAAGTACTTTCATACTCAGTCTTATTATCTACACTCCCATTAACTTCAATCTACGCCGCAGGATTAGATCGTTCAGGTCAGTCGATTTCAGCATTTCTCCAATCAGGTAATTATGCAGAAGCTGGCATTTCTGTTTTAGATCCTACCATTAAAGGTTCTTCCACAGTGATTAATAAAATCACTGGTCAGGATTTAACAGGCGAAAAAATTACCGATATGGGCAGTGATTATTATTTTGTAAACACTGCTCTTAAACTACAGATTACTGACCAAGTTTCTTTAGGATTAATTTACGATCAGCCTTTTGGTGCAGATGCATTATACGATGCTAAAAATCAATCATTTGGCAATAGTTTAAGTGGTACATCAGTTGAAGTTAAGACACAAAATTTAACTGCACTCATTGGCTATCAACCCACTGAAAATTGGAATTTTTATGCTGGTCCAGTATGGCAAACAGTTGAAGCTGATATCAATTTAAAAGGTAGTGCATACCAAGTCTTAAATGGCTATAACATCCATGTAGACCAAAAAGAAGCTTATGGCTGGATTGCAGGTACTGCATACCAAATTCCAAAAATTGCATTAAAAGCATCTATCACTTATCGCTCTGAGATTAAACACAAAGCTCAGTCGAATGAAACCTCGCTCCTTCCACTTTACGCCGATGCATTAAAAAAGCCTGAGTTTAATAGATTAGATAAGATCGCTGCAGTAACTGAAGCAGTTACTCCACAATCTGTAAATATTGATTTACAGTCTGGAATTACAACAAACACTTTGGCGTTTGCTAACCTGCGTTGGGTTCATTGGGATCAATTTACGGTTACACCTAAATTACTTGGATTAGTTGGACAGGACCTCATTTCGTATTCCGATGATCAGTACTCTGCAACCTTAGGTGTTGCACATAAATTTAATGATCAATGGGCAGCAACCACAACTGTAGGCTATGACTCTGGAGCTGGAAACCCTGTAACCACTTTAGGTCCAACTGAAGGTTATTGGAGTGTAGGCTTAGGTGGTCAATTCAACCCATCACAGCAAAGCTTTATTCAAGCTGGTGTTAAATATTTCTGGTTAGGCGATGCAACTGCACAAACGGGTGGCATAAATGTTGGAGAATTCAGCAACAATTATGCATTAGGTTATGGCATGAAAATCGGGTATCGATTCTAACAATTGTTATAAGAAAAGGACGCTAAAGCGTCCTTTTTTCAAAGTAATAATTTAAGCTGGAATATCACGAACAGAAGCGTTGCGAATCGCTTCTTTCAATGCAGCATAACCATTAATCGCAGGAAATTGTGGGAATTCTGCAATTACATTATCTGGCGCATCAAATAAGAAACCTTGATCTGCTTCACCGAGCATCGTGGTATCGTTATACGAGTCGCCTGCAGCAATTACACGGAAATTTAAACCGTGTAAAGCTTGCACTGCTTTACGTTTTTGATCAGGTTGACGTAGTTTATAATTTGTAATCATACCATTTTCGTCAGTTTCTAATTTGTGACAGAAAATCGTAGGCCAACCTAACTGCTTCATCAATGGATGAGCAAATTCATAGAATGTGTCTGATAAAATGATGAGTTGGAAATGAGTACGTACCCACTCGACAAACTCCTTAGCGCCTTCAAACGGTCCCATATCTGCAATAACAGCTTGAATGTCATTTAAACCTAAACCATGCTGTTTAAGAATATTTAAACGCTGAGTCATGAGCACATCGTAGTCTGGAATATCTCGAGTTGTTGCTTCAAGCTCTTTAATTCCTGTTTTTTTTGCAAAATTAATCCAAATTTCAGGAACCAAAACGCCTTCAAGATCTAGACAAACGATTTCCATGATACTGCCCTCAGCATTAATAAAATTTGCAATATCATAGCCGAAGATTGTTGAATATCGATGTAATTTTTTAAATCTATTTTATTCATAAGTATTTATTTTTATTTCATAAGATAAATCTCTGAATTCAACTAAAATATACATCAAATATTTTAATATAGGACTTGTTGTTTCCAAGCCTATATCGCCAGGATTCTCATGACTACCATTCCAAGCATAGATTTAATTGATGCACTTGCATCAGAGTATGAAGATAAATCCCCTTCGGAAATTATAGCCTTAGCTTTAAATCAAACAGGTGAAATTGCCATTTCATTTTCAGGTGCTGAAGATGTTGTATTGATTGATATGGCTGCAAATTTAGGTAAACCTTTTCGCGTGTTTAGTCTAGATACAGGTCGCTTGCATTCAGAAACTTATCAATTTATCGAGACTGTTCGTAAACACTATAATATCAACATTGAAATATGTTTCCCGGAAGCTGAAGCTGTTCAGAATCTGGTCAACGAAAAAGGACTGTTTAGCTTTTATCAAGATGATCATAAAGAGTGTTGTGGTATCCGTAAGGTTCAACCTCTTCGTAAAAAGTTAGCAACACTTGATGGTTGGATCACGGGTCAACGTAAAGATCAAAGTCCGGGTACACGTACTGAAATTCCAGTCATTCAAGCTGATCTAGGTTTTTCAGGTGAAGGTAAACAACTCATTAAATACAACCCTTTGGCGAATTGGACGAGTGCTGACGTTTGGAATTATATTCGCATGATGGAAATTCCATATAATCCATTGCATGAAAAAGGTTTTATTTCAATTGGATGTGAACCATGCACGCGTCCAGTACTTCCAAATCAGCACGAGCGTGAAGGTCGTTGGTGGTGGGAAGAAGCAACGCATAAAGAATGTGGTTTACATTCAGGTAATTTAAAAAAGTAAAAACTGTCTCACAAAGTTTTAAGCCACTGATTTAAAGTGGCTTTTTTGTACTGACCATTCATTAAAAAAATTTATGCCCCCTCCAACAAATACGTCTATACTGATCTCTTGGATTGATAATTCTAAAAAACAATTTTAGAAATTTGCAGTGAGGCAAACCTAGACTATGCGCCCATTACACCCGCTTGATTTTATTTTCTTATCTTTGGAAAAAAGACAACAGCCCATGCATGTTGGCGGATTATTTTTATTTGAAATTCCAGAAGATGCGCCACCAACCTTTATTCAAGATTTAGTGGCAGATATTCGCAACTCAAAATCTATTCCAATTCCACCGTTTAATAATAAATTAAACGGACTGTTTTGGGACACAGACACTGAATTCGATCTTGATCATCACTTCAGACATATTGCTCTACCACATCCTGGTCGTATTCGTGAGCTACTCACCTACATTTCCCAAGAGCACAGTTCATTAATTGATCGAGCTAAGCCATTATGGATGTGTCATATCATTGAGGGCATTGAAGGCAATCGTTTCGCCATGTATTTCAAAATACATCATGGGATGGTCGATGGTATTGCAGGCATGCGTTTAATTGAAAAATCACTCTCTCATGATCCAAATGCAAGAAGTATCGTTCCGCCATGGTGTGTCGAAGGTCCGCGTGCTAAGCGACTTAAAACACCTAAAGTAAGCCGTGCAAAACAAATCTTGTCTAATTTGAAAGGTCAAGTGCAGTCTACACCAGGTGTATTCAAAGTGCTGTCTGAAACTGTCTTTAAAGATATGGGACGTAATCCGGACTATGTATCCAGTTTCCAAGCCCCAAGTAGTATTCTGAATCAAAAAGTCAGCTCATCACGTCGTTTCGCTGCTCAGTCATATGAGTTTAAGCGTCTCAACCATATTTCAAAATCATTGGGTGTGACCATTAACGATATTGTGCTTGCAATTTGTTCCGGTGCTTTACGTGAATATTTAATCAGTCAAAGTGCTTTACCAGAAAAACCATTAATTGCTATGGTTCCTGTCTCCGTTCGTACGGATGATTCAGACATGTCAAATCGTATTACGATGATTCTGGCGAACTTAGCGACACATAAAGCCGATCCATTAGAGCGACTCGATCTTATTCGTCGTAGCGTAATGAATGCGAAACAAAAATTCAAACGCATGACTTCAGATCAGATTCTCAACTATAGTGCCTTCGTATATGGTCCTGCAGGTTTAAATATCATCTCTGGTTTAGCACCTAAACGTCAGGCATTTAACCTCGTTATTTCTAACGTACCAGGACCTAAAGAGCCGCTATATTGGAACGGAGCACGTTTGGACGCACTTTACCCTGCTTCTATCGTACTTGATGGTCAAGCGTTGAATATCACAATGACCAGTTATATGGATAAATTAGAAGTCGGTTTAACCGCATGTCGAAATGCTTTGCCTAAGATGCAAAATTTATTGACCCATTTAGAAGATGAGATTCAACGATTTGAAAAAATTGTGGGTCTACCTGAAGATGAAAAACCGCAGATTATAAAAAAGGCTACTAAGCGTAGTACAGCAAAGAAACAAGTAGTAGCGGATATAGAAATTGCAAATGAAAAACAAGCTTAAGGCTGTATATTTCGATATTTACAAAAAAATTAAGGGGCTTTAAAAAGGCCCCTTAATTTTTAATATTACGACACTGCTTGATTAATTGCTGACAGAGAGAAACGACCATCGCTTGTGTAACTCGAACTTCTTGACCTTGATCGTTGAGCATCAAGCAAGCGCTTTTGTTTGAATCCACAATTTGACGATGGCTACCCGCTAATTGTTCCGTTAAATTCATACCCACTTTGACCTCACTTTGCTAAGACAACATCGCTGTCTTTGGCTATTCGATTTGATTTCTTAAGTATTGAGAAATCGAGATCGAATGTAAAATCTCAGTTGTAACAAGTGTTTAACGATATTCTGTTACAATTTCAATTCAAAATGATATCGTATTGCTCTTGCGTGTATAAATTTTCGACTTGGAACTTAATGACACGTTTCACAAAATGCTCTAAATCAGAGACGGCAGCAGCTTCTACGGTTAATAAACGATCCACAACCGATGGATGCGCAACGACAGTAAAGTCAGTCTGAGACTCAAAATCTCGAGCATATCTTAATATCTCTCGAAAGATTTCGTAACAAACAGTCTCGGCACTTTTCACATAACCACGTCCCTGACACGTTGGACAAGACTCACATAACAAATGTTCAAGTGATTCACGCGTCCGTTTACGCGTCATTTCTACTAAGCCAAGCTCAGACACTTGGGTGATTTTAGTTTTTGCATGGTCACGTTCTAAGACTTTTTCAAATTGCTTAAGCACTTCATCACGGTGTGAGGCCTCTTGCATATCAATAAAGTCAATAATGATAATTCCACCTAAGTTGCGCAGTCTGAGTTGACGCACAATGACTTGTGTCGCTTCCATGTTGGTCTTAAAGACGGTGTCCTCAAGAGAGCGTCCACCTACATATGAGCCTGTATTGACGTCAATAGTGGTCATGGCTTCTGTCTGATCAATCATGAGATAACCACCAGACTTTAATGCAACACGTGTTTGCAGTGCTTTTTGAATATCTGTTTCAACATTGTATAAGTCGAATATCGGACACTCACCAGGATAATGTTTCAGACGATCAACCATATTTGGTACAAACTCAGCCACAAACTCTTGTAGCTTGCCAAACACTTCTCTTGAATCGACTTGAATTTTTACCGTATCTTCATTTGCCAGATCACGGATGATGCGTTGAGGAAGTGGTAGCTCTTCAAAGATAAGTGATGGCACCACGACACTTTTTTGTTTACGTTGAATAAATTCCCAAAGTTTTGCCAAATACGCCATATCTTGCGCAATAGCGGCTTCTTCGATCCCCTCTGCTGCAGTTCGTACAATGACAGAACCGGGTAACTTATGTTCAGCTTGAATACGCTCAATGATCGAACGTAAACGATCACGCTCTTCTTCTGATTCGATTCGCTGAGACACGCCAGTATGATGTCCATAAGGCATCATCACCAAATAGCGAGAAGGAATGGAAAGATCAGTACTTAGACGCGCACCTTTTGTGCCTAACATATCTTTCATCACCTGCACTGTCAGAATCTGACCTGGTTGCAGAAGATCAAAGACATTTGGCGTCGGTTGATTACGAGGCCAAATCATGTCATTGATATGTAAAAAAGCAGTACGAGATAAGCCAATGTCTACAAATGCCGCTTGCATACCAGGCAATACACGTACAACTTTGGCTTTATAAATATTCCCGACTAAACCACGTTTAGCGTTGCGTTCAACAAATAGTTCGTTGACCGTCCCATTTTCAACTAACGCCACCCGACACTCCATTGGGGTGACGTTAATCAACAACTCGTCAGACATAAAAAACACTCAAAACATTATAAAAATTTTTTTAAAAGGTTAATTTAGTGCCTTAACCACTTTTCAATATTTGATTCAGTAACTGTGATGTTTCATGTAAAGGCAAACCCACCACATTGGTGTAGCTACCTTCAATACGAGGAACGAACTTTGCGGCGATTCCTTGTATTGCGTAAGCCCCTGCTTTTCCTACAGGTTCCCCAGTTGACCAATATTCTTCCATATCATGATGACTGAGTGATTGAAAATCAACCTTTGTGCTCACTACCGTAATTATTGTTTTATGTTGTGAAGCCACACAAAGGCCACTGAGAACTTCATGCTGACGCCCTGACAAGGATTGCCAAATTTCAAACGCATGTTGCTTCGAGTCAGGTTTGCCAATAATTTGCCCATCTAAACTGAGGCTTGTATCTGCGGCAATGACCACCGCATCTGGAAATTGTGCTAAAACAACCTGAGCTTTTTGTTCTGCCAAACGTCGAACATAATCATGTGCTTGCTCACCATCACGTACAGACTCATCGATTTCTGGACTAAAAATATCAAATTTAAGTCCAAGCTGTGCAAGCAATTCTTTACGCCGAGGCGAGCTCGACGCCAGGATTAAATTCGCCATTTTCGAAGCAAATAATACAAGATGGGCCAAGTTAAAATACTGCTCATTAGTGGCTGCCAATGACGAGTTATCGAAAATTGCATATCGGAAATAATTTGTGCAAAAAGGACATAAATCAAATGTGCCAATATAGCAACACTAGCGATTGCCCAAGTATTTCCAAACGTCATTAAACGGCGTTCACGCACAAACCAACGGATGGTAAATGTTAGTAAAACGAAGCTTAACGCATGTAATCCAAGGGGTGCATCAAGCAGTAAATCTGTAAATAATCCGACTGCAAAAGCAAACCAAACACCACACCATGTCGGTTGAAGCAAGATCCAATACACCGTAATCATCAACATGATCAGCGGTCGCCATCCTGCCAATGTATAAGACAGAGGATACACCACCAACACTGAACCAATAATGATTGAAAGCACGATGATCCATAGAGGATCACGTGTTTTAACTGACGATATTTTTTTAGCGCTGAGCATGAGGTTGCTCCATGGCTAATGAGTCTGAGAACAGCACCACCACGTGGTGTCCACCTGCCAACTGAGCTGCAGGTTTCACGTCTATCTGCGCAAACTCACCGGTATTTTCACGCTTAACTTTGGACACTGTTCCGACCAAATATCCCGCAGGAAAATGTTGTCCTAAACCTGAACTATACACCTTGTCCCCGACTTTGACGTTAGCGCTGGTCGGTACATATTCCATTTTCAGACGACCTAAATCACCAGTGCCTGACACAATGGCACGCATGCCAGAGTTTTCAAGACGTACTGATAGGGAGTGTTCTTTATCAGACAGCAACATGACACGGCTACTGTGCGGATAAACATTGATGATCTGACCCATGATACCGTTATCATCCAACACCGTTTGCCCGACACGCAGTTGGCTCGCAGCACCGCGGTTAATGATAATGATATGACGTAATGGATCAGCATCTGTGCCGATCACCTCAGAGATTTCCATACGACCGTCAATGATCAAAGGCGTATCCAATAATCCACGTAAGCGCGTATTTTCAGCGGAGAGTTCTGAGAGTTTTTGAAGGCGAACCTGAGCCTGAAGCAGCTCTGCCTGCATCGCAGTATTCTCACGACGCAGTTGCGCTTCAGACTTGGTTTGTTGACTGAGCCATTCTTTCGATAAAACGGGATAGCTTGCAATGGCATAAATGGGATTGTATGCCGCGTACAAGACATCTCTTGCTGGTTGAATCAAGTGTGGAGCGCGCCAATTAAACATTAACACGAACAAACACACGATGACTGCAATGATGAAAGAGCGAAAAGATGGCGGTTGTCTTGAAAACAGATTCGGTTGCACCGCCTCGTCCTTAAATTAAATTACAGAAAATTAACCAACAAACAGCATGTCATGGTTCGGGTTGTCGAAGAGTTCTAAGACTTTACCACCACCACGTGTTACGCAAGAAAGCGGATCTTCAGCAACTACTACTGGCAAACCTGTTTCTTGTGACAATAACTTGTCTAAGTTACGTAATAACGCACCACCACCAGTCAACACAATACCGCGCTCCGCGATATCTGATGACAACTCAGGAGGTGTTTGTTCAAGCGCAGATTTCACTGCAGAGACAATGCTTTGCAATGGATCAGTGATTGCTTGAGTAATTTCATCAGAAGTCACCGTAATTGCGCGCGGAACACCTTCCGCCAAGTTACGACCACGAACTTCGATTTCTAGCACTTTGCCATCTTCATCCGGAAGCGCCATACCCACTTCTTTCTTAATGGTTTCAGCCGTTGTTTCACCAATGACGCAACCGTGTGCTTTACGAACATAATGAATAATTTGTTCGTCAAATACATCACCACCAATGCGTAATGAGTCTGCATAGACACAACCTTGCAATGAAATGATTGCAATTTCAGTTGTACCACCACCCACGTCTACGACCATCGAACCACACGCTTGCTCAACTGGCATGCCTGCACCAATCGCTGCTGCCATTGGCTCTTCGATTAAACGTACATCACGTGCGCCTGCATTGAATACAGCCTCACGAATCGCACGACGCTCAACCAAAGTTGATTTACATGGCACACACACCACAACACGCGGCGCTGGTGGGAAAAGACGCTTTTCATGCACTTTACCAATAAATTGGTTTAACATGGTCTCAGTGACTTCGAAATCCGCAATCACGCCATCTTTCATTGGACGAATTGCAGAAATATTCGCAGGGGTACGACCAAGCATTTGCTTAGCATCCAAGCCAACAGCGGCAACTATTTTTTGTGAACCACTGTGACGAATTGCCACAACAGTCGGTTCATTTAATATAATGCCCCGTCCTGGCGCATAAATTAGTGTATTAGCGGTGCCTAAATCTATGGCTAGATCTGGCGAAAACAAGCCAATTAGTCGTTTTAGAATCACGGGTCGTTCTCAGTTCAACGTTATATAGACGTAAGATGGCAACTTTAACTAAATGTGATGCTTTGGACAAGTCAATCGCTTATTATAACGCATGATATTTTGAATATTTTTATTACTGATTAGGTGAGACAGCATGTCAGCATCAGATGCTCAGCAATCTGCAGATTTAAATGCACAAACCGTTTCAAGCATTGCACACTTAGCACGCTTGTCTTTGGATGACACTCAATCTGCTGAATATGCTCAAAGTTTGAATAAAATTTTAGGAATGATGGAAACCTTGAAAGGCATTGATACCGAAGGTGTTGAGCCACTAAAGAGTCCATTTGACCATCCGCAGCCATTACGTGAAGACGCTGTGTCTGAACAAAACCATCGTGATGACTATCAAGCCGTTGCACCAGCTGTGCAAGACGGTTTGTATCTTGTTCCACGTGTAATTGAATAATTGTTCAGTTTTGCCCTATTTAAATTTTAGTTAAGAATTTTTCTCATGACAGATTTACATCGCTTATCGGTTCGTGAACTTATCGATGGTTTAGCAACCGCTAAATTCTCTTCACGTGAATTGACGCAACATTATTTAAACCGTATTGAAAAAATTGATGCGCAAGTCAAATCTTATGTCACTGTGACTGCTGAACAAGCATTGGCTCAAGCTGATGCAGCTGATGCAGCGATCAAGGCAGGTACAGCGACCACTTTGACTGGTTTACCTATTGCACATAAAGATATTTTCTGTACGCAAGGCATTAAAACCACGGCTGGTTCTAAAATGCTAGACAACTTTATCTCTCCGTACGACGCAACCGTTGTAGCGAAAGGTAAAGCTGCGGGCCTAGTGACTTTAGGTAAAGTGAACATGGACGAATTTGCCATGGGTTCTACATCAGAATCATCTTACTTCGGTGCAACGGCGAACCCTTGGGCTTTAGATCGTGTCCCAGGCGGGTCATCAGGTGGTTCTGCTGCGGCTGTAGCAGCTGACCTTGCACCGTTTGCGACTGGTACAGATACAGGTGGTTCAATCCGTCAACCTGCATCGTTCTGTGGCCTTACAGGCTTAAAACCAACCTATGGTCGTGTATCCCGTTTCGGTATGATTGCCTATGCATCATCACTTGACCAAGGCGGTCCAATGGCACGTTCGGCAGAAGACTGTGCGTACCTTATGAACGTGATGGCAGGTCATGACGCAAAAGATTCAACCTCTGTACAAAAAGATGCTGATGACTACGTTGCAAACTTGAACGGCACGTCTGTAAAAGGATTACGCATTGGTATTCCTAAACAGTACTTTAATGTTGAAGGTTTGGCTGCTGACGTTAAAGCACGTGTTGAAGAATCTCTAAAAAAATTGGAAGAGATGGGCGCAACGCTTGTTGAAATTGACCTCAACATGACTGAGGCATATGTTCCAACCTATTACCTGATTGCCCCTGCTGAAGCATCTTCTAACTTGTCACGTTTTGACGGCGTACGTTATGGCTACCGCTGTGAAGATCCAAAAGACATCATGGACTTATATAAACGTTCTCGCTCTGAAGGTTTTGGTGCTGAAGTTCAACGCCGTATTTTGATTGGTACTTATGCGCTGTCTGCAGGTTATTACGATGCGTACTATGTCAAAGCACAAAAAGTACGTCGTTTAATCCAACAAGATTTCTTAAAAGCATTCGAGTCTGTTGATGTGATTGCTGCTCCTTCTGCGCCGACAACGGCGTATAAGATTGGTGCAAACCTTTCTCCAGTTGAAATGTACTTGGGCGATATCTATACCATCGCGGTCAACCTTGCAGGTCTTCCTGCGATTAACGCGCCTGTTGGTTTTGATCAAAATAATTTACCTGTTGGCTTACAGTTGATTGGTAACTACTGGTCAGAATCTCAATTGTTGTCTGTGGTGCACCAATACCAACAAGCAACTGATTGGCACACCAAACGCGCTGCAATTGCTGAGGAGAATGCATAATGGCGAAGAACAATGCAAAACCTAAGTCAAATTTGATTGATGGTTGGGAAGTCGTTATTGGTATTGAGATTCACACTCAACTTGCGACTAAATCTAAAATCTTTTCAGGTTCTTCAACTGAATTTGGTCAAGACCCAAATACACAAGCGAGCCTTGTTGATTTGGCAATGCCGGGCGTACTGCCTGTATTGAACAAAGAAGTGGTTGATCTTGCCATTCGCTTTGGTTTGGGTATCGATGCGTACATCGACCAAGCATCTGTATTTGCACGTAAAAACTACTTCTACCCTGACTCTCCAAAAGGCTACCAAATCAGCCAAATGGACAACCCGATTGTTGGCTTGGGTCATATCGACATCCAACTTGAAGATGGTACGACTAAACGCATTGGCGTGACTCGTGCACATTTAGAGGAAGATGCAGGTAAATCAATCCATGACCAATTTGAAGGCATGTCAGGTATCGATTTAAACCGTGCAGGCACACCACTTCTTGAGATTGTATCTGAACCTGATATGCGCTCTGTAGAAGAAGCGGTTGCTTATATTAAAGCGATTCACACACTCGTGCGTTGGTTAGGTATTTCTGATGGTAACATGGCAGAAGGTTCTTTCCGTGCCGACTGTAACGTGTCTTTACGCCGTCCGGGTCAACCTTTCGGTACACGTTGTGAGCTTAAAAACCTCAACTCATTCCGTTTCATTGAACAAGCGATCAATGTTGAAATTGAACGTCAAATGGAAATCTTGGAATGGGACGGTACCATCGACCAAGAAACTCGTTTGTTCGACCCTGTGAAGATGGAAACGCGTTCTATGCGTTCGAAAGAAGAAGCGAACGATTACCGCTACTTCCCAGATCCAGACTTGTTGCCTGTGATCATTGCAGATGAGCAAATCGAAGCGATTAAAGCGACTATGCCTGAGCTTCCTGCTGCACGTCGTGCGCGTTTTGTAGCGGACTTTGGTGTGACTGAATACGATGCGCACGTTTTAACATTGACTCGTGAAATGTCAGAGTTTTATGAAGAAGTTGTTAAGGCTGCGGGCGGTGCTGCACAAGGTAAGATTGCTGCAAACTGGGTGATGGGTGAATTCTCAGGTGCTTTAAACAAAGCGGGCTTAGAGTTGGCAGACTCTCCTGTATCAGCAGAGAAATTGGGTGGCATGATTGCGCGTATTGTGGATAACACCATTAACGGTAAGATTGCAAAACAAGTGTTCGGCTTTATGTGGGAAGAAGGCAAAACTGCGGACGAGATTATTGCGGAAAAAGGCTTGAAACAGGAAACTGATACAGGCGCAATTGAAGCAATTATTAAAGACGTTCTTGCTGCTAACGAGAAGATGGTTGAAGAGTATAAATCTGGTAAAGAGAAAGCCTTCAACGGTCTTGTGGGTCAAGTGATGAAAGCAGCGAAAGGTAAAGCCAACCCTGCTCAAGTGAATGAATTGATGAAGAAGTTGATTGGTTGATCTGATCTTTCTTTAAAAGAAAACCCGCGAAAGCGGGTTTTTTTAATAAATTGGAGCCATAGTAAAATCATATTCAACCCGATTGAGAAGCAATTTATTCATACTTATTATGTCTAGCGTACTATCACGCAATGGATAGCCAAACAAAGCAATGCTTTGTACAATTTTATTAGCTTCAAAAGCTTGAAAGTCATTAAGACGTCTATGACTTATTCCTAGCACCGTTTCAAATGGAATATTCCCAGTTTTTAACATACTAAAATATGATGGATAAATTATTCCATCAAACCCACTTTCTCTTATAAAATCAGATAGCTTTTGTAAAATTTTATAAGCATGTTGACTAGCTAAAAATAACATTAAAACAGATAGATCTAAACTTTCAAACTCACTACAGTCCTCATTAAGAATGACACTTAAATCTAAAAGCTTTAAAGTTTTGGACGGCTTAAAAGTTCCAACATAAATTTGATCCTCTGATGAAACTCGACATTCATGTAAACATAACTCCAAATCAGTTGAACAGTAAAATATCGGATTATCCTTACTATCCAATCTTCCATTACCCAAATACTCCATTGGCGGTGAATCAAAATCTGCTGTATTCGGATTCCCTTCTGGATTTTTTCGAACTCTATAAAGAATTTGCTCTTCAGATAAAAAAACTATCGGATATTCTTTTATAATTTTTTTAAAAATTTCTTTTTCTTCGCCATTGAGCAATTGCATTTGTTTAAGAGGTTCAATTTCTCCAACCATCCACAATCGTGGACCATAATCAAAAAAGCCTATTTTAAGCTGTTTTTCAAAAATTTTAAGATCTATATCCAACTCACTACCAAACTTCACTCCTGTAACTTGATACTCATTAAATTGAATTAAAGGTGCAGCACCATAATATCCCTTATGAATTGTCCCTCTTACAAAGAAGTTAAATGCGAGTTTTTCCAACAAAGCATTATTAAGTTTTTTATATTTTTTAGAGCCACATAATGAACAAATATTTTTTGAATAAAACCCAATTTTTTCTGCTTCCAATCTCAACCCATGATTTTTAAAACAACCACTACAAGCTATTGTCGTTATACTTTGAATTTTCATGTGATGATCTATTCAATCTGTTTTAAGTAATTAAAACTTATTCAAAACATAAAAATCAATTACTTATAAATATTTTATATATATTTTTAAAATAAATTTAAAACCTAAAAATATCCCTTAAAAATTAATCTAAATCACTACAATCGAAGACTTAAGACGTATCCAACATTCAAAGTCATTCATTATGCGTGACTAATTCCCTCACCCCCTTGCGCAACAATGTTGCTCATCCCATAGGGAGAGGGAGTGTCATGTAATTATTTTGATACGCGGTGTTCCCTCTCCTGAGCAAGATTTAAAGCATTGCTTTTAAATCGAAGCGCAAGTGATGAGAATCCTCAAAATATATTTTGAGTTCGCAAGGGAGAGGTATCTTTTAAAGTAAAAAAATCTAAACATCAGAAAACACTGTTCTATTTTTCGATCTTCATTTGCCTGCTTTCACTCTTCTATACTGATTTCATCATCAAGAAGAAATGAATCAAATCATGAAATCAACAGTAATGAACGCCCAAAGCTACGGACAACCCGAAGTCCTTGAATTTACAGACTACACACTCCCACCATTAAACACTGAAATGGCACGCATCCAAGTCAAAGCCGCAGGGATTAACCCCATTGATGCACGTCGCATGACAGGTGAATTCAAACATGCACAACTCCCACAAACTTTCGGAACTGAGTTTGCAGGTGTAATCGTAGACGTAGCTGAAAACAGTGCATGGAAAGTCGGTGACGAAGTGCTGGGTTCTGGTGGAGCATTTACCCATGCAACCGTGATAGATGTTCCCCTCGTCAATTTAGTCGCAAAACCGAAAAATCTAGAATGGTCGATTGCAGGCTCGATTGCAGGAGCAGCTCAAACTGCCATGACCATTTTAGATGAAATTGGTCCAATGCAAAGCTTATTGGTACACGGTGGGTCAGGCGGTGTGGGATCAATCACCATTCAATTGGCAGTGAGTCGCGGCATTACCGTCGTGGCAACAGCATCAGCAAAAAACCAAGACTATATTCGCAGTTTAGGGGCGATTCCTGTCGTGTACGGCGAAGGATTGATTGAGCGTCTGAAACAAGCCCATCCAGATCAATTTGATGCTTCGATTGATATGGCAGGTAACGAAGATGCTACTCAAGCCTCATTGGCTACAGTGAAAAATGGCGGATTTATGGGCACGATTGCAGGACGCAAACTGTCATCCGCTAAAATTCAAGCGGTCTGGGTTAAACGTAATGTTTCCAATTTAAAACACGTGGTTGAAGGCGTTGCAAATAACAGCTTCAATTGGACAGTCAGTCGTGAATATCCTTTTACAGAAGCACAGCAAGCCTATCGAGACATTTTAGAGGGACATACGCAAGGTAAAAGCGTGCTGCTATTCAAATAATTACTATGCATACAATGTGAAAAAGGCAGGATATCATCCTGCCTTTTCTCTAGTTTGAATTATGATATTGAGTAACTCTACCCTACATTCATCAATCGATAACTTATTTATTTAATTACCATTTATTAGAATAAGAGATTAACGAGTGATCCCAAGCTTGTTCCAAATATCTGGGGTGAGGAATGTTGTCACCAATTTATTTAAATCAATATAACGCACCACCCCTTTCAGCTGATTATTCACTTCAGGGTTTTTAATAATTTCTTCGCCTGCACTACGACCCAATGCTTGGAAACTTTCACCAACAGCTTGAATACCCTCAGCTTGAATCACCGCTTTGGTCTGTGTTGAACATTGCTCTACGATCACACGTTGCAAGACTTGCGCTAACTTTTGATCCAATGCCGTACGTTGATCAGCACTGACATTACTAAAGCCTTTTAAATCAGGATGAGTAGACAGTGCTGAATATGTCCACTGTAGTACTGTCGTTTTATCAGCAGCGGTCGTCGACTTGACCAAACAATCACTCAATTGATCTACAGCTGCTCCCGCATTCGAAAATGTCGATACGCCCATGATCAAAGCCGATGCACACAGTGTACGTAAAGCAGTTTTATTCATTTTTAATGTCATCACTTAAACTCAATTTTCATCGTTGTCATTATGTTTTTGTTGTATCACATCCTGAACGCATTTCCCTACAGATACACTGTAAAACAAGTAAGCACATGAAAATTTAGGTAGTAAATTTGCTAAATCATGCACATGAATGTTCATATATTGACAATAAAGCTTCAAAACCAGTGGGAATAGATGTCAAATTCAAACTATCAATTTTTTAAATAGTTTTCACCAAAATATATAAATTGGATAAGTAGTTAAAAATCAGTAATGATCTTATTCAGGGCAAAAAACTCGGAATTGAATCATGGAAAGAAGAATTAAGATTGCGCTCATTGGTGGTGGTATTGCTGGATTAGCTTTAATGACCAACTTAGTAAAAAATAAAAAATTTGATGTGCATTTATATGAGTCAGCAGCACAATTTTCAGAAATTGGTGCAGGCATTTCATTTGGTGCCAATGCTGTTAAAGCAATTGAGCTTCTAGGCTTGGGTGAAGAATATCACGCCATTGCGGATACAGTTGCTGCACCTTATCAAGATATCTGGTTCCAATGGCGTAATGGCTATACCGATGAATACCTATCAGCTTCGATCGCACCTCAAGTCGGTCAATCTTCTGTGCATCGTGCTGATTTTCTTGATGCACTTATTCCATTCGTTCCTTCACAAAATGCACATTTCAATAAACGTGTACAATCTGTTGAAGCTTCAAGCGCTGGTGTTCATTTAACTTTCCAAGATGGTGAAGTGGTTGAAGCAGATTACGTGATTGGTTGTGATGGTATCCATTCTGTTGTGCGTGATCATGTATTGGCATCGCATCAACTTCCAAAAGTCGATCCTCAATTTTCAGGAACATGGGCTTATCGCGGCATTATCAAATATTTAGATTTTAAACAGGTCATTGCAGAACTTGGACACGATCCTGAACTTGCAGATGTCCCACAAATGTTATTGGGTAAAGACAAACACATCTTAACTTTCCCTATTCGTAAAGGTGAAGAAATCAATATTGTTGCCTTTAAGTCAGATCGCAAGAATACAACTCTGCCAGAAGGGACTCCTTGGACACGACCAACAACCAATACTGAAATGCTGGCTGATTTTGCGGATTGGAGTGAGAGCTGTCGCGCATTACTGAACTTAATTGAAAAACCTACCATCTGGGCGCTTCATGAGATTGAGCCACTTAAGACCTATCAAAACAGCGAACACAATGTCATTTTGATTGGTGATGCAGCACATGCCATGTTGCCACACCAAGGAGCTGGTGCTGGTCAGGGTCTTGAAGATGCTTTAATTCTTTCTGCATTATTCAAACATCTGGAACATCACTCAGCGCAAATCTGCACTGAAGACCTTGCACAACTCTCTCATGTCTATGAGCAACTGCGCAAAGAGCGTGCCATTCGTGTACAAAATACGTCGCGCGAATCTGGTGAGATTTACGAATTATATTCACCCCTATATCCAGACTTTGACAGTGTAGGTCAACATTTGGCACACCGTTTTGATTGGTTATGGCAACACGATTTAGAAAAAGACGTTGTACTCGCACAACATCGCTTAGGCCAAGCAATAGAGAAACATCTCGTGGCTGAAGCCATATAAATAAGCAAAAACATTAACAGGACTGTTATCAACCGATTCATTGACCAGGGAGGTCTCCATGAATACGTTAAATGCAAATGAAATTATTGATCATGCCAAACTCAAAGCCATTCACTGGCGAGTCATCTTACTCAGCGCATTGATTATTATTTTTGATGGCTATGACTTAGTCATCTACGGTGTGGCATTGCCTAAACTCATGCAAGAATGGGCAATCGATCCAATGACGGCGGGCTTCTTAGGAAGTCTTGCCCTCTTTGGCATGATGTTTGGAGCCATCATTTTTGGCAGTATGAGTGACAAACTTGAAAAATATGGCTTTAGCCGTAAAAAACTGATTGCAGTTTGTATTGTCATTTTTAGTGGTTTTACCGTGATGTGTGGCCTAGCGAGCAATCCTCAAGAGTTCGGGATCTATCGCTTTATTGCTGGCTTAGGTCTAGGTGGCGTGATGCCGAACGTTATTACACTAATGACAGAGTATGCGCCTAAGCGTTTACGCTCCACCTTAGTGTCATTGATGTTTAGTGGTTACGCTGTAGGCGGAATGTGTTCTGCCATTTTAGGCATGTGGCTAGTACCGCAATTTGGCTGGAAAATCATGTTTATGATTGCAGGTATTCCACTCATTCTATTGCCAATCATTTGGAAGTTATTGCCTGAATCCATCGATTACTTGGTTCGTCAAAATAAGCATAAAGAAGCTGCTCACATCTTAGAACAAATTGACACAAATCTAAGAATTCCTGCTGATATGCGCATTAGTCTGCATCAAGAAAACCAAGAATCGTCTAAATCACCAGTGAAAGACTTATTTACTGAAAGTCGTGGAGTAACCACTGTTCTATTCTGGGCAAGTGTCTTTATGGCATTGGTATTGGTATACGCGCTTGGTAACTGGTTACCTAAACTGATGATGGAAGCTGGCTACAACCTCTCAACCAGTTTAGTGTTCCTATTTGCGCTCAATATTGGTGGTATGCTGGGTGCAATTTTTGGTGGTTTTTTTGCTGATAAATTCAGTTTACCTAAAGTTCTTTGTACCTTGTTTATTAGCGGCGCAATTTCCCTATTCTTGTTAAGCTATAACTTACCAACCATGGTGCTTTACTTCTGTGTAGCAGTCGCAGGTGCAGCATCGATTGGCGGACAAATTTTATTGTTGGCTTATATGTCACAATATTATTCATCTAACATACGTGCGACAGGTCTAGGTATGGCACTTGGCGTAGGTCGTTTAGGCGCAATTTTGGGTCCAATCTTATGTGGATGGTTACTTAGCCTTAATTTGCCAGTGCAATATAATTTCATTGCCTTATCTATCCCTTGTATGATTGCAGTGATCAGTGTGACTGCGATCCATCTGCGCAATAAAAAAATTGCAGGCGCAGCAAACGGCGTTAAAAACGTGGCTTATGAGTAGATGATTCATCAACAACATGTAAGTCATTAAAAATAAAAGAGAGAGTTAACTCTCTCTTTTTTTGTTACAGTAGTTATTCGATATAGCGACTGTCTCTAAATATTTACAAGGAATGTAAAGTTGATCGATTTAAGTCTGATTAAAGTTTTTATTATTATTTATCAAACTCAAAATATCAGTCACGCCGCAGAGCGCTTGAATCTCAGCCAACCTTCTGTCACCTATAATTTAAATCGACTGCGGAAAATGCTGAATGATCAGCTTTTTGTACGTGACAAGTTTGGTGTTAAACCCACAAAGCTTGCACAAAGTCTTTATCCAAGTTTCTACGAAGCGATTGTTAAAATTGATATGGCGATTGATTCTGCCAAGCATTTCGACCCGCTAACCTCTTCAAAAGTATTTCGTTTAGGCATTTCTGATTTAGGAGAAATTTGTTTACTTCCCTCGCTGATTGAATATTTAGAACAACATGCTCCCAATATCAAACTTGAAATTGAGGAAATTCACTCTGAAAAAGTAGAGGAATGGCTGGTTGAAGGCTTTTTGGATGTGGCCGTTTTTAATAGCAGTCACACCATTATGCCCAAAATTGAATCTCGAAATTTGTTTGAGGAACGTTATGTCTGTATCGCTAAAAAAGAGCATCCGCGCATACAGCAGAAGCTCAGCATGGAAGCGTATTTATCGGAAAAACATGTTGCGATCAAATCGAGTACTGGTCATATTGAAATTGATCAGCGTTTAAAAGAACTCGGTCATTCTCGTCAGATCATGCTTGAAGTCCCACATTTCAGTGTTTTGCAGAACGTGGTGAAACACTCAGAACTTCTGGTTACTTTGCCTTCGAGAGCCGCGAAGGTTTATCAGCAGCATACGGATATCCAAATTTTTGAACTCCCTTTTGAGGTTCGTCCATTCAATGTCAGTGTTAACTGGTATAACCATAAGGATGACTTAGACGCACGTAAGTGGTTTTGTAAGATTCTAAAAAATATTTTCAGCACGCTCTAAGTTCCCACTCAGACATAAAAAAGGCTCGTCTATACGAGCCTTTTTTTAATAATTTAAATCCATGATGGACACTACTTATCCAAAATAGATTCAAATGCTTTTAGACGTTTACGGATAGAAAGTAGTTCAATAATCGTTTTCCACGAACTCACCAAATATTGGAATGACTCACGAACACGATTGAATACACCCATAATTTGTTGGATCAATCCCAGTGTCAACAGGCCTGCTGCAATCGCGGGGAACAACACAAATAACATATAGAGATTGTCCAGTTGTCCATACCAACGTGCAAACAAGTTGAAATAGGCATAATGGAAATACAATTTAAAATAGTTAGCACGAATATTCTTAAAAAGTTGTTTTAAGGTTGCAGGTTGTGCACGATTTTCATGGTCTTCGCCGTATACCAACTCTTTACGATATGCCGCTTCCACTTTTTGATTATTAAATTCTAATCCTGGCAGTTTCATACCCACCACCATTAATAAGACAGTACCAAATACCGCCCATCCAATCGCAGCCCATACTAAAGAATATTGCAACTCACCAATAAATGGTAAAACAGGCACTTTCGCAGACAATGCAAATAATAAAGGAAGAAAGGCAATTAACATCAGTACTGCTCGTACTAACTCGACCCCTAAATCCTCAACGATCGTTGCAAAACGCATGGTGTCTTCCTGTACACGTTGCGAAGCACCTTCGATATGACGCAATTTCTCCCAATGCTGAACATAGTATTCGTTCATTGCTGTACGCCATCTAAAAATATAGTGACTGGTAAAGAAAGCACTGATGACGCCCGATGTCACTGAAATACTGGCCAAGCTGATAAAGGTCCATGATTCCGCATAGAGTTTATCCACCTCACCACCATCAGAATTTAAAATCTGTTGAATAGAATCCCAAAATGGTACATACCATGCATTCACAGCAACGCTGACTTGTACCGTTAACCAAATATTAAAAAGGATAAATGCAGATCCCCATACTGACCAACGCTGCCACGGATTGTCTGATTTTATTTTCCAAAACAGTGCAAATAAGGCGGTCGCCACCAAGAACCATAGATAAAACCACAAAAATTGCGGTGACCAAAAACGACTGATATTAATCGCAAGTTCAGCCTCTGCATAACCTTGAGGAAAACCTAAATATTCGCCCCATTGTTTTCCATCCGCAAAAAACCATAAAGCGAGATTAATAAAAAACCATAAGATGACAGAGAGAAAAAACCACTTTGGGTTCGGAAAAAATGACTTAAACATTCAGCGCTTATATCCCTAATTTTGTTTGAATGAATTTTCTGAATAGTAATCCTAATTCTGCTGAGTCGGTGCGTTTTTTAGAAATTTTTTGTTATATCTATTGCACGCTCAGGATTGTTGTAACATAAAAAAGCCCCGCAATGCAGGGCTTTTCATCGACTTTAATTAATCACGAGTTTTTACATCGTACAATTCAATTTCAAAGATTAGATTAGAATTGGCTGGGATAATATTCCCCATTTTACGCTCACCATAAGCCAAATGTGCAGGCACAATTAGTTTACGCTTACCCCCAACTTTCATTCCAATAATACCTTGATCCCAACCTTTAATGACACGACCTGTACCAATCACAGTCTCAAAGTAATTACCACGGTCTAATGATGAATCAAACTTCGTACCATCATCCAACCAACCAGTATAATGAGTGGTAATTAAAGCACCTTTTACAGCCTCTTTACCTTCACCTACCACCAAGTCAATAATTTCTAATTCAGCCGTCATGTGCTTACTCCAAATTTAATCTTTAAAATCTTAGTGGCTTACTGTAATTGAGTCCACTCAATCTCAGCTTGACCTTGATCTGAAATCAATGTCCACTCGCCATCCATCACATTCAATTGCAGTTGCATTGTACGTTCGCACAATGCTTGGATTTGTGCCGTTGTTTTTTCACTGAGTTGCCAGATTTGCACATTTTTCAATGTTTTCAATTTACTGTTGCGCTTATACCATTCATCCACTGATGATCCATAAGTGACCACCGCAACTTCCTTACAACGCGCACTCGCTTTTTTTACTTTATCTTCGTCTGGACTACCCACTTCAATCCATTTTTCTAACTGACCTGTTAAATCTTTCTGCCAAAGTGCTGGCTCATCAGTTTCAAATAAATCTTTAGTAAATTCTAAATGCTCATCTGCAAAACGAGCATATGCCAATACTCGAACCATCAAACGTTCAATCGTTTCCGACGGATGTAGAGCCATCGTTAATTGATAGTCGCCATATTGATGAACATCCATATTGGCTATCTTTAAATCTGCTTTATAAATCGTCGCTTTTAACGCCATAAGGGGTATCCTCAAATTTGGTGCTAAGCATACCCGATTCAGCGTGCATTGAGAAAATGCTTTTCAATCCGTCTGTATTCTGAGTTGAATGATCTAACGATTTTATTGATCATAGATTCGCGCCTTAAGAATTGATTGCTCTAAATGCTCCCAATCTTGATTCTGCTGGGTTATCACTTCAATCCGATTATCAATATTCTCTTCGCCTGATTTGTAATTGAATTGATCAGGATTAAAATTGAATGTCATCCAACCTTGGTTGGTATTGAAGATGCCTTTAATACGTACCCAGTGTTTTAGCTCACAAAGGATGTCTAATAATTCATAAAAATCAAACTGCCAACGTTTTGGAAGCTTCCATCCTGCCACAATATACCCTTGAGCCTGTTCGACGTAATGATATGGAAGTTGCTTTACAGCAGGCATTTCCACATCAGCTTTGAACTGTCGCTGAACCTTGAATAAGGGTTGCATTGAACGCTGAATTCCCACATAAGGATAATCAATTTGTTCTAAGCGAATATTGCCTTGATCAGCTTCAAGCCAATGTGGAATATAAGCTAAATATTGTTGTTTTAAATCAGCCAATTCTTTTCGATCCATGTCATTCATGTCCGAAGCATGAGACACAACCACAACTTGAGCCGCTTTTAACTGATCTTGATATAAACTCTGCCTCATCCAATCAGAGTCATGTAAACGAGATCCATCAATCACGGTCACTACAGAACGCATCGCAACTAGATGTTGCCAATGTGGTTCAGTCAGTTGTTCAACCAACTGTGCAGGATGCCCCAACCCTGTCGGCTCTATAAATAGCCGATCTGGGTGAGATTCTTGTAATAACCGAGACAATGCAATTTGCATTGGCAATTGACTTGTACAACACAGACATCCACCCAATAGCTCTTTGATTTCATAGCCATCATTATTTGGCAATAACTGTTGATCAACGCCAATTTGACCAAACTCATTCATCAATACAGCCCATCGCTCATTTTTAGGTTTAAATTTGAGAAGTTGTTGTAAAAGCGTGGTTTTCCCTGCACCTAAAAAACCTGTAATGATATGTGTAGGCACTGACTGAGTTGCAAGTACTTTCAAAATGGATCTCTGAATTTGAAGAGGTGTACGGATTCTTGTCGGAATTTATCTAAAAAACAAGTCTAGGATAATTTTCCTCATAATTTATATGAATGCATGAATTCAAAAGACTAAATGATTGGAATTAAATAGGATAAGTGAACTGTTGAATCAAAATTGAAAATATGTAAATCTATTTCACAGATCATTACTCTGAATTTAATTCAAAACTTCAATTTTGATTTTCTAATTTAACCTTTTCAAATGTAAAACTAAGTAAAAAAATTGCTGTTTTTTTCTTCACCATGACATATTTTTTGACAACTTTATGCGGCATATTGACTCTCATTGAGACAAAAAAACTACATTACACCTTGGTTTGTTAGTCGTGCGTTAACTATCGTGTTTCACTTTGTTGCATTGATTGCCCAATTGAGCTTCTGGACTTAGGATGAATTTCGTTGACTCGCTAACCGTATTAGATGCGATTCAGCTTTTAACATTTTACGCGATGATCTAGATTTAATTTCATATTCGCTTCTCTCCTCGGAAAGCTTATGAGATTAAATTCTAATTTATTTTATTGAATAAGGATGCCACTCATGAATTTAGTTAAAACTTTATTAGCAACTACACTTGCCTTCACAGCTTTCTCAACATTTGCTGCAACAGAAGCAAAAGATGAAAAAAAACAGGAAGTGTTGATTTCTTCTCAAGAACAACCAGTGAATGCTGAAACTACTGCTGCTGGTCAACCAACAGCTGCTCAACCGGGTACAGAGGTTGCAGCTGAAGAAGGTACTGAAGCTCCTGTAGCTCAACCTGCTCAGTAATTAATCAAAAATAAATTGACTGAATTTTAGACCAAGTCTTCCCCCGATGGCTTGATCTGATTAAAAGTAGAGCTTTGCTACAGCTCTACTTTTTTATGCCTGTTTTTTTTGAATAATTCTCTATAAATTACGATAAACACATATACATAATTATTATAAAACGATATAAATGACAAATAAATCACATATTTTAACCAAAAAGCCAATTTAATTCTAAGCACGTGACATGAAAATGAAGAAATTTCTTGGGATAGCTATACTCAGCCTATGGCTGGTTGCATGTTCCAAACCTTTACCAGAGGATAAACTGGATTATGTAGGACATTGGATTAGCGCGGACAGTCGTGTTCAATTGAATATTACTGCTAATGGTCGTATAGAATATAGTAACAATCAGCTCAGTAAAAAAACCGCCGTTTCAGCTCCAATTAAACAGTTTTCAGATACTGGATTTGAAACAGGTTTAGGTCCTATCAACACGAAATTTATTGTCACTCGTCACCCCTACAAGGATGCACAAGGGAATTGGTACATGATTGTCGATGGACATACCCTCGCCAAGCTACAAAATCCATAAAAAAAGACTTCACCATGTGAAGTCTTTTTTCTTAAACCGATTTCTTATATATGCTGCAAGAAGGATGATGATTTTCATTCAAACGAGCAATTTTACGATGCTCAGCAGCTTCAAAACGACAGCGTTTCCAGTCATTATCTAGGTTTAGCGGTGGAATTTGTTTTGGTTTCCCATGTTCATCCACAGCGACCATTGTGAAATAACAACTATTGGTATGTCGTACCGTACGTTTTTGAATATTTTGTGCTTCAACGCGGATCCCAATTTCCATTGAGGTACGCCCCACATGATTCACACTGGCTAAAAAAGTCACCAACTCACCCACGTGGATTGGTTCTTTAAAGTTCACTTTATCAACAGATAAAGTTACCACATAAGAACCTGAATATCGACTTGCACACGCATAAGCAACTTGGTCAAGCAGCTTTAAAATTGTTCCACCATGTACATTACCTGAGAAATTCGCCATATCCGGCGTCATTAATACAGACATCGTTAATTCAGACTGATCATCTGCAAGCGGTAACGCTTGGTTAAATTCGGACATAAATATTAGAACTCAATCATGACAGGAGATTTAATACACTATTATAACTTTTTTCTTGATTATAAAATGTTTAAATCAGAAACAAACTCCAATAATTTCAAGACTTGATAGCTTAAAAGTATCAGAGGAAATCATTCACTCTCAGAAACTATGATAAATTTGCTTAAAATTTATTCATCTTTGACTAAACGAAGCATCTCAGCAGAAATATTATCGTATTTTAACTTTAACGATGCTTGATTCTTGACTTGGATTTCATAGGTTTCATCATAGTTAATTCGTATTATTTCGAATGTAATATCTGAATTTGACGCTAAATAAACAATTTGACCAACTTGAAAAACTGACACACTACACCTTAATTTATATTTCATCTTTTTAAGGGTTAGATAAAGTACTAACCCTCATTTTTATGACCCCAATATAACAATCATTCAATTTATAACAATGATTTTACTTATTTTTTATATATATTTTATGAGACAATTAAGATCTGATTCAATTTAGCAATTTAAACAAACAGCTCTTTTACTATCATCATGGGCAGGATACTGATGAGCATCATATTGTCCTATCGTCCGATGACGTATCTGATCTAATAAACTAACTTTGTTCAATGCTGCAGTCATACCTGCTTGAATCGTATTTTCACGACCCTTAACATCAAAGATATGTGCTTTTTCTCTTAGATCTGGCTGTATCACAATATCTGCATTTTTTAGCTCGTTATACGCGATCTTATTTTGCATAATATTTATATTTTGATTAAACATCCCCCACACATTCGAGGTTTCCGTGTGCTCTGGCTGGGCCAAAATATCAACAGCAATGACAATATCTGCCCCTAATTCTCTCGCCACATTGACTGGTACAGGACTCACTAAACCGCCATCAACATAATCCTTATCAGCAATTTTTACGGGAATAAACATACTTGGAATAGAGATAGAAGCTCTCACTGCTTGCCCAGTATTACCATAGTTAAATACTGTTAAATTTCCATTTTTTAACTCTGTTGCCACCACATACATTGGAATAGGAAGCTGTTCTAAGGGCATAAAGTCCACTTGTTTATTGACATAGTTCTCAACCTTAGCGCCATCAAAAAATCCTTGAATACCAATGTTAAAATCACGTACATCATTGACTTGCATATTTAATGCAACTTCACGTAACGATTTTGCTGATTTTCCACTGGCATATATTGACCCGACTATACTCCCTGCGCTGGTACCAACAATAAAATCAGGCTTGATTCCACGTTGCTCTAAAACTTCAATGACACCAATATGCGCATAGCCTCGCGCTCCCCCACTCCCAAGCACCAATGCAATACTTGGAGCATCAGTTTTCTTATGCTTATTTTTAATGATATGAGATGAAGCATCCACCAAAGGTGTAGACACAGATTTTGAAAGCTGAGCTTTGGCTACAACCTGTTGACAGGCTTGTAAGCCAATCAAAGGTAAGAGGGAAATCAGGAGTACAAACTTCTTCATTGCATCAGAAATTAAAAATCAAAACTGAATGAAAGCATATCATTGACAAGTCGTCTGTATGAATTTTTTATGACAAAAAGCCCCAGATGCGGGGCTTTTTGTACATGACATTTTATTAAGAAGATTTTATGTTAAGCAAAGAATTTTAAAATCATCTGAATTACAGTTGCATTAATTAAGTCAACAAAAAATGCGCCACATAAAGGTACAATGAGGAATGCTTTATGTGAAGGACCATACATATTTGTAATCGCCTGCATGTTTGCAACAGCTGTTGGTGTTGCTCCCATACCGAAACCACAGTGACCTGCTGCAAGAACTGCTGCATCGTAGTTTTTACCCATCACACGGAAAGTGATAAATGCTGCGTACAAAGCCATAGTTAAGGTTTGAGCTGTTAAGATTACAACCAATGGGCCTGCAAGATCAGCCAATTGCCACAACTTAAGTGAAAGAAGTGCCATTGCTAGGTATAACGATAAAGAGGCATTACCAAATACATCAATTGCACGATCGAAGATTTCCACTTTCATGAGACCTTCGAGGATGTTACGCAGGATAACACCACCACCTAATGCCCAAACGAAAGTTGGAAGCTCAAACCAAGTGCCTTTACTATAACCTGTCATAAATTCAGCAAATGCCAAACACGCAGCAAATAAACCTAATGTGGTAATCGCATTATCCGCAGTGATTAAACGAACTTGATTACGGTTTTCAAAAGGCACAAACTCGCCTTGATCATTCGGATTTGCAATTGCATTCGCATCACGTGTGTCTTTTTCAACCGAATTAGTCACTGGTGATGAAAGCTGGTGCTTATTAATCAATAATTTCGCTAATGGACCACCAATCAAACCACCAATAATCAAACCAAATGTCGCACTGGCCATACCCAGTGCTAAAGCACCTTGAATACCATGCTCGACTTCTAAAATCTCACCCCATGCACCAGCAGTACCATGACCACCCGTTAAGGTAATAGAACCTGCAATTAAACCAATAAGTGGATCAATACCAAGTAACGTTGCAAGGCTCATACCGACAAAGTTTTGTACGATAATAAATGATGCGACACAGATCAGGAAGATCACCAGTCCCATACCACCTTCTTTGAGTTTGGCGAAGTTTGCACTTAAACCGATAGAAGCAAAGAACACCAGCATAAAACTGGTTTGCAATTCACTACTCGTGGTGATGCTGTATCCCCACAAATTGTGAACAATTAACGAAACTATGGCAGCAACCAAACCACCAGCTACAGGCTCTGGGATATTATATTTTTTTAAGAAGTCGATTTTGTTGACAAGAAAACGGCCAAGCAATAAAACTATTACTGCAGCAATTAACGTGTAAAAAGCGTTAAAAGTAAATTCCATCATTAATTCTCAGCAAATACAGATGACTGTTAATTCATATTATGCTTGTTTTTTAATCAATAAGATTTATTTCGAATCTCACATCCAAAAATAAACATATCCTTATTCAATATTGATTATCTAAAGGAATAGATAAATTTTTTAATTGAGTAACAATATATTAATTCCTCGATTTCATTGGATTCAATCTTGTTAATAAAAAACATACACTTTTCAAAATAAATCAGTTGCTCAAAACGCACTCTATTCTTAGACATACGTTTGGCTAGATACAATTGATTTATGGCTCAAACAAACACTTAAATATGTTTTAGTGAACTTAAAATGATTAAGAAATTCCTGATGATCAGGACTGCTCACTGTTTAAGCCGAACATTATGCACTTTTTTTTATAATTCGCATTACTTTTGTTTATTCAATCAGCAAAATTCAGACATTCTTTAGTCTGAACTGATGAATGACAAGTGAATAAAAAAACCGAGACTATGCTCGGTTTTTTATAACTCATGCTTAGAAGCTGTATTTCGCCATTAAGCCTACACGGTCATCATTATAGCTTTGACCTGCGAAAGTCTCACGCTTACCATTGATATATTCAACACCTAAATCAACAGGTTTCACAGGTGTATAGATAAAGTTAATCCATGCTTGTTGAACAGTTTCATTTGCACTTGGGTTCGCTTTAGCATATCCCGTGCTGTCATCAGCATAGTGTGCGCCATAAGCCAGTGTTGAGCGTAACTGAGGTGAGAACTTATATGTAGCACCAAGTTGGGTTGCAATAAACTCATTTTGTTCAATATTGTTATTTGCATCGACAACATAAGCACTATTTGAGCCATATAAATAGTTGCTGTTCCCTTTTACATAAGACACGTCAGCAGATACTTTGAGTGGTTCGCTAATTTGATAATTTGTACCGATCGCTACACCAAAACCAGTCTTATCATCACCAGCTTTATCAGACTTATAATTTTCAATTAATGCGCGAGCTGAAGCATTCCCTTTACCCTCTGCATAAGCTTGCGTGACTTTTGCAGTTAAAGTTGGTAAACGATACTTAATTGTATCACCTGATGAATTACCTTCTTCAGCAGCTACGAATAATTGAGTCGTAGGCGCTAATTTATGAGACCAGCGTACTTGTGGTAAACGATTTGTTCCGCCACCAATGTTGGTACCAAAATCGATCATTTCTGGTGCATGATTTGACAAGAAGTTTGAAGTAGTTTGACCGAATAACCAATTATTCAGTGTTAAATATGCATGACGAATACGTAAACTTTCATCTGTTCCAGCAAAGTCCACTTCTACTTTACCACCAACATCAGCCCCTTCTACTTTAGATTTGAAATCTAAACCAAGACGTGTTGTTTTAGCCGTTGCACGTAATTTATCTTCAACAGATTTTGGATCTTTATCACCGCCACGCCCAACGTTACCAACGCTGTTAAAGTCATTGTCAGCACCTTCAATGATATAGTTCGCATCCCCACGAACAAAACCATACAGATTCACTTCAGCACCTGCTTTAGTTTTCAAGTTTGTAGGCGCTGCTGCTACTGGTTGAGCCTTAACTTCAGCCAATTGTACTTGTTGCTGTTGTTGTACTTGATGTTGCTGTTGAATTAAAGCTTTTAACGCTTCAACTTCTTGGCGTAATTTTTGAATTTCATCTTTTTCAGTCGCTGCTTGTGCAGTAGAAAATGCAAAAGTTGCAACTGCGATTGCTAAGCTTTTCTTTAAAAATGTTTGATGTTTTGATTGACTCATTAAAAATCTCCAATTATTTCATCTTGCATCCGTGCATATATGCTTGGTCAACCTGCTGAATCCCAATCACAACGTTTGATTAATTTAAAATAATCAACGATGCACTAAACTGCTTTTTTTAAAATTTGATGAATTGATTAAAATAAATACGTAACATAATGTGTATTCGTTGTAACTTAATCTAGCAACTTATGTTTCATAATTAAATGTTTTTTATTGTCAAAACCAATTTTCTCAATCACAATTTCTGATGATGAATTGAAAAAAGTTTATATCTGTATAATTTATAAAATCTTTATTTAAAAGCATATTCAAAATTATACCTTAGTCGTAGAGACATCATGGATCATCCAAAATTATTCAAATAGGAGTTGCAATGTCCACAGAACGTACTCAAGCCGTTGATGAAGTGATCACTGGACGTCAATCTATACGTGCCTTTTTAGATCAACCCGTAGACACAAAACTTATCCAAGAAATCTTAGAAGTCGCATCAAGAGCTCCTTCTGGCACAAATACTCAACCTTGGAAAGTCTATGTGGTGACAGGCGGACGTCGTCAACGTTTAATTGATCAAGTTTGTCAAGCACAAATGGAACTTTATCAAAACCCTGAACTTGCTCAACAATACACCGAGACTTTTGCTTATTATCCAGAAACATGGATTTCCCCGTATATCGATCGTCGTCGTGAAAATGGTTGGGGACTTTATGGATTGCTGGGCATTCAAAAAGGTGAAAAGGATAAGATGGCTGCACAACATCTTAGAAACTATCAATTATTTGATGCACCTGTTGGCATTTTCTTTACCGTGGATAAAGCCATGGGCATTGGCTCTAAAATGGATATTTCCATGATGATTCAAAATGTTATGCTAGCAGCAAAAGCACGTGGTTTAGACACATGCCCTCAAGCGGCCTGGAATCATTTTCATCAAATCGTCACTGATATTCTTGAAGCTCCCGCCAACGAAGAGCTCGTTTGTGGGATGGCTTTAGGCTATGCCGACACCGATGCGCTTGTAAATACGTTTAGAACACCTCGAGTTCCAGTTGAAGAGTTTGCTGTTTTCTTGGAAGACTGATTTTTTAAGGATTAAAACACTCATCCAGTTTGAGTGGTTTAATACAGACAAACAGTCAGTTTCAAGCATATAATTCCAATTTAAATTAGATGAATATTCAACTAATATTCATCTATCCCTATCCTCTATTTATAAAGGGTTCTGGTTTGAACAAATGGCTGATTCAGCTTAAAAAAGCAACCTATAATACTTCATTCATGTATAACCTGCGGATGATTGTGGCTTTCGCAGGTACCGCGTTTATTCCCTATCTGTTAGATCAGCAATTGATGACGATTCCATTAACATTAGGGGTTGTTGCTGCTGGGCTGAGCGACATCGATGATCGCTTCTCAGTACGTATCATGAATCTGATTTATACCTATATTGGGTTCTTTATTGCGGCAGCTTCTGTTCAATTGTTATTTCCATATCCTGTGCTTTTTGCTTCAGGCCTGATCATCTCTTGTATTGGTCTCATTTTACTAGGCTCATTAGGCAGACGTTATGCCACCATCTCATATGGTTGCTTAGTAATTTCTGTCTATGCCATGCTAGGTGTTGATATTTTTGACGAATGGTACATGCAACCCAGTCTTTTGGTGATTGGTGCCATTTGGTATGGGATCTTGTCTACGCTTAGTTTCTTGCTTTTTCCAGCTCGACAAGTTCAAGATCAACTCTCGAAAAGCTATTCTTCACTCGGTGATTTCCTTTTTGCTAAATCCAATCTCTTTGATGTGGATATGACAGCGAATAGCTACCAAAAAAGTATGATCAGCTTGTCGCTGGAAAATGGGAAATTAGTAGGTATCTTTAATGATATGAAAACCACACTCCTTACCCGATTAAAAGGAGATCGTGGTCAAAGTGATACCCGTCGCAGCTTACAATATTATTTTATTGCACAGGACATTCACGAGCGAGCTGACTCGGCACATATTGATTATCAACAATTAACCAAAGCCTTTGAACATAGTGATATTTTATTTCGCTTCCAACGTATTCTTACACTGCAAGCAAAAGCATGTAAAGATTTAAGTGAAAGCATCTTAAATCGCACAACTTACCAGCATAATCCACGTTTTGAACATGCATTTAGTAATCTCAGAAAGTCATTAGAAAAAATCCGTGATGAACAAAAACATGATCTTATCTGGGTTAATGCTCTTTTTGCCTTACTCCAGAACTTAAAAGCCATCGATGCTCAATTACGAAATCTTGAAACTGAACGGCATATTAAATTTGACCGCACTAAACATTTAGAAAACCAACTTAAAGATGACGATCTGAAAGGTTGGGAAGATATCGTTTCTCGTATCAAACAAAATTTAACCCCTGAATCCGTACTCTTTCGACATGCAATTCGTGTTTCCATCGTACTTTTCATCGGATATGTTTTTGTTCAAGTCACCAATATCGAATACGGTTATTGGGTACTGTTAACAGCCCTATTTGTTAGTCAACCAAACTTCAACGCCACAAAACGTCGACTGAGACTCAGGATCATGGGAACACTTGGTGGCATTATTCTTGGTTTTGCAATTCTGTATTTCGTTCCTTCTGTCGAAGGTCAACTTTTATTATTAATTGTGAGTGGTGTACTATTTTTTGAATTACGCAGTAAGCAATATGCGCAAGCCACTGCCTTTATTACGATCTTAGCCTTAATTAATTTCAATTTGGACGGTTTAGGTTTTCAAGCGGCATTTCCTCGAATGTTAGATACTTTAATTGGCTGTGCATTGGCATGGTTTGGGGTGAGCTTTATTTTTCCAGATTGGAAATTCAGACGACTCCCCCATTCAATCAGACGTTCACTTGAAGCTCAATGCCAGTATCTTACTGAAGTCGTCCAACAGTACCATCATGGACGTAATAACAGTTTGAACTACCGCGTAGTCCGCCGCACTGCACATAATCGTGATGCTGATGTTGCATCACTCATATCGACATTAGCAACAGAACCTGATTTTGATCCAACACAAAAAGCTTTAGCATTTGAGTTCCTCTGTCTCAATCATACATTTATCAGCTATATTGCTGCGCTAGGTGCACACCGTGAAAAAATTCAAGATCAGTCAACATTAGAGCTACTTCAGCAAGCGTTAAATGATATCCAAGGTGCTTTTTTGCGAGATGAATTCCCTGAGCTAAATCTGACAAATTTGGAGTCCGCGATTCGTGAACGTTTGAATAAAGATGATCAGGATTCACATAAATCATTGATTGTTTTACAGCAACTTTCTTTAATGCTTGGTGTATTAAGACGATTGAGTACCTTAAAACAAAGTTTAAGTCATGAACATGATACTCAATCAAGCGCATTGGCATCACTGTAAATGTTGAATTTTCAAGGCAGTAAATTAGTACAATATACTCCCTGATTGTATTAATTTAATGCTAAACTCTGCTCAGATATACACATTTTGTTAACGAAACTATGACTGCAAAAAACTTATACGCCTACACTTTACAACCCGTTCCTTACGAGGTTACTGAAGCTGAACAACGCCATGCGCAACTCGCAATCTGGCGCAGCACAAACAAAATTGGAACTAAAGCTTGGGCTATTATGGGTGCAATTACTGCGCTTGCAATTTTGGGTCTAATTTTTATTAAAAATTACTCTACTGTATTTTGCTGGGTGGCTTTAGTCTGTGTGCTGACATACTTTTTAGTGCGAAAGTTTGGACTAGAATGGTACGCTAAACGTAAAATGAATGAGTTTCCAGTACAAGAAATTACTGGAATTAAATTAGGTGTTCAGCCTCACGGTATCGTGATGCGTCAAAAAATGGGACTACAAGAAGGTGTAGGTTCAATTGGTTGGAAAGATATCTATGAGTGGTATAACACGCCAGATTTCATTCTGGTGAACTTTAAAGTTAAAGGTCAGCAAGGCGCTTATATCTTGCCAAAACGAATGAACAGCAAAAACTTCTCTTTCGAGACCATCCGTAAACATCTTAAAGAAAGCGTAGGTGAGCCAAAATCACTGTAAATACGGCTTTATATTAAAACCTCCGACTTTGGAGGTTTTTTTATCACAATTTTTTATATGAGAATGAGAATAAATATTATCTTCAAATACATTCCACTTTTTTTGAGTTAGGTTATAATCGCACCATTCAAAAATTCCAATTCACTCAGACCCTTATGTTCAAGAAAATATTTTTCCAGTTACACTGGTTTTTCGGAATAACAGCAGGCCTTATTTTGGCACTTATGGGTGTCACTGGGGCAATATATTCTTATGAGCAGCAAATTATCAAGCTGATCAATCAGGAAAGTTATACGGTTGTTGCTGAACAACGCCCAAAATTAACACCAGCTGAAATTTATCAACATTTCCAGCAGGAGCATCCTGATCTTAAAATCAATAGCATTACGATTGCTGCTAAACCTACTGACTCATCGAGTATCAATGTTGCGAAGGAAGGCGAACGTCGTGGTTTGACCATGATGATCAATCCCTACAGTGCTGAATTACTTCCTGAAATTAAAGGTCGAAAATTCTTTGCATTCGTACAACAACTTCATCGTAACTTAACAGTCGGACCTGTTGGAAAACAAATTACCGGTGCATGTACACTGATTCTTATTTTCTTTGTCCTCAGTGGCTTATATCTACGTTGGCCGAAAAAACACAGTTTCAAACAATGGTTTTCAGTTAAACCCAAATTAAAAGGTCGAAACTTTATTTGGGATTTACACGCAGTCGTTGGAACATGGGTGGCCATTTTCTATCTCATGTTGGCTTGCACAGGTTTATATTGGTCATATGACTGGTGGCGCAACGGCATGTTTAAAGTGCTTGGTGTTGAGCGCCCGCAACCCCAAATGCAAGCGGGAGGTCCTGGTTCAAATGCTGGACCAAATGCTCAACGTGAAGGACGTGAAGGACGTGAAGGACGTGAAGGACGTGAAGGACGTGAAGGACGTGAAGGACGTGAAGGACGTGAAGGACGTGAAGGACGTGAAGAGCGTAAATCACTCCAAACAGAACAGATTCACTTTGCGCTCAACCAATCTTGGTCTACTTTTAATCAACAGTTTAAAAATCAATTTTCTTCCGTAACCTTCACCATTCCTAAACGTGCAAACGGTGAATTAGAACTGAGTTTCGTTGATCCTGTTCCGCAACATGAACGTGCTCGTAACAAAGCGACTGTCGACTTAAATACGAATCAATTGAAAGATGTTGAATTGTACGAAGACAAAAAGCTCAATGAAAAAATCATGAGCAGCATGTTACCTGTACACCGTGGCAGCTTCTTTGGTCCTATTTACCAGTTCTTCGCGATGTTAGCTGCACTCGCTATGCCGTTATTCTTTGTGACGGGTTGGATGCTCTACCTCAAACGCCGCAAGCAAAAACAATTGACCCGTGAAGCGAAGCAAAATTTAGCAGTGGTTGATGTTGATCCAAATGCCAAACCTTGGCTCATCGCTTATGCAAGTCAAACTGGTGTATCCGAGCAATTGGCTTGGCGTACAGCTTCAATTCTGCAAGCAGCACGCCAACCCGTCACTGTTAAATCAGTGCAAAGCCTGACCACTAATGAGCTACAAACAGCATCTCAAATTCTAGTGGTCGCGAGTACTTACGGTACAGGTGAAGCTCCAGACTTAGCTGCAAGCTTTGAAAAGAAATTGATGTCTCATCCACTGAATCTAAGTCATGCTCAATTCGCAGTTATGGCACTTGGTTCACGTGAATATCCTGACACTTATTGTAGTTTTGGTCATCGTATTTATGACTGGTTCAATGCATCTGGTGCAACTCCCCTCTTTAATGTGATTGAAGTGGACAATGCCAATAACCAAGATATTCAAAATTGGACAGATGCACTCGCACAAGCTGCTCAATTGGAATTAGCAACACTATCTATTGATAAAGTCTTTGATCAATGGAAACTTCAAAAACGTACACTGCTTAATCCAAACAGTTTGGGTCAACCAGCTTATAATTTAGAGCTTGAGTCTGATCACGACGCGATCTGGCAAGCTGGAGATATTGCGGAAATTCAACCCGGCAATAGCATTGAACGTATTCAAGCATTTTTACAACAGCACAACTTAGATGAGGCTTTAGTTCTCGCAACTACAGGTCAAACCTTAGTTGAAAGCCTGTGGAATAAAAATTTAAATAGCGAGATTCAGCCATTTGCTACAGCTGAGGAACTCGTTGAGCAGCTTGAAAATTTACCTACTCGTGAATATTCGATCGCAAGTATTCCAACTCAAGGCATGATGCGCTTGGTGGTACGTCAACAACGTGATGAACAGCAGCAACTCGGCTTAGGCTCAGGCTGGTTAACACATCATGTTGCGGTTGGTAGTCAGGTACAACTTCGTATTCGAACCAATGAATCATTCCATTTAATTGATGATAATCGACCGATTATTTGTATCGGTAACGGGACAGGAATCGCAGGTCTAATGAGCTTAATTTCAGCTCGCGTACGTTTGGACTACACTGACAACTGGCTCATCTTCGGTGAACGCCAACGCGAATATGATTTCTTTTATAAAGAAACAATCGAAGCTTGGCAAAATACAGCGATGTTAAAGCGTATTGATCTCGCGTTCTCTCGAGACCAACCAGAAAAAGTCTATGTACACCATATTCTGCGTCAAAATGCGGATGAAGTCGTTAAATGGATTCATCAAGGTGCTGTCATCTATGTGTGCGGCAGTATCAATGGTATGGCAAGCGATGTTGATCTAGCCTTAATTGAAATCTTAGGTGACACTACTGTAGATGAATTAAGACAAGCTGGTCGCTACCGTAGAGACGTTTACTAACACGGTTATTATGATCAAAACCGAGCACGATTTTTATTTAATCTGCTCGGTTTTTTTATGCGCTATACTTTTTCGCATTTCCCACTAGTGATGACATCGAATGTATATAAGGATTTTAAAATTTTTCGCTTGGTTAATAGCATTGATACTATTAATCGATGGAATCATTTTAATCAGTCAAAATAAAATTCATTTAGGTACTGTACTTCCAGCATTTATTGGCATAATGATTATTGTATGTCTGTTTTTTAATAAGAAAATCGAACACTACCGTTTGAATCATTCTAACTTTAACTTGTTTTGGAAAATGGGATGGACAATTTTTTCCATCTGGTTAATCAGCTTGGCTATTTTTTTTAATTTTTTAGCTAAATCAAATCATTCCCCCATCATGAATACACCACCTGATGCGATTATTATTTTGGGTAGTGGTTTAATCAATAACCAACCCTCCCCAACGCTTCAGGCTCGATTAGACCAAGGTGCAACGATCGCCGCTCAATATTCCAGTAGTTCTATTATTGTAACTGGCGGTTTAGGTTTTGATCAGAAAATTACTGAAGCTGCAGTGATGAAAGCATATTTGATCGACAAGTATCGTATTCACCCACAGCGTATATTTGAAGAAAGTCAAAGCACCAGCACCGAACTCAATCTAAAAAACAGTGTTCCGCTGCTAAACAAAATAGACTTAAACCAAGATAGTCATATTGTAGTTGTGACTAGTGATTTTCATACACCACGTGCTGCAGCCATTGCCCGATTTCAAGGTTATACCCAAATCACATCAGTCAGTGCTGAAACTCCTTTAACCACACGATATAACGCATGGCTTAGAGAATATTTTGCTTATATTAGTGGTTGGATTTTAAGAGAATACTAAATTTTCTATTTATCATGTATTCGGATTTTTCGAGGCGAAGGAACCCCTTCTCTATTTAATTTTTCAGGTTGATCGATCGATAACTGGTATAGATAAGCTTTTAGGTCAATTAGAAATTGTCGCCCCGATACCAAAACATTTTGACCTTCTGGCATCAAGTTAAGTGACAAATGAGTATTGTGTTGTCGAATATAAGGAACAACTTGTTCAATAAATGGTATCAGTTGGATTTCCTCCACATGATATTTTTCCCACTTATCACGAACCAATAATTGTGCCATACCTTTACTTTGCCAAACAGCAAGCGTGCGCTGACCAGATGGAGTGGAGCACAATGCCCAGCCATCATTATATAAACTATAAACTTTAGCCTGAGCGACAATTGTTTCCATAAATTGTTGGTATTGTTCTTTTGGAGAGACAACTGTAGAGGCAATAGAGGTACTTGAAGGCTTACGCTGGTATGGATTTCTCATAATTCTATTATAAACATGAATTCATCATATTTTATATAAATTATAGAAACTTAAAAGACTTTTTATAGAAAGAATATGGTGGGCGCTGACGGGATCGAACCGCCGACATTCTGCTTGTAAGGCAGACGCTCTACCAACTGAGCTAAGCGCCCTTGAGGAATAAAAATAGCACCGCTATTTTTAAGATGCAAGAAAGAAATCTTGCTGATTTAAACCATTATATCTAGACAAGGGATCTAGAAAATGGCGCAGCGGACGGGACTCGAACCCGCGACCCTCGGCGTGACAGGCCGATATTCTAACCAACTGAACTACCGCTGCAACGGTAACTGCTTACGCAATTAGGGTCATATAAGCTTTGCAGCTTGAATATGGTGGGCGCTGACGGGATCGAACCGCCGACATTCTGCTTGTAAGGCAGACGCTCTACCAACTGAGCTAAGCGCCCTTATTAGGCTTTGATTTTTAGGATGGCGCAGCGGACGGGACTCGAACCCGCGACCCTCGGCGTGACAGGCCGATATTCTAACCAACTGAACTACCGCTGCATCACAAAAAATCTGGTGGGCGCTGACGGGATCGAACCGCCGACATTCTGCTTGTAAGGCAGACGCTCTACCAACTGAGCTAAGCGCCCTTAATAAGGTCATTACATAAAATGGCGCAGCGGACGGGACTCGAACCCGCGACCCTCGGCGTGACAGGCCGATATTCTAACCAACTGAACTACCGCTGCACTTATGTAATATCTCTATTAAAGTACAAACAATCTATTAAGTTTAAAGTGGCGCAGCGGACGGGACTCGAACCCGCGACCCTCGGCGTGACAGGCCGATATTCTAACCAACTGAACTACCGCTGCACTAAAACTTAACGTAAAGGCTTGGTGGGCGCTGACGGGATCGAACCGCCGACATTCTGCTTGTAAGGCAGACGCTCTACCAACTGAGCTAAGCGCCCTTTACGACTTCATCGTTTGTGTGGTGCATTATAGAGAATCCTCAGATACTGTCAAACGCTTTTCTACAGGTTTCTCAGTTTTTCAGTTTGAATGATTAAAAAATAGATCATTTCTCTTGAAAAATCGCTTTTTTGTCTATTATTTGCCTGATTAGAGATATGTTTTTATTTTTATTCAAAGTTTTTATCACAACACATTTTACGATTCTGATTTAAATTTGATCCAATTGGATCTCTTGTTCTGAAATATAGACTAAAGCGCCTTCGTCCAATATATCAAATAGCTCAATGACATCTGCACTGTGCATTCGAATACATCCATGTGATTTAGGAATACCTAAAGGTTCTGACTCTGGCGTACCATGAATATAGATATATCGATTATAGGTATCACAACCCTCCCCTTGATTAAAACCAGGTTCTAAACCTGCTAACCAAAGAATTCGAGTTAGAATCCAGTCACGTTCTGGAAATTGCTCACCAAGTTCCACATCATAGATCTCCCCAGTCCAAATACGTGCTTTAAAAACAGCATTGATTGGGTGGTCATCGCCAATTTTTTGTTCAATGCGATGCCATCCTCTTGGTGTTTTACCTGAATTTTCCTGTTCACCTATACCGTTCAATCCAGTAGACACCAAATAGCTTTTTTTCATACGTGGTACATATAGAACTTGTTTCGCCATATCAATCAGGATATCCGCCTGACTTAGGGTATAACTTTCAAGATTTGGGTTCATACAAAACTCAGCGTTAAATTATTTTTAATCATTTATTTAAACAATATTTTTTGATTCAGGTCTTAACCACAACCAAATCGCGACAATTAGCATGGTGAGATTCGTAAAAATTTTTACTAAATCAGGAGCATTGGTATAAAGCATAAGAATACCGCTGATCAACATCATCATCGAGGCGAGCCATTTTGCTTTGCGTGGAACCGTGCCATGCTCACGCCAATTTCGCAGTGTAGGTCCATATTTAGGATGATTGAGTAGCCAATCATCAACCTGTGGCCAACCTTTTGAAGCAGCCCATGCGGCAAGAATTAAAAAGACTGTGGTTGGCAATCCTGGCAATAGCGCACCAATAAAACCTAGAGTCACAAAAATAATGACCAAGCTCCGCCAAAACACGATTTTCATACCGCAACTCATTCAGTTGAATCTCACTAGTATATATGCTTTTGTGGTAGTGTCTGATTGTAAATTTATTTTCAATTTTGAATTCTAGTTGGAGAAACGGTGCAATCTGATTTTTATGAGCCATGGCAGAACTTTCATCATACAATTGTACGTCAACTGGCTTTTGTCATCGCAAGTCCTAATATTATTCGTTTTGCGCCTAAAGAATTAACGATCGTTCATCCTTTTGAATTGCACCATGAACAATTTTGGCAAACTCAGTACGAAAAATATATCTCCAGACTGCATGATCTAGATCAAAACCCACAAGAGCTGATTGATTTTATTCAGCAACTTAAAAGTACGCGTCTAGGTTTGCGCTTTGAATATTTAATGTGGTTCTGGCTGCAAGATGATCAACGCGATCAAGCTGATTTTTCGCTGTTAGATCACAGTGTTCAAATCATTGACGGCCGCCATACTTTGGGTGAAATTGACTTTGTGATATTAAATCATCACACCCAAGAAATTGAACAATGGGAAGTTGCACTGAAATTTTATTTAGCAGAACAAGACTTTCAACTTCAACATTGGTACGGATTAAATCGAAGCGACACTCTATTTAGAAAGCTCAATCATTTTACGCAAAAGCAATTTCAATTTACTCAAGCCAATACTTATAAAATTGATCGAAAAATTGCGGTGATGAAAGGTCAACTCTACTTTCCGTATCATACCGAACTTCAAACCTTACCTAACTGGGTCAGCCCACATCGTCGTATAGGCACATGGGGATATCAATTACGATCATCTTTTTATCGACTGGAAAGACAGGAATGGATTTGTCCGAATGCAAGTCAGACTTCAAATGAAGCACATTGGTGGAGTAATGGGCTTTATCACAATGTACAAACAAATCAGTTTTATATGTACCGTCAACCAGCTTTAAAGCTCCCTTACGTGTAGTTCGTGTAATAAAAAAATGTATCGAATACAATTAATAACATTCTGATAATAAAACTCTCATATTCTTCTAAATGATTAATTTTTATTCTGATTAAGCATCAAAATAATTTACAATCATTGGAGATAATGATGAAAAAAGTATTAGCCGCTTCATTCGTAGTTGCATTTGTATTAACTGGTTGTAATACATTCAAAGGTTTTGGACAAGATGTTTCAAAAGCTGGGGAAACTGTAACAAATACTGCTGAAAAAACTTCAAACGAAATTCGTAACAACTAATTCGAAGTTGAAGCTAAAAGCCCTATTTTTTAATAGGGCTTTTTTTATTTAAATTTGATTTCCTTGAATGATTAATATTTTGCATCAAATTCAACATACTTTATGATAGATCGACTTTGACCAATTCGATTTCTCTCCATGACCCAATCTGCAACACTCGATTTAAGCTTACAATTACTTCGCCAACCTTCAGTGACTCCAGTCGATCATAACTGTCAAAATATTATGGCTGATCGATTATCAAAGATTGGTTTTAACATTGAAAATATGCGTTTTGAAGATGTAGATAACTTATGGGCTCGTCGCGGGACTGAATCACCTGTGTTTTGTTTTGCGGGTCATACTGATGTTGTTCCTACAGGCAATCTAGAAGCGTGGAACTCCGATCCATTCGCCCCAGAAATTAGAGATGGAAAGTTATACGGGCGTGGCAGTGCAGATATGAAAACGGCGTTGGCAGCCATGGTAATTGCCTCTGAACGTTTCGTTGCTAAGCATCCAGACCACAAAGGTTCGATTGCTTTTTTGATCACTTCAGATGAAGAAGGTCCATCTATCAATGGAACAGTGAAAGTTGTAGAAACTTTAGAAGCACGCCAAGAAAAAATGACATGGTGTTTGGTCGGTGAACCGTCAAGTACGAATACTTTAGGTGACATTGTTAAAAATGGCCGTCGTGGGTCTCTCAATGCCAATTTAACAGTGAAAGGTAAGCAAGGGCATGTGGCCTATCCACATTTGGCAATTAACCCAATTCATACAGCCTCAAAAGCAATTGCTGAATTATGTGAGACAGAATGGGATCAAGGCAATGAGTATTTCCCTGCAACGTCTTTCCAAATCTCCAATATTTCTGCTGGAACGGGTGCAACCAATGTTGTGCCTGGCACGATGAACTTATTATTTAATTTCCGTTATTCTACAGAAGTTACTGCTGATGAATTAAAAGCACGTACACATGAAATTTTAGATCGCCACGGCGTTGAGTATGATATCGAGTGGATACTATCAGGTTTACCATTCCTTACCCCTGTTGGAGAGCTCGTCAATGCTGCCAAAAAAGCGATTTTGGATGTGACTGGTACGACAACAGAATTATCAACCAGTGGTGGTACATCAGATGGCCGCTTTATCGCACCAACTGGAGCTCAGGTACTCGAACTGGGAGTACTTAATGCCACAATCCATCAAATTAATGAACATGTTGAAATCGCACATTTGGAACCTTTAGCTGAAATTTATGAAAAAATCTTAATTGAGTTATTGGCATAACGCTAAAATTTAAGAGCAACGAAATATAAAAAAGGATGCGAATGCATCCTTTTTTAATTCGCTTAAAATACTTCAATCCTGTTTTAAAAGCTGATTGATCTGCTCAATCAACACTGCTTCTTGGAAAGGTTTACCCATATAAGCCGATACACCAAGCTCAAGAGCATGTTGTTTATGCTTATCCCCCACTCGTGAAGTGATCATAACCACAGGTAAGTTCTGCAAATGTGGTTGATTTCTCAGCCATTGCATCACTTCAAAACCATCCATTCTTGGCATTTCAACATCAATTAACATTAAGGCAGGTGTTGAATGCTGTAAATGTTCAAGTGCTTCAATACCATCTATAGCTGTGACAATCTGGTAACCATAACGCTCAAGTAGTTTAGATGTTACTTTTCGAACTGTGACCGAATCATCAACCACTAAAATCGTAGGTGCTTCATTGTCATGCTCTAAATTTGAGAGCTTCGACTCTATATGTACAGACCAATCCTCCTGAGTGAGATATTGAACCACACGATTTACATTTAAAATTGGGCAAATTTCTCCACTGCCCATAATGGTTACACCGCTGAGATAATCAATTTGATGGATCAGCCTCCCAGTCTGTTTCACAATAATTTGTGAATTAGTTCCTAAGACTTCATCAACGAATAAAGCCACAGGTTGAGACTGGTGCATATTCACCAAAATCACTGGAACTTTTTGGGTTTCTGAATATGGTGAGTTTCTTTTTATATTTTGATTTAACAACACGAAGTCAGCCAAATCGTTTAATTGATAACTTGCTTCATGCACCCTCAACAACTGACTCTGTTGTTTCGCGTGATTTAAATCATGTCTATCAATCATTTCAACACGTTGTATTTGATGTAATGGTAAGGCAAAGAATTGATCTGCAACTTTTACCATCAACGCTTCAGTAATAATTGAAGATTTAGGAATTCTGATTTCAAAACAAGTTCCTTGTCCTCTTTCCGAAGTAACATGAACATGCCCACCCAGTGCCTGTATTTCACTTTTTACGACATCTAAACCGACACCACGTCCTGAAACCGTTGTTAATTTTGCAGCAGTGGTAAAGCCTGGTCTAAAAATCAATTGTAACAGTTCAGTTTCAGAATATTCCCGTTCAGTATTGAGCCAACCAAATTCAACAGCTTTTTGCTTAATCTCTTGTGAATCAATTCCTCGACCATCATCCTTGATCAAAATACTCAGCTCATTGTGATGATTCACCAGTGTCAGTTGCATAACTGCTTGTTCAGGTTTATTTAATTTCAACCGCTGTTCTGCTGACTCAATTCCGTGATCAATCGCATTACGCAGAATATGCTCAAGTGAGGTAATCAACTTTTCAAGAATACTACGATCTAATTCGATGTCTGCATGTTCAATCTGTAACTGAACAGATTTATTCAGATTCATCGAAAGTTGCTTGCATAAGCGTTCAAGACGCATTTGTATCGTCTTGAATGGTACGACACGAGTACGCATCAACGAGTGTTGGATGTTGTTTTGTATTCTTGCCTGCTGAATCAATATACTTTCTGCAGATTGAAGCTTTTCAAGCAGAGAGTTTCTGATATCTAACAAGTCTGATGTTGACTCTGATATAGATTTAGAGAGTTGATTGAGTGATGAATATTGATCCATTTCTAAGGGATCAAACCCATGCTCGGCGGAATTATGTGATCTACGTTGTAATAAAATTTGGGATTCTAATTCCCCTTCCATCCGTCTCAATTGTGAAGTAAGGCGCTGAATGGTTTGATCCATTTCTACCAAATTTGACCGATATGATTTTAATTCTACTTCTACTTGCGAACGTTGAATCAAATCCTCCCCAATCAAATTAAGGGTTGCTTCAATTACAGCAGTAGAGACTGAAAGTGTCTCGTTCGCTACGGCAGATTGCACGAACTTTTGCAAATTACCACTCATTGGAGGCGGTAAAACACTCTTCTTAGCGTTAGATGGTTCATTCTGATGTGAGTTTTGCTGAATGTAAGAAGAGTCAAACTTTGATGAATTATTATGCGTAGTGACTAAATCACTTAAATTGGTTTCAAGGTCCGCTGATAAAGTTGAATGAATACTAAAATCTGAAGACATGTGGTGAGTGATATCATTTTGCATCGAATGTACTAAGTTCAGCTTCGAGTCACCACCCTTAAGATTTAAATGTCCAAGCTCAATTAAACCCTGAATAAGCCTTGATGCCTGCTCCACCGGATAATCGACAGACTCAACTTTAATGATATTGACACGCCTTACCAAATCCTGCTGTAAGGCTTTAATCAAAATAATGAAACTTTTTATATCAATTTGTTGCTCTGAAATGAGTTGAAGATATAAAGATTCAAGCTCATGGATTAGATTTGCAAAGTAATCTGCTTGCAACATGTATGCACCACCTTTCAACGTGTGCAATTGCCGCATAATTTTTTGGATACACGTAGCATCTTCTTGATACTCTAACCATCTATTGAACAAGTCTTCGATTTGAGACAAGATTTCTTCCGCTTCCTCGACAAAAAAACCACTTACTTCGCGATCTAAGCCCTGTTTTGCTTTCGCTGAATCTTTGAGTGCGTAATCTATATTGAGTAATGTCAGAATTGTTTCATCTAAGGAGCGAGCAGATACTTCGCTCTCCTGCTCTATAGTGGAAATGCAATTCGATTGATTGGAAAAGCTGAAGTATTCATGATTAAGTTGTTTTAAATCACCTAATAGCTGCTGAGAAACTTCATTATTTTGAGCAAATTGACCTATAGCGAGTTCATCAAATATTTCTAAGAGTTTTTCATGCCCTTGTTGTAAAACTCGGTAGACATTTGAGTAGGCAATTGAATTCGGTTCTCTTGCAATGTTGAAGTGAATTGAACTCAAAATTTCTGAAATTTTTTGAAGGAGATCAAAATCAACTTTAATGGCAAATTTAGCAATTGAACTGAGTTGTTGACTCAGTAAGCTCGAACGTTCAGTAGTACGTGTAGAGCTAAAGAGGTTAGAAATACCATCTTGTACAAAGGTATCGATAAGGAAAACATCTTCTACACCCAAATCTACAATTTTCTTGAGTAACTCTTGCGGATCAAGATTTGGATCGTTCTGTGTAATCTGTTCTGAGAAGTCTCTCAATGCGATTAAAAAAGTATGCTCTAATGCCTGAAACTGTTGTTGTCTCGTTACGTTGTCACCTGTTGTTTGCAAGCTTTCTAAGTAATACTGGATTAAATCAATATACTGCGTTGTGAGCGCTTGCAATTCTTTATTGTTGGTATCAAGAGATGGATTACGTTGTATTATTTTTTCGAATGACTGACTCAATACTTCAATTTTCTCAAGTCCAACAATTGCAGAACTCCCCCTGAGAGAATGGACAACACGAGCAAGCGTATCCACCTGAAATTGTTGATTGGATTTATCCAACATATCTTGCAGGGATTTCAATTGTTCTGAAGCTTCAGCATAAAAACTTTGCAGAACCTCGTTATCCCATATTTGAGTATTCTCAATTGTGGCTGCTGCTGAGAGTGAATTTGAGTCATTCAAACAATGACATTCAATCCTGAAATCTAGATCTAGCTGTGTGAGATGAGCGTTGATCGCCAACAAAGGATGCAATGATTGATCTATGATATTTGAATGTTCTAATTGCCGACCTAAAAGCAATAGAGGTTTAACATCTAATTGAATCGCTTGTTTCACTGTTAAACTAGGCACAATGATGTAGCGATATATACGAGAGATCAGCTCAACATACTCAAGGACCAGTTGACTCCATGAACGTTGCTGATCAAGCCTAATATTCAGTATTGTCTCAACGGTCCATGCAAGCTCAGAAACTGAGTTGAATCCAAGCATTCGACCTGAACCCTTTAAGGTATGAAAATTACGGCGCAATGCTTGCCAAATATTTACCTGTTCTAAATCATTCGATAAGACTTGAAGATTTTCTGATATTTCTAGAAGTAATTCCTTAAGCTCTTCAGCAAAGGTGGTAATAAGCTCCTCATCTTCAAAATTTGATTCATCCTGAGGAAGCTGCATATCTATATATGCACGATAGAGTGCTTCTGAAAGATATAATTGTATTTTATTAGGATTATTATTTTTCATGGCTCAATCACTCAGGTAATTTAAAGTTTGCAACTGATTTCCTTAAAGAATCAGCCATTTGAGTGAGTTCTGCTATCGATTGTGCAGTATCTAAGGTTGAAGCATGATTTTCTCGTGTGACATCTTGCACAAGCGACATTGTTTTCGCAATTTGACCCGCAGCAGCTGACTGAACTTTTGAGGATGCTGAAATATTCGCAATCAGTTGAGCCAACTGTTTTGAAATCAACTGAATATCTGCAAGTGCTGCTCCTGCATCTTGAGCAAGTCCAGTCCCCTTAACCACCTCAGAAGTTGTTTGCTCCATAGAGCGAACGGCCTCATGCGTATCTAATTGAATATTTTTTACCAATATCTCAATATGTTTGGTCGCAGCAGTTGAACGTTCAGCTAAACGCTGCACCTCATCAGCAACACTAGCGAAACCTCGTCCAGCATCGCCTGCCATTGCGGCTTGAATGGCTGCATTTAAAGCCAACAGATGCGTTTGCCCTGCAATGTCTTCAATGGTTGCAACAAAGTTTCCAATCTCTTGAGTAGATTCACCCAGCCTTTTAATTTTTTTAGATGTTTCTTGAATCTGCCCTCGTATTTGATCCATTCCATCTATTGATCGTTCAACCACTTCCCCACCCTTCGCTGCGATAAGTACAGCGCGCTGAGCAACTTTTGCAGATTGCGCTGCATTTTCATAAACGTGATCAATTGAGTCCGCCATGTCATGAATGGCGAGCGATGTATTTTGGATTTCACGAGCTTGCAGCTCTGAAGATTGCGCCAATTGTGAACTCATGTGCTGAGTTTGATGAATATATTGGGTAACTTGTTGAGAAGCCTGATTAATTCTCATCACCAAATCACGCAAATGATCAATCGCTACATTAATTGAATCCGCGATTGTCCCCGTAAAATCTGCAGAAACCGCAGCATATTTGGTCAAATCGCCTTCAGCTAAATCCCCAATTTCATCTAAAAGCCGATAAATCGCCGTTTGATTCTTCTTATCTTTATCCACTAGCTCCATCAAACGCAGACGATCTTCTTGGCTTCTCAAAATAAAAAGTTTAATCACTGCAAAGGTGAAGCTCGATAAACTAATCAACAATAAGAGTGACAGTAAAATCAGTAACCACGTAGAACCTGTGCGAATTTCATTGAGGGCTACTTGAATTTTTTGTAACTGAGACTCCGTGATATTGCTTTGAGACTCTAACCATAGTCGATCTACTTCATTTAAAGCCGGACTATAAAAATAAACTGATTTTACATTTTCAAGTTGTGAACTAAAAATAAGCTGAGAGTTTTTGAGAATCTGTAATGTATAATCTGTAGGATTATCCTCAAACTGTTGAGTCTGAATAATCATCATTTGATTGAGATATTTCAGTTCCCCCACCCCACGACTTTGCTCTACCGTGCGTGGGAGATTAAACATAAGAAACAATAAAATCAGAAAAGCACAAACGAGGCTAATAATAGCCATGATTAAATAAGACTTCGTTTGGGCAGATTGCCCAAACAGCTCTGAAAACTGTTCAAGTTTTAACTTAAGTGAAGCTTTCCATCCCTGTGTGTTGGAATCTGAATCATTCACATTCCGACTGGTCTTTTTTAACCGTAAACTCACTCAGCTCCCCCAAAAAACTATTGCTGACTACACATTAAATTGAATTTGATGTGAACATGTGCTTTAGACGATCATGCTCATATAGCAGACTCATCATCAGCACAGCTACAGGTGTTGAATGATCGAGAAAATAACCTTGGCAAAACGATCTATATGGTTCTGCGATCAAATCCGAACTGGTGCTATAGGTATTATTCTTATAATGTTTTACACCAAGGACTTCATCCACAAGCAATCCAACACAGTCTTGCCCCACGTTAAAACATAAAATTTTAACATTAGCGTGTAATTGTGTTGATTTACTCAAAGCAAATTGCTTTAGATCTAATACGGACAGTACTCGACCTCGCAAATTCGCCAAACCTAAATACCACGGCGGCGTAAGTGGTAATGAGGTAATGCTCATTAAAGGGCTAACCTCCGCAATATCACCAAGTGGGGTAATAAATTGCTGCTGCTCAACTTTAAAACATACACCAGACCAGAGGTCCTGATTTTGCACATCACGGTACTCATTTGCTTGAGCCGAATTAGCATTACTGGCTTGCGTTAACCAGTGTTGTTGATCACTTTCATCTTGAATGATCATGCTGTGCCTGTATTTAAATATTGCTGAATGACATCAAGTAATCTTGATTCATCTACAGGTTTGATCAGGTAGTCGACAGCGCCTTGTCTTTTGCCCCAAATTCGATCCGTATCCTGATCTTTGGTACTGACAATGACAACTGGAATATGCTTCGTTACATCAGCTCTTGCAATTTGCCTCGTCGCTTGAAATCCATTCACACCAGGCATCACCACATCCATAAGTACAAGATCTGGTTGCTCTGCTTGCGCTAAGGTAACACCATCTGCACCATTGGTTGCTTCTAGCACTTCATAGCCATTTTTGGACAGAATTTCTTTAAATCTAAACATTTCTGTTGGAGAGTCATCTACCACTAAGATACGTGTCATATTTTGTTTTCCCAGTACTTAACGTGAAGCGACAAGTTTACGAATCGCATTCAATAGCTCATCTTTACTGAATGGTTTCGTGAGGTATTCATCAGATCCAACAACTCGTCCTTTTGCCTGATCAAACATCCCATCTTTACTGGATAACATGACCACTGGAATATGTTGGAAATTTTGTGAGTTTTTTAACAATGCGCACGTTTGATACCCATCTAAACGCGGCATCATAATATCTACAAAAATAATATCAGGTCGAGTTTCAGCAATTTTAGATAATGCTTCAAATCCATCTACTGCAGTTACAACGTCATATCCTTCACGCTGTAATAAAGTTTCTGCGGTCCGACGAATCGTTTTTGAATCATCAATGACCATCACTTTAATATTTTGCAGATTATCATCCATTGAATGATCCTTCCTGAGATGAGATTTAAAGAAAAATGAAACGCTTAATTTAGAGAATAACCATTATTTTCTAACATAACATTACATTGATTTTCAATGCAGTTGAGTACTCGCGGAGAGATTGTGTCACAAAGCTTCAGAGAATTTAAGGGTGAATCAGATTAAGCGTAAATTATTTAACGGTTTATATTTATAAATTTACCAAAACCACATAAAATGCTTGTTATTAAAAGCAAAAATTAAAAAATTGAATTGATATCACGGGGGCCAATTCCAATGTTTAATCTTTCGCACAAATCAAGAATTGGGTTAAAGCATCTTCATCATAAAACATTCTTAGTAATCATGATGACATTTGGTTTATGTATCAGTGAAGCAATTGCAAATACCACAGTGACCAAACCGTCTTGGTATCGTTATTATGATAAAAATGGCGTAGCTAATATTAGTAGCTCGGTAACACCCGAGCATATTCGTCACGGTTATGAAGCACTTGACCGTAATATGCAAGTGATTAAAAAAAATCGACCTTATGATGCCGATAAAGAACAGCAACAAAGTGCTGTACGTACGCAACAAGCCAAACAACATGAACAAGATTTACGCTTAAAACGCGCTTACGGTTCTAGTAAAGTGGCTGCGAACAAACGTGATGATATGTTGAAAAACATCAACCAACAAATCACCTTTCAAAAACAACAGTACCAACAACTGGAGCAAGATCGAATATTGTTTAAAAAGCAGGAACAGACCTATATCAAGAAAGGGAACCCTGTCCCTAAAAACTTACAAGATCGAATCACTTATAATGCACAGAATATGAGTAATATCCAAAAAAATATTGAATCTTTACAAACAAACTATCGAAATACTCAGTCACAATACGACAATATTATCAAGCGCTTAAAAACTCTTGAATAAAGAAGAGTTTGTCTGAATGGAAAGGAATTATCACATGCCGAATGCGACTCGACACAGCAGTCAGTTTAAGAAATATCTCGTATTAGGAACGCTGTGTACGAGTTGTCTTTTAGCCGCTTGTCAAAAAAATGACGAAAGTGTACAGCCAACCTCATCCACCCCTCAAAAAATTGAATTAATACAACAGGACTTAGTCAAAGTTGAAAATGGGGTCTCAAATCTAAAATTTGCTTTCACAGGCACCATACGCGCTGTGAATCAAAGTACAATTCAAGCGCAAGTGACTGCCACTGCTAGTCAAGTCTCTGTACAAGTCGGTGAAAGGGTGAGTAAAGGACAAGTCTTGGTACGTTTAAATAATCAAGATAATGCAGCCCGACTCGCACAAGCTCGCGCTAATCTTGCTTCTGCACAAGCGCAGGCACAACAAGCTGCAAATATGGTCACTCGAAAAAAACGACTTTATGATCAAGGATTTGTTTCTAAGGTTGAATATGAACAAAGTCAAGTGGAGCATAAAGCTCAACTCGAAACTGTACGAGCTCAGCAAGCAAATGTGGATATCGCACTGAAAGCCGATGCTGATGGATTAATTCGTAGCCCCATTTCTGGCGTGATTACCAAACGTCAAGTTGAACCTGGTCAAACCGTTTCAATGGGTCAAACACTATTTGAAATCGTAGATCCACAAAAATTAGAGATTCAAGCAAAACTCCCTGTCGAATCTCAACATGCGCTCAACATTGGAAACAACATTGAATATAAAATTCAAGGGACTACCCAAAATTATACTGCCAAGTTAACACGCATTTCCCCAATGGCCGATCAAATCAGTCGTCAGGTTGAGTTTTTTGCTCAACCAAATGAATCAATCAATTCACTGAGTATTGGTGCTTTTGTCGAAGGTTTCATTTTAGATGACAAACAAATTCAGGGGCAAAAAGTTCCTCTTGATACTATTCAAGATGCAGATGGCAAACCTTATCTGTGGATCATCCGTGATCAGAAAATTCAGAAAGCCAATATTCGAATTCTGGATCGACAACCCAACGAGAATATTGCAATGATCAGTGGTCTTCAGCCAACGGATTACATCAGTAGAATTAAGTTTAATAATGATGACTTAAATAAAACAGTCTCAATTGCTTCAAAGTAAGACAGGATCTGAACTATGTGGTTAACTCGAATCAGTGTGAAATATCCTGTCTTTACGATCATGATGATGCTATGCCTGATGGTATTGGGCTTATCATCATGGCAACGAATGGGAGTTGAAGAATTCCCTGATGTCGATTTCCCATTTGTGGTCGTGTATACCACTTACCCAGGTGCTTCTCCTGAAACTGTTGAATCTGAAATTACCAAAAAGATGGAAGATCAGATCAATACGATCTCAGGTGTTAAACAAGTGATATCGCAGTCGAGTGAAGGACTCTCTACAATTATCACTGAGTTTAATTTGGATGTTCCTTCAACCGTTGCAGCTCAAGATATTCGAGACAAAATTGCGCCAGTGACAGCTGAATTTCGTGATGAAATTACTGATCCTATTGTTGAGCGCTATGACCCTTCCGCAGGTGCCATCATGTCGGTGGTATTTGAGTCTGAGAATATGTCACTCCGAGAGCTCAGCTCTTATTTAGATCAAAAAATTGTTCCTCAATTGAGAACTGTTCGTGGGGTAGGTACAGTTAATCTGCTAGGTGACTCGCAGCGTCAAATTCGTATTGAAGTTAATCCACAAAAATTACAAAGTCTTGGTGTTGGCGTTGATCAAGTCATTAACACACTAAAAGGCGAAAACATTGAAGTCCCTGGGGGCACACTCAAACAGTCAAATTCAGAGCTGGTTGTTGAAATTAAATCAAGAGTAATTCATCCCCAATCCTTTGGGGATCTCATCGTCGCGAGTAAAAATGGCACGCCAATCTACTTAAAACAAGTAGCTGAAATTTACGACAGCCAAGCTGAACTCGAGTCGAGTGCATTCATTAACGGTCAAAATGCTGTCGCGTTGGATATTCTCAGAAGCTCTGATTCAAATGTAATTGATGTTGTAGATGCGGCTTATAAAACACTAAACCGTATAGAACAACAACTCCCGAAAGGGACAACATTGAAAGTAGTTGTCGATACATCTCGAGGCATACGAGCAAGTATTGGTGATGTTGCCCGTACAATTATTGAAGGTGGTGTACTTGCGGTTGTCATCGTTCTACTGTTTTTAGGTTCATTTAGATCGACGATTATTACAGGCCTTACCCTGCCAATCGCCTTACTTGGTACATTAACGTTCATTTGGGCTTTTGGTTTTACCATCAATATGATGACTCTTCTTGCCCTGTCTTTAAGTATTGGTCTTCTTATTGATGATGCAATTGTGGTACGTGAAAATATTGTCCGCCATGCTGATATGGGGAAAGATCATGAGACTGCTGCTTTAGATGGAACCAAAGAAATTGGGCTGGCAGTTCTCGCAACCACTTTGACTATTGTTGCGGTGTTCTTACCAGTTGCATTCATGGGCGGTATTATCGGTCGTTTCTTCTACCAATTTGGCGTGACAGTGAGTACCGCCGTACTGATCTCAATGTTTGTCAGTTTTACGCTCGATCCAATGCTCTCAGCTCACTGGGCTGAACGTCATCATCCAAATAAAAAACCGAGCGCATTGAAACGCTTCTTCAATGGGATCTCAAATAAACTTGATTCATTAAATGAAGTGTACGAGAAGCTGCTAAAACTGGCTCTAAGATTCCGCTTTCTAACAATTATCGTTGCTGTTGCTTCACTGTTTGGCGCGCTCGCGCTATCAAAAATGGTGGGAACAGAGTTTGTACCAGTTCCAGATAAAGGTGAAATTCGGATCAAATTTGAAACGCCCGTAGATGCTTCACTCGAATACTCTCAGGCAAAGTTAAAACAAGTTGAATCTATTATTCGACAGCATCCAGAGGTTAAAGGAACGTACGGCGTTATTAATGGGGTGACTGATCGCGGGAAAAACCACGTAAGCATCCGAGTCAGTTTAAGTCCTCGCCAAGAGCGCTCTCAGACACTGACTGATTTAACCAATGAGTTTCGTGATCGACTACAAACAGTGGCGGGTATTACCCTCACCTCTATAGCTTCAGCGGATGAAACTGTGTCTGGTGGTCAAAAGCCTGTCATGATTTCCATCAAAGGGCCTGAGCTAGATGAATTACAAAAAATTTCTGATCGCTTCATGGTGGAAATGGCAAAAATTGATGGTGTCGTCGATTTAGAAAGCTCGCTCAAAGAGCCTAAACCTACCCTTGAAGTGCATGTAAATCGTGTACTTGCAAACGATTTAGGATTATCAGTCAGCCAAATTGCCAATGTGATCCGCCCTCTCCTTGCTGGTGATGATGTAACGACGTGGAAAGACGAAAAAGGTGAAACCTATGATGTCAATTTGCGCCTCTCTGAAGATCAACGTACGCTTCCAAGTGACATCAATAATTTATATTTAAAATCGCAAAAAGTGGATGCGAATAATCAACCGATCTTGGTTCCGCTCTCAAGCGTAACAAGCACACAAGAAAGTTATGGTGCATCTCAAATCAACCGTCGTGATTTAGCACGTGAAGTCATGGTTGAAGCCAATACTTCAGGTCGACCTGCAGGTGATATTGGTCGAGATATTAAAGCATTACAAGATAACTTCGAGATGCCTGCCGGCTATGGTTTTGAAACACAAGGTGCAAACGCAGATATGGAAGAATCGATTGGGTACGCTGTTACAGCTGTTACACTTTCTATTGTATTTATCTATATTGTTTTAGGCTCTCAATTCAATAGTTTTATTCATCCTGCGGCGATCATGGCCTCATTACCATTGTCATTGGTCGGGGTATTCCTTGCATTATTCTTATTTAACTCAACAATGAATTTATTTTCCATTATTGGCATCATCATGTTAATGGGATTAGTAACCAAGAATGCAATTCTCCTCATTGACTTTATTAAGAAAGCTATTGATCGCGGTGAGACACGTTTTGATGCCATTATTGCTGCAGGTAAAACACGACTGAGACCCATTCTGATGACCACGAGTGCGATGGTCATGGGTATGGTGCCATTGGCATTAGGCTTGGGTGAAGGAGGTGAACAAAGTGCTCCGATGGCGCATGCTGTCATTGGGGGCGTCATTACCTCTACCCTGCTGACCTTAGTTGTCGTTCCCGTTATCTTTACTTACTTAGATGACTTTAAGAATTTTATGGTACGTCAAACACGAAAATTCATGTCATAATGTAGAGAATTGTCATGAGGTGTCATTCAAAATGCTCACCTCATTTTTTATCGTATAATCTTATGCTTTAACGCTCATTATTAGGACAAATTCCATGCGCGCGAGTCGCTTTTTATTTGCAACGTTAAGAGAAACCCCAAGTGATGCTGAAGTAATCTCTCATCAGCTGATGCTTCGTGCGGGTATGATTCGTAAATTGGCTTCAGGATTATATTCTTGGTTGCCAATGGGCGTACGTGTGTTAAATAAAGTCGAAGCGATTGTTCGCGAAGAAATGGACCGTGCTGGTTCACTACAAGTATTGATGCCTGTGACCCAACCAGCAAGTTTATGGGAAGAATCTGGTCGCTATGTGCAATATGGTCCAGAACTTTTACGCTTTAATGACCGTCATAACAACCCGTTTGTTCTCGGCCCTACACATGAAGAAGTCATTACTGATTTAGCGCGTAACGAACTCAAAAGTTATAAACAATTACCCGCTAATTTCTACCAAGTTCAAACTAAATTCCGTGATGAAGTTCGTCCTCGTTTTGGCGTTATGCGCTCTCGTGAATTTGTGATGAAAGATGCTTACTCATTCCATGCAGATCAAGCTTCATTACAAGAAACTTACGACACGATGTACGATGCCTATTGCCGTATTTTTACTCGTTTAGGTTTAGACTTCCGTCCAGTTCAGGCGGATACAGGTTCAATTGGCGGTTCAGGTTCGCATGAATTCCATGTATTGGCATCTAGCGGTGAAGATGATATTGCATTCTCAACTGAATCAGATTACGCAGCCAATATCGAAATGGCTGAAGCGATTCTTGTAGGTGAACGTGCTGCACCAACTCAAGAATTAAAAATTGTTGAAACACCAAATCAAAAAACTATAGCTGATGTATCTGCTTTCTTAGGTACCGATGCAAAACAGTCTGTCAAAGCTTTGTTGGTACAAGGAATCGCTGAAGAAGGTAAAACTGCGCCTGTCGTAGCACTATTCCTTCGTGGGGATCATGAGCTAAACGAAATCAAAGCTGAGAAACATCCGCTGATTGCATCACCACTTACATTTGCAACTGAAGAACAACTGAGTGCTTTAGGCTTAACCGCTGGTTTTGTTGGTCCTCAAGGTCTGGTCGAAAAAGGGATTAATGTCATCGTTGACCGAGCAGCGTCAGTATTGTCTGATTTTGTTGCAGGTGCAAACGAAGCAAACAAACATGCGACGGGTGTGAACTGGGAGCGTGATGCTCAATTCACTGAAGTTTATGATCTTCGCAATGTTGTTGAGGGTGATCCATCTCCAGATGGTAAAGGTGTACTTCAAATTAAACGTGGTATTGAAGTTGGTCATATTTTCCAATTAGGTCAAAAATACTCTGAAGCTCTGGGCTGCAAAGTATTAGGTAAGGATGGTAAACCATTCACTGTAACAATGGGTTGTTATGGAATTGGGGTGACTCGCGTAGTCGCGGCTGCCATTGAACAAAATTACGATGAAAAAGGAATTATTTGGCCTGCTGCTATTGCACCTTTCCATGTCGCAATCGTTCCGATGAATGCTCATAAATCACCTCGTACTGTAGAGGCTGCTGAAGCACTTTATACAGAACTTCAAGCTGCTGGTTATGACGTGCTTTTAGATGATCGTGATGAACGACCAGGCGTTAAATTCTCCGATATCGAAATTACAGGTATTCCGCACCGTATTGTTATCGGTGAAAAAGGTTTAGATGCTGGTACTTTTGAGTACAAAGGTCGTTCTGATACTGAATCAAGCAACCTGAGTAAAGAAGAAATACTCGCTAAAATCGCCCAATAATTTGAGCATAAAAAATCCCGCTATTCGCGGGATTTTTTATAGACCGTTGATATTCACTTTCAAATCTTTCACAGATGTACCAATAGCCCCAAAGCTCCCCATTGAGCCATTCGCTAAACCATTAAAGACCGTCGGACTACTCGCCCCCTCACGTCCCAAGATCACATTGTTGAGACCAACATTCATTTTACTAGATTGTCCTGTATTTCCGATGTAAATACCTAAAGGTGCAACACCTGCATGGAAACCAGATAATGAAAAGCCATTGTTTTGATCAGTAGCTTTAGCCTGAAAATCGAATTTTGCAGAAGAATTACCAGATACGAATGCAATAGGACAGCCTGAGCCTGTGCCACAGATTGATTGAATTGCGCCTCCAAACTGAACCATGTAGCCTTGTGGCACATTGCCTAATTGAACATTGATCTGAGGACGTTGGGATTGATTTAATGTAATTTCAAAGTTTCTATCAGCACTGCCTATTTCTAAAATTTTAGCGACACCAGGCACCAATTGCTTCAGATCATTATAAATCGATTTAGTTTGTGTAGCACTAGACACCTGATTACTGCTGGCGATATAAAGTGCGAATGGACTCAATTTAAACCCTGTAATTTGCTCCGCAAAAGTGATACCTATATTGGCAAATGGCGTGCCATTGCCTCCGTCTGTATCAATTTTTGCATTGATTGTAGACGAACCAGGGGTATGCCCTAAAAATTGAACCTGAATTGGATTACCAGTTGGACCTGCGACCACTAAGCCAGCTGGTTGTGAATAATTTTTTCCTAATATTGGATCTTTAATTCCGTCTTGATCAATGATCGCAGCCTGTGTGAACTCGATCTTATCCATTTCAATACCAATGCTGATCCCATCTTGACCAGTAGTAGATGAAAGAGACTGATCATCTAATGGTTGCATAGCAAAACACGGGAATCCCACCGCAGTGGTCAAAATAAGCAAACTGAATCGTTTTGTTTTTATCATATTCATGAGTCTGTCCCTCAACTTTCCATATTTACTTATTAATTTCGAGGTGTAATGCGCAATTCACTATTCAAGCGACCGCCAGTAATAGCCAATTCGCCTAAACGAGCGCCAGCACCTACAGTTGGAGGATAGAAGTTGATGTCTCTTGCTCTAAAAACACCCGAAGTTGTCTTTTGAGGATTGAACATCAAGGCAGCATTCACACCAAATTGTCCCGCACCATTTTGATCTTTACTAACAACCAATGCATTATTAAATGCAATTTTACCTGTCAAACGGTCTAAACCAAGTGTTGAACCATTATGAGGATCGGTAATTTGGAAGGTGTTATTGTCACCTTTCAGCTCTAATTCACCTACAAAAGTTAAGCTCTGACCATCTTCAGCAGCATTATTTGGAATTAAAGAAAAATCAACATCACCACCAAGACGTGATTTCACCACAAACATCACATCATCAGCTAAAGCAAAATTGTTGTCTGGTGATGAACTTCGCGTAGCACATCCTGCTGCTCCACTATTTAATTTACAGGTTTTATAAATGGTACCTGGCAGATATCCCGCAGCAACTTCTGTTGATAGAACAATCAACATATCGCGCAAGCTGACATTTACACTACCATTTTCTACGCCCATATTTCCTGTACCCTTCGCGTACAGATCAATATTACGTAAACCCATATAGTAATCTGTTGATGTTGCCGTATCTCCACTGCCTACCTTACCTCCATCAACCACTAAAATTGACGTGGTTTTGTTACCTAGCGCTTGACCATTAGCTCGGTCTACCCCAGAGGTACTCATTGCAAAAGACAAACCAATTCTTGAGGTATTACCCGTTGTAGCAATCATGTTTTTAACAACATCGGAGCCTGCTAAAGTGTAATAAAAAGCTTGATCTGCACGAACTGATGTTCCATATAGAGCAAGATTGGCATTTAGATTATAAAAAGGCAGTGCCAAACCCCACTCATTTTTAACATTTGTATTCGCAAACAAGTTAGCTGCTGGTGTTCCTGCACTATTGGTAAAACGTCCACGGCGGGAAATAGACTGAAATTCAGCACCACGAATCGCAGCAATCAAGCTGTAAGGATTATCACCTGTTACTGCATTATGAATTTGGTGCTGATAATCAGTTGCTAAGGTTAAATAACTTCCATTACCAAAACGACTTTTTTGGAACACTTCGTTTTCAGGTAAGCGCAGTGTTTTTGTATCGGCTAAATTGAGATACACATTACCACTGTCAAAAGATGCTCGAGTATTTGGTCTTAACCCTGTTAAGTTACTAAACTCAAAACCGTATGCATTTAGACCTGCCCCACCAATTTCTAAAGTCGTTGCTTGTCCATCACTTCCGAGCATTGAATCATTGTCTTTGGTAAAGTCAGCTTTCATACGGAATCCGATTCCAGAATCACCAATTACACTATTACTAGATGAAGCCGTTGGACTATTGGCATTTCCTAGAACACTTTCATTGCCTTTTGTACCACGAAATTGCAACGATGAATTGACCATTCGCCCGCTGGCACCTACACGTATGAGACCTTTAGCTCCTTGAGGATTATTCGTATTGCTATTTAAAGCATATGGGTCATTTGAACTCACGTTCTTATTCAACATTACTTCAATATTTAGACCTGAGTTTGTTGTTTCACCCTCAGCACCTGACTTACCATTGCCATAGGTTCCTGTGTTAATAAATCCTGCTTTTTTTGAAGCCGAATTTGCAACACGGTTTAAATCCACATAACCCAAATTATCATTAGGCGTACTACTCATACCGGCAACATTATCTGTCGACCCTGTACGTGTATTCGACTGCATTCTCAATCCCTCAACTTCATCCACAAACATGGCACCACGTGCTTTGAAGTTGAAATTGAAGTTGTTTAAAACAAGTTGGTTGAGTTGGTTTCGTGCGTCAGTCTGCCCTAAATAGATATTGGCATTTTTAATCCCTAGTGCGATTTCGCTAAGATTCTCTTTGCTGAATAATCCGTGAATCGTTCTAAGTGATAAATGAGTATTCGAAGTAGTTTGTAAAGCCAATTGACCCATTGAAAAACTACAACGGCTTGAACTCTCGTTATCACAAATTCTGAGATTATTCATGGTCACTAAAGCAGGTGTCACACTGGCATTGAAGTCTAAACCTGCTTGGTTCGCATTGCTTCCAGCATTAATTTTAATATCTGCCCCTAATGTTTGATTAGAGACATTACTTTTTCGAATAGAGACATTATCTGCTGTTGCCTGCAATGTATTATTGGTTGCTCCACTACTGCCACGACCAGCTTGATCTTGCCAATAGACCTGATCCATGTTGGCTTCAGTCAATGTTGTCGAGATATGCACACCATCTTGACCATTTACATTTCGCAAAGCTTCATCATGCATCACTTCTAAAGCCATGGCATGACCACTTGCAAGCAAGATACTCAAGCTTAATGCATTCATAACCAGCAATGAGCTGTGATTATATTTTTTATTGTTCATCACATTTCCTTATGCATGTTTAATTTCAACAACGCTGGTGACTGCCGTCACAACCAAACATCATGACTTTACCCTGAACAGCTAAATTACCATTCATTTTTAAACCCATAAAACCAGTTTCTCGCCCATGGTCATATGCAGAACGAGGAGCATTAGATGAATCATAACGTGTCACTTGCAAGTAACCATAGTCAGCAGGACTTGTTCCTACACCCTCAGTGGTGGCATTACTGGTAAATTTATCCTGACCAAAAGCCAAAGCATCAAAACCAAAATTACGAATTTGAATTGGTTTAGATGCATCAAAGCTCAGTTGCATCGCTGCTTTAAGCTGATCAGTACCAGAATCATTTTTATAGCTGAGATCCACACCATCCAAGCCAATCTTTTGAATATTTAGAGTGCCCTGAATCCCTTTAAAAACAAGCCATAATTTAAAACCATCTGTACTACTTGCTTGACCATCTTTGATATAGCGATTATTGACAGCAAGCGCGAGACGACAATATTCCACATCCTTACACAGTGCATCATCAAACACATAACGTTGAACATTATTCTCAGTCACTAACTTTTGGTTTAAAGAAAGTTTTAAAGAGAGATCAGCTCCAGCTTGTCCTTCAACATTTTTTAAAGCTTCATCTGACATGGGCTCAAGTGCATAAGTCATTGATGCTATAACACTGAATAGGACAGCGACTAATGAATTTTTCATGAATGCTCTCCTATAATCCTTTTGTGGTGATTTTCATATGCTGAATAAGAACACCATCAATGACCGCAGAACCCATATTTTTAAAATTTGACGGTGGCAATGCGGCATTAGGCGTTTGGGGAATTGGATTGACTGCACCAAAACTTATACCTACTGCATCTGATCCTTTATAAGCACTTAAAGTATTATTCGCAGCGTTATAAGAAGTACTTCCAATAGTGATACTGCTATGTGTTGCATTCGTCCCTTGATAGCCATTCAAACCATTGTTACCACATTTATAAAAGTTACAGGTTGAGCCCGCATATTCTGTCGAGTTTGGATTGCTATAATCTGTGTATATTTTTTTATAAATTTCAGGTTTATTTGGAATACGCGTAAGTTCCAAACTAAAGTTTTTACCATCAGATCCTAGAATCAAAGGCTGATAGAGTGAACCCAATACGATATTGGCATTCAAATTATGAATAAAGATACCCTCATTGGCATCAAATACTGGTGCCAAAGTATTGTTGATGGCAGGGGTTTGTAAATTAGGAGTGTCTGATGTTTCACGCGTACTCAGTCTAAGAATATTGGCTGTTTTATTCCCCGTCGTCAGATTTTGACCATCACCTGAGTTCAAACGCACAAGTCCAGCAACACCCAAGGTGTTGTTATAAAATGCACTCATGCCTGCTTGGTTACTTGCACCATTTAAAGTTTGAAAGATTTTTATATTACTTCCATTAATGGAAAAATTATTCCAAATGGCCTGTAAACGAAGTCGATTAGCACGATCCGCATTACTCGTTCCTGCTTTTTCACCCAATTGGTAAAGTAGTGGATCCCCTTCTTTACGAGATGGATCAAGAACAAAAGCATCCGCCCACATGGCCATCTTCAATTTGTAAGCATCAAGACCATTGGCTGCATCCGTAGGACGAACTGTGTCCATTAATGGAGCTTCAAGCGTCAAGAATGGAACCTGACAGCTAGGATCATTACTTATACATGTTTTATTTAAATCAAAATTTGGAACCTGAGTTTCAGTACCGACTCGAAGTAGCCATGGATTGGTTGCTGTTCCCCATGATCCTATATGTGCATCTTTATCTGTCGCAGCTAAGCGCGTATTGTGATTATTATCAGATTTAGATAATGCGAGACCATACACGAACAAATCAGCCTTACCCACGGAATGATCTTCTGACCCTACTGTTCCATTTTTATTGGTATCCAATGCCGCATCCGTTAAAGGACCCACTGGAATGAGATGAATATATCCGGTATCTTTTTGGCGATTCATTAAATCTGCCGCAGTTGAATTTTCCCCTTGAAAAACAAAATAAGCATCTTGAGGAATCATGGCGACACCCTCACCAGTCGTCGCACTTAAATTTTCATCCGAAAGAGGCTGCAATGCATAGACCGAAACCGTAGTAAGCGTCATTAAACTTGCAAGTAAAGTCTGATTAAATATGTTCGTATAATTAAGTGCCATCTCGACCTTCCCGTATACGATGCCTTGCACCATATTTATATTTTTAATTGTTCAGAGAAGAATTCCATGCTTCTCTTTTAATATTAAGATTACATCACAGTTTATAGTATATAAATGAAGTAGAATTTGCAAAAAATTGCGATTGGGTTGGCATTTTTTCCGATAAATGAATAAATTCAATTTTTCAAATACTTATAAAAAAAGCAAACTCATTGAGTTTGCTTTTTGCATGAAGTCTTACAATTCAATACTTAGGTTTTAGGTAAAGTTACACCTGTTTGACCTTGATATTTTCCACCACGATCTTTATAAGATGTTTCGCACACTTCATCAGACTCAAAGAACAACATTTGAGCAACACCTTCACCAGCATAAATACGTGCAGGTAAATTGGTTGTATTTGAAAATTCCAAGGTCACATGACCTTCCCACTCAGGCTCAAGTGGCGTCACGTTTACAATAATACCGCAACGCGCATAGGTTGATTTACCTAAACACACCGTCAAGACATTACGTGGGATACGGAAGTATTCTACTGTACGAGCAAGCGCAAATGAGTTAGGTGGAATAATACACACGTCAGCTTCGATATCGATAAAACTTTTATCATCGAAATTTTTTGGGTCAACAATAGCAGAGTGAACGTTTGTGAACACTTTGAACTCACGCGCACAACGAACATCATAACCATAGCTTGAAACGCCATATGAAATGAGTTTTTGACCATTTTCATCTAAACGAACTTGGTTTTCTGCATACGGTTCAATCATGCCGTGTTTTTCGCTCATTTCGCGAATCCAACGATCAGACTTAATAGCCATTTATTTATTCCCAGAATACATATTCAATTACTGCGCTGTACTTTAACTGAAAACCCCGTCAATGGAAATAACCCACGATTTGTATTCCTGTTCAGTCTGCTGCGGTGAATCATCTTAAAGACTTAACAATGCAGAATAACTCATTGGAATTGAGAAACTCATCAGGACTAAGGATGCTGTTTTTTGCATATTGGACTGGTTTACCCATTTAATTTTATTATTGGCTAACAGCGACCCAATGAGTGTCCAAATAAAAGCGATGGGTAGGATCAATAAAATAAACATCAACATGTGCGCAATATAATAATCTACACTCACCCAAACAATTGCAGGGAAAATAGCCGAGGCAAAAAGCAAAGCTTTAGGATTTAGTAAAGTTGCACAGAATAATTCAGAAGCTTTGATGGTGGGCTGATTCAACTGATGTTCTACGTTGGCAGTGCGCCATAATTTGATGGCCAGATAGATAATATAGAATGAACTAAATAATTTTAATATCACTGGCAAAATTGGCAAATGAGTGGTGACACGACCAATTAAAAATCCCCATGCAGTGATGGCAATAAGATAGCCTAATGCTTCCGCGGGTATTAAGCGAAATGACTTTTTAATACCTACCTGTATGCCTGAAGATGCAAGTAAAGTATTGGTTGGTCCGGGTGTGAATAAAATCGTGGTAACCAACGCAATAAAGAGCCATGAAATCATAGGATGACCTCGCTGATAATGCGCTCAGATTAATCAGGATTATTTCAATTGGCAAAATATTATTTGTGTGAAAATTTCTCAAGAATGAAACACAATTTTTTTTGTAATATTTTTCATCAGGTTAGTTTGTCATTTAAATTATAACTCTGAAGTCACACAATGTAATCGAAACGAAAAACATGATGCACTCTTGCAAAAATGCTTATAGCACGTTCTTCATCGATGAAATTCAGCATCACAGTCCATTCACGCTGTGATGCTAAGTTCAAGCATTAATTTGACTGTTGTTCAGCTTCTTGAACCTGAATATTTAAAGATTTCTTTTTGAATTCTTCAGGATAATCAACATAAGGAATAATGGCAGCAGAAGCTGTCGTTGACAGAATGAGAGAAATCATAACCATCTTCATTGCAGTGATTGAACGCATTTCTATACCCATATAACGTGAAATTTCACAAAATATTTTAGGTAGAAAAATTAGAGTAAATAATCCTAAAACGACGAACGGTCAACAAAAAAACCTGCCTAAGTCAGACTTAGACAGGTTTAACATCGAGTCTTTTCAAATACTTAGAAAATCCGACTTTTATCTTTTTCAGCTTTAGGCAATGCAGCTGCAATCTTCTGTGCAATTTCAATATAACTATCTGCTGCATCATCACCAATCAATACAGATGGTTTACCTTCATCGGCATGCTCTCGGATTTTCGCATTCAATGGTAAACGTCCAAGTAATGGAATACCGTATTGTTCCGATAACTTATCACCACCACCAGTACCGAAGATTTGCTCTTCATGGCCACAGTTTGAACAAATATGTGTCGACATATTTTCCACCACCCCCATCACAGGAATTTGAACGCGGTTAAACAATTCAATACCTTTGGTCGCATCCATCAGTGCCACGTTTTGCGGTGTCGTCACGATCACTGCACCAGTCACTGGAATACGTTGTGCCAGAGTTAATTGAATATCTCCTGTTCCTGGTGGCATGTCGATCATCAATACATCAAGATCAGGCCAAAGGGTTTGGTTGAACAGTTGCATCAATGCGCCTGTTGCTTTTGGACCACGCCAAGCCACAGGAGTATTGTGATCTCCTGTCAGATGACCAATTGACAACACCGCCATACCAAAAGCATCCAACGGTACAAAATGTTCTGCCTCGATCATTGGGGTTTTACCGGCATTGCCAAGCATCGTTGGGATACTTGGACCATAGATATCTGCATCCAATACACCTACTTTCAGCCCGAGCTTTTGTAATGCCAGAGCTAAATTGACCGTAGTGGTTGATTTGCCTACACCACCTTTACCTGACGAAACTAAAATCACGTTCTGGATACGTGGATGCTTAGGTACATCACGTTGCTGTGGTGCAGCTTTTTGAATCGGTGCTTCTTCTTGTTGAGGTTGGTAATTCGCATTCGCTTGTTTTACCGCATCTTGGCTTGCAGATGCATCTACAACAGGAGGTAGATTGGATTTTGGGGCTTCGGCTTTTTTGTTTGAACAGCTTTCACCTGCTGCATGGTTGTGCCCACAACCACCTTGTTGTTGAGCATGACTTCCTGTTTTTTGCTGAATGACATGCATATTCAGCTCTTTAATCCCACACTTTTCCAAAGCATCAGCAAGTTCATCGTGAATTTGCTGTAACTGATCTTTTTCACTTGGCACGGTATTAATGGTAATTTGCAGTACATCACCTTCAACATTGACCTGTGTGATTCGATCTTTCAAAAAATTGTCAGAATTCGGCAAAACGTAGTGTTGTAATACGTGTTGTACAGCCTCTTCATTCACCTCCTTTGAGGGTGAAAAAACAGATTTGAGTGAAGAAAGCCACGACATACCGTACTCCAAGTCTGGACAGAAACTGATAAAGGAATAGTTTAACGAGAAATATCAACAAGGTTAAGCAACAATATATTGATCCCCGTTTGATTAGAAATATGTTAGTCGAATTCCAACTAAATTAGTCAGCTTTTTTATTATTTTTATTGGCGTATTGCGAATGTTGTCATTGATACAGGCTATAAACTTGATTTCACTGTTAAACGCCTTGATTCATGTTGCAAGTGATTCATGCTTTCAACAAATAGCAACACAATAGAGAATTTTTCAAATTAAAATTGAAAAGAATATAAAACCAAGATAACACTTCGATATGTCTTTAAAACAAAGAAATCTGAAACTTAAATTAAAAACACGCTCAATAACTGCCTTAATGAGCACAATACTCCTTCTACCAACTTTAGGCTATGCCGCCAATGAATCCCGAAGTTTTCGTACTCCTTCAGGACAAATCATCAGCTTAGGTGACTCTTATGCAAAACTAAGATCACACATGAAGCAGACGCCGACTTCAACTCAACATTATGAATGGAAAGAAGGAAAAAATCGTTTTACGGCTTATAGCTATACCTACGAATTTCATGATCTGATTTACACGTTTACTGTGGTGAATAATGAAATTAGAAAAATCGAATGGATTAGAAAAGATTAAAAAAAAAGCTCATCTGATGATGAGCTTTTTTGTGATCAATTTACTTTTTCAGTTGATCAATTTTCTCTGATGCTTTTGCTTTAAGATCCGCAAATTTATCACTCGCCTGATCTTTCAGGTCATGCAATTTATCTGCTGCTTGCTCTTTCAAATCTACCGCTTTATGTTTTAAATCATCTAAAGTTGAATGCGCTTCAGAAGAATGTTGCTCCGTATCATGTTTTAGATCATTCAGTTTTTTTTCACCTTCAAGCTTGGCTTCTGCTGCACCATGCTTCACTTGATCCAATGCTTTCTCGCCTTTCAGCTCAGCTTCCTTCGCCTTCAATTTCAGATCATCGCCGAGTTCTGAAGCTTTGTTTTTTAAGTCATCAATTTTATTATTCGACATCTTCAATCCTCTTTATCGCTTTGATAGTGAATCTAAGTTATATCGAAGATTTGCAGTGCTCATCGTAAATGTTTCGAATCACTACAATTTCTCACATGATGATGTAGAACACCACTACGCTGTAACTTTTGAGTTTAAAATGATGAATTTAGGAGCGAATACTCGACATAAAGTTCAATGCAGAAAACAACCAAATAAATAAAATAAAGCTTCGTGCTTGTGTGAAATGCTCGACATCCGTGCCATGCAAAATATTATGACGTGTCGCGGTCACACTCGAGCTTGAATCCATTTTATAAGCCGCGAGTTCTGCAAAGTATGGATTAAGCTCAATGGCTATCTTAGATTTATGCCAAAGGCTCTTAATTTCATTGCCTTTCAAACCCGGTACAATTTTATAAACATCGACAAACTTGGTGCCGTTTTGTTTTAAGAATGCTTGTTGAATCAGTACATCTGTCAACAGCCCTTCCAACTGTGCATAGAGTAAAGGCACACAACCTGCATAACAGCCGAGTTTATACATTTTAAAAGCTTCGATAATCACAGGACGACGCAAGGCTTTATTCTGCTCATCGATCTGCATAGCATCGAAAGCGGTCAACACATCTTTTTGAAAAGCTTCAGTGTTAATAACATCAAGTAAGTTAAAACTTTGCACATCTTCATAAGCATGAATTTGTTGCCAAAAGCGCATCAGATTTAACGCATCATTGGCAACTTTCGAACCGACAGGTTGATCCAACTGATCGGCAAGCACATTAAAATATTCATCTTGCTGGGCAAGTTCACGTAAATGATTGACTAAAAGTGTATGTTCGCCTTGTGAGATTTGATCAAGATAATCCTGTGCCTGATTAAGAATTTGCTTACCCAGAGTTGGTAAGCCCTGCACATTCGATTTGATGCGTTTTACAGGTTGATTGAACTCTAAATCATCTTCCAACTCATACATTTTTCATTTCACTCAATTTTTCGAGGATATCAGCCCCTAATGTTCTTGTATTTTTATCATTACCTCTACTGTTTTTTGTATTTATATCAATTTCTCTCGCTAAATTTATTAAAATCGGCTTCACTGGCGTCTGTATAACTTTGTTTTTAAGGATAGTAATCGTTTTATTGGAAAATTTTTGAATACAATAGTCTTGATAAAATACCTCTTGAACTATTACAGCATTTTCATTGATGATATTTATTTCATATCCCAAAGAATCGGCTTTATCTAAAATAGATTGAATATTACCAATCCCCCACTGATTAGAAATTACAAATTTTCCTTCTTCCAAATTAAGAACTTCGTATTCGTTCATGAAATATCTTGAAGATTCATTTGTAAATGCATCATTGAACTCTCTAAAAAGTTTCTTTCCTTTCCTTAGATCTTGGGGAAATTCCTCTAAAAGCTGTCTATATGATGTTATGCCTTTATTTTTAATATGTTCATGTATGATTTCTAATACTAATTTCCGCTTATTTAATTCTTTACCATTAAATAAATATCTTGAATTATCTCTTACAGCTATACTTTTCTGTTTTTCTCTTCTTTCTTCAGCTTTTTTCTGTGCTTTAACCTGATAATCTTTTGCCTCTGGTAAAGGTATAACTTGTTGAATATCTAATAAAATATTATCTTCAAATTTGTATGGCTTCATTCTTACACATGTTATATCAAGATCACGTTCATTCAACCAAATAACAGATGTAGTCAATTCTTTGGAAAAGTCAGCCGAAACTAAAACTATTCGAACATCATTGCCAAAATTAGTTTCATCTAATTCAATTTCTACGAAGTTTTCCAAATCTGCTAGTGCTTCTTCCTTTGTTAAATCAATATCACCATTTTTATGTTTATAATTTCGATAAACATCTACCGCATGTTCAAGTGTCATAGTCGAAATCATTGAAGCATAACGGAGAGCTTGTAGCTCCATATGATCACCAGAATCTGTACGTTTTAGTTCAATAATTACTAAATTTGCTTGCTGATCAATTGCTAGTAGATCTATTCGTTTACGTGAAGAATCCCATTCAGCATATTCTTCTGCCAAAATTAAGCAATTTGGTGCTACCACACTAATATTTTGTTGTATTGCTTTCTGTAAATCTTGACGTTCTAGGATCGACTCACTAGCGAAATTAGTAGTAGCAACTTGATTTAACTGTCCATTTTTTAAAGAAAATATGCTCATATAATTTCTATTGATTAACTATTTCTATTTAAGGTTAGCATAAACCTTTACTTTGTATTCCCTCGCGCATCAGGTAAAATCATGCACCTTGCATAATATACGAATGAGAGAGTCATATCCGTGCGTAATATCTTAGTCACTAACGCCCTTCCATACGCCAATGGCCCGATCCATATGGGTCACTTACTCGGTTATATCCAAGCAGATATTTGGGTACGTGCGATGCGTGCAATGGGTCATAACGTGACTTATGTCTGCGCGGACGATGCTCACGGCACAGCAATTATGCTACGTGCTGAAGCGAATGGCATTACTCCAGAACAGCAAATTGCCAATGTGCAAAAAGAACATGAGCGTGACTTTGCCGGCTTCAAGGTTGATTTCGATCACTACGACTCAACCAACAGCGCTGAAAACCAAGCTCGCGCTTCTGAGATTTATATCAAAAACCGTGAAGCAGGCAACATTGCAGTACGCCCTGTAACGCAATTATTCGACCCTGAAAAAGGCATGTTCTTGTCTGACCGTTTTATTAAAGGCACATGCCCGAAATGTAAAGCGGAAGATCAATACGGCGACTCATGCGAAGTATGTGGTACAACCTACAACGCAACAGAATTACTCAATCCAAAATCAACTTTAAGCGGTGCAACTCCTGTTGAGAAATCTTCAGATCACTACTTCTTTAAACTGCCTAACTTTGGTGAATACCTACAAAAATGGACACGTGACGAAGGTCGTTTACCTGTGTCGATTGCTAACAAATTAGATGAATGGTTTGAAGCAGGTTTGTCGGATTGGGATATTTCTCGTGATGCGCCATATTTTGGTTTTGAAATTCCAGATGCGCCAAACAAATACTTCTACGTTTGGGTGGATGCGCCAATCGGCTATATGTCGAGCTTTGAAAATTACATCAAAACTAAACGTCCTGATTTAAGCTTTGATGATTATTGGAAAAAAGATTCTAAAAATGAAGTCTATCACTTCATTGGTAAAGACATCGTGTATTTCCACGCATTGTTCTGGCCTGCAATGCTTGAAGGTGCAAACTACCGTACACCGACAAGCTTATTCGTGAATGGTTTCTTGACTGTGAATGGTCAGAAGATGTCTAAATCTCGTGGTACGTTCATTAAAGCCGAAACCTATTTAGAGCATTTAAACCCTGAATATTTACGTTACTACTTTGCGTCTAAACTTTCTGACAAAGTTGAAGATTCTGACTTAAACCTTGATGATTTCGTTCAAAAAGTGAATTCTGACCTTGTTGGTAAAGTGGTGAACATCGCAAGTCGTTGTGCGAAATTCATTAACACGAAATTTGACAATAAATTGTCTGCGACTTGTGCAGAGCCTGAGTTGGTTCAAAGCTTTATTGATGCTGGTGATTCAATTGCGCAAGCATACGAATCACGTGAATTCTCAACCGCCATTCGTGAAATCATGGCGCTTGCAGATAAAGCCAACCAATACATCGATGAGAAAAAGCCTTGGGCTTTAGCGAAGATTGAAGGTGAAGAACAACAAGTTCATGATGTGTGTTCAGTGGGTATTAACCTATTCCGTCAATTGGCGGTTTACCTTGCACCTGTGTTGCCAACATTGGCAGAGCAAGTTCAAGCGTTCTTACAGCTTGACAGCTTCAACTTTGAATCTCGTAAGCAAGTTTTGGTTGCGCATGAAATTGCATTGTTCCAACCGTTAATGCAACGTGTAGACCCGAAAGCAGTTGCTGCAATGGTAGATGCATCTAAAGATTCTTTAGCTGCGCCTGCGGAAGCACCAAAAGCAGAAAAGAAAAAAGAGAAGAAGGCTGAAAAGAAACCTGAGCCTAAAGTTGGCGAGGCTGAAATTATTGGCATTGAAGACTTTATGAAAGTTGATTTACGTGTAGCGGAAGTTTTGGAAGCGGCTACAGTTGAAGGTTCAGACAAACTTCTTCAACTCACTTTAAATGTCGGTGAAGCTGAGCCACGTAACGTGTTTAGTGGTATCCGTGAGTTTTACCAACCTGAAGACTTAAAAGGCAAATTGGTGGTGATGGTAGCAAACCTTGCACCACGTAAAATGCGTTTTGGTATTTCTAACGGTATGGTGTTAGCTGCGGGTAATGGCGAAGGTGTTTGGGTGATTTCACCTGAAACTGGTGCGAAGCCAGGTGATAAAGTGTCTTAATTGATAGATTAAGATAAGAAGAAGCCTCTACTGATGTAGGGGCTTTTTTATGCCTTTATGTTCCCTCTCCTTTTTTAAAGGATGAGCGTTATAACGCGCAAGAGGGAGAGGATTTATTGAATCACGCCCTCACTCTACTTTTATAGAACATATTATCTTTGCGTAAGGCTTGCCTTACTTTTGAAAGATCAAAAGTAACAAAAATCTCTTGTTCACTTGATGATACGTCCCTGTACCACAAGTGAACGGCGACATCCATGTCGCCTAACCACTTATTAAATAACGTTAGGTATTCTGCTTTTTAATAACGTCTAACAGAGCTGAAGTCGATTTTAATACTTCAGCATTCGCCTTAGCTTGTTCCTGAATTGAAATCGAATCTTCTTTTATCGCATCAAATAAATTTTGACCAAAATAACGTTTTGCTAAATCAGCTCGGATTTCATCTTGTTTGTCTTCAGGTAAATGATTAAGAAACGCTGGTAGAGCTTCTAACTCCATATAAGTCTGATGTGCTTGCTCTGAAATTTTTCGATAAAAACTAATTTGCTTAAAAATATAAGTAAACATAGTCGCAAACAATCCAATTACAGAAGCTTTAATGATAAGTGAATTAGTAAGTCCAACTTTATCCCACAATGTGGGACTCAAAATTTGTAATCCAATGAATCCGAATCCTAAAATCACTAAAATGAAAGCTAATGCTTCATAATCCTTGAGCTTAAAAGAATATAGTTCATATTTTTGTTTATAGATATCTTTAGTCTTTCTTGCAGAAGCTTCCCCCTTGTATAGCTTTAACTCTTTTATAAGTGCATTTACTTGTTCATTTTTTTCTTTAAAAGCAGGATTTAAATCATCAGAAATTTTTTGACTTAAAAAATCAAGTGATAAAACACTTAATCTAGCAAAGTGTATAAACGAGTCATAACTATTTTTGATAGAAATATCAATATTATGTAAATCTGATACGCCACCATCAGATTCATACAGATCGTTTAATTCTTCTATAAATGCCGATATGGCTCTTAAATGACACCTCATTGACTCCTGTTCATCGGATGAAATATTCAAGAAATAACTTTTTTGTTCCTGCGTTAAAGTATTTAGTCCTTGATTTAGATAATCATCTTTAACCTTAATATTGTTAAAACTTGTCCTAATTTGTGCCCCATAAGCTTTCGAGTCAATAATTGAACTTTTAACCAATCGCTGGGTGAATATTTCTCCTATTTGTGAATCAGTTTTTGATTCCAAATAGTCAACAATACGGTCAATCTTAGATGACAATCCCTTAAAGAATCTATTCTCCATATTTCACCTAAGTAGTTATAAAAATTTAAATTTTAAAAGAAGTTATAATAGTTAAATTGTTATAACAAAACCATTATGCTAAAAACACTCTATGTATTTAAAACTTAAAAGAATCCCATGAAAACTTTAAAACCACTATTCCTCACACTCACCATAAGCACCACCGCCCTCACCACTTACGCGACTGAACCGACTATTGCCCAACAAAAACAAGTTTCGGGCTACTACCATCACCAAATCGGCAACACCCAAATCACCGCCCTACTCGATGGTACAAACTACTTAAACCCTTCCATGTTTAAAGGCTTAAGCGATAGCGAAAAAACCGAGATTTTAAAAAAATATGCTGCGGTCAATGACAAAGGCATCCAAACCTCAGTCAATGCCTTTCTCATCAATACAGGCAACCAACTGCTGATGGTCGACAGCGGTGCTGCAAGCTGCTTTGGCGCACACTTAGGTTCAATCTATAACAACCTCAAAGCATCGGGCTATCAGCCTACGCAAGTGAATGGTATCTTCCTCACTCACTTACACCCTGACCATGTGTGTGGTATTTCAAACAACGGCGTAGCGAATTATCCAAATGCGACGCTGCATATGTCAAAAACTGAATATGACTATTGGCTCAGTCCAAATACGGTCAAAAAATTACCAAAAGATAAGCAAGCAGGCTTTTTAGGAACAGTTGAAAAAATCAAAACAGCACTTGCGCCATATGAAAAAGCTAAACAGATTAAAGTCTTTTCAGACAAATCTTTACGCTTTGGCGATGTCGAATTTAAACCATCCTTTGGTCATACCCCAGGACATTACAGTTTTAAACTGAAAGCTGATGGACAAGACGTCGTGTTTATTGGCGATATCGTACATTCGCATACCTTGCAGTTCGACAAACCTGAAACCGCGATTGAGTTCGATATTGATCCACAAACAGCAATTCAAACACGTTTAAAACATTTTGCTGAATATGCCAAAGATGGACAGTTGATTGCAGCACCGCATTTACCATTCCCGGGGCTTGGGCACATTTATTCCAAAGATGGACAAAGCTACCAATGGATACCGGTTCACTTTAAAGATTAAACTAAATTCATGCAATGGTTGAAATTTCAAGTATTTTTTTTAAAGTTCCCTCGCTTAAAAATGGGGGTAAACTAATGAAAAAATTATTAATTTCAATTATCGCAGCAACTTCAGTATTGGCGACAGGCAGTTCAGTTCGTATGGCTGATATGACAGTTGCTTCAACTAAAAACTATAATCTCAACTCTAATCAGCTCGTGAAAGGTGAACGTGTAACAGGTGAAGATAAGGTCCCAGTTGTCTTGTTCCCTTTGGGGGTTCCAAACTTTAAAACTGCTGTAGATCGTGCTTTTGAAAAAAACCGTTGCGCTGTGGCTCTTTCTGATGTGGTGATCACTCAATTGAATCAAGCATTCATTGTTGGTCAAATTGGTTATCGTGTAGAAGGTACACAAGTAATTGACCGTTCACAGCCTGAATGTAAGAAATAAGATTTTAAAAAAGCCTCTAATACGTTTAGAGGCTTTTTTATGGGCGTATTTAATTCAAAAATTAGGTATCTAAATTTACGTTTTGTCTTCGGTCAATATATTCAACATAACCTCGCCCCTTACGTTCAGTTCCATTCAGCAAACCACTCCACTGATAAGAACTCACATAACCTGCGGCTAAACCATAACAATATTCCGTATCTGCCACCGCAAGAATATCTAACACTTTCTCACCTTGATGATGCGCAATCCATCTAAAAGACTGAGGCACCTCCATTTCAAAACCGTCAGGTGTTATTTTCGGATCAGGCTTTAATGCAATCACTTGAAAAGCAACCTCACCATCATATTGAATAGAAGTACCATCAATATGGCGATAAGACACGGCGGTATAAGTAGGTTCACCTGCAAAACCGATATACGCCAAGACCAATTGTGACTCATCATCTATGTTGATGACTTGATAACTAAAACTGTCTAAAGGCACCAATCCTGTGGTCGGTTTAATGGGACTCGGCAACATTGAGCTTGAGACTGCTTTCCAATGTTCTAGTGTACATAGTCCTTTAACTTCAACACGTTTTCCATGTTGGGTGAAATGACCTTCATATTGCATCAATACACTAAAGTGCTGATATAACATGCTATGTGCAAACCACGTAATGGCAGGCGTTGGGGTTAACCAAAGATCAACTTGCAGATCATCACGTTCAGATACTAGATGATAACTCCCTTCAATTTCAGCAAGGAAAGATTCTCGACCAAACTCAACCTTAAATGGCTTTTGATGAAATACAATTTCCTCTTGAATGTTATAAATGCGAAAGGCTTCTTCATCTGTCGATAAGGCTGTTCCATGGACCAAAGTAGCGGTATTTTCAGGACTAAGACCCGAAATCGACTTGGGTAAATGCGTTATCTTCGCACCGACATCACCAATGACAGAAGCATAGGACAGATATCGAAAAGGCTCAGGCAAATCTGGAATCATGATTCCATAATGCGTACTCGCGAATTGACGATGAAAAACATGCGCGTCTAAATTATATTCGCGCGGTAAAAGTGCTTGTTCTTCTGGCTCTACTGCACCCAAAAGGTTTTTGGCCATTTGACCCAATTGATAGTAGAACTTTTGTTGTAGACTTTTATTTTTGGAATGACTACTGAGGAGAGAATACATAACAAACTCACAAACAATGAGAGATATTTACACCCTAAACAACCTCTCCTCAGTTCTTTATAGCTGATCAGGACTGGCAAATGTGAATTCAGGTCAGATCATAAAAATTGTTAGACAAGATTAAAAATGTGATCTACTTCACACCAAAAATCAATTTCAATCCGAGCACAGACATCACAATGCCCGCACCACGATCAAATACTTTCTTAAATTTTAAATATACCGCACGCGGCTTTTCCGCTGATAATGCAACCGCCACCAACGAGCACCAACCAGCATCGATAAAAAAGCACAGCATTGGTAACACAAAGTAAAAATACAACGGAATCTCTTTGGGTAATAAAGCTGTGAAAATACTGGCAAGTACAATGGCAATTTTAGGATTCGACAATTGAGTAATTAAGCCTGTGGTAAATGCACGTCGTAAACTCATCGGATGCGATGCAGAATGATCAGCTTCGATTGGATCTTTGGCATGTTTAATGATTTTATAAGCCAAAAACAATAAATATAATCCACCGCAGATTTTCAAAGCCAAATATGCTGAAGGCACTGCAAGTAAGAATGCCTGTAAACCTAATACTGCCAATAAACCAAAAATTGCAGCACCGAGACCAGTTCCCAGTGCAGTAAATAAACCATGTTTACGCGAAATAGCGATTGAATTTTTAGCGACATAGATTGAAGTCGGCCCCGGACTCATTGCGCCCAGTAAAAGTGCTGCTGCAATCGAACCTAAAATCCAAATTGATTCCACATTAATTCCATAGTAGATGATTGATTTATCGCGTTATTCTACTTGGAAGCCTTATGAATATTTCCCTAATTATTTGAGTGATTTTTTTAAATATTAAAATTATTCACTATTTATTTCATTATTTTTAGCGAATTAGTTTACTGTATAAATTAAATACAATTGATTTTATAAAAATAGCCAAGTCATGCTAATCATCATCTGACAGTGCTTCATTATATGCAGTTTCGTGCGGAGACAGACGATAGTCCCTTTCCTGTACAGGTACGCCAGCAATAATCATACTTCGTGCTTCAGTTTTGGGTTTGTTTAGAAAATCCTGCTCACAGCCTAAGGCCGTTAAAACAAACAAACCCAATAATAAAATGGATAGAGATTGCTTCATGCCACCCTCCCAAAATTCCGTTTTCTTTCAGATTAGCACTTCTGATTATTTTTTAAACATATTTTTTCACTGTTTTTCAATTTCTCCGAGTAAGAGCTAAGATTCGAAATCCGCTATACTGTTAAAAAACCAAATGCTCGCACTATGTTTGATACGATTGCCCAACAGGTTCAAGATCAGGAAATTTCTTTAAACGGTTTAAACATCACCGTTCGCCGTTTAGACCAAATTCATCCACATATCTCTGGAAATAAGTTTTATAAACTGAAATACAATTTTATTGAGGCAAAACGTCAAGGCTTTCAAAATGTAATGACTTTTGGTGGGGCTTATTCAAATCATATTGCCGCCACAGCGTTTGCTGCGCATCAATTTGGCTTTCAGTCTATTGGGATCATTCGTGGTGAAGAACTCAAAAACTCAGCCCGCAATCACACCCTCGCCACCGCAGAACGTTTTGGTATGGCGCTGCATTTTATCTCACGAGAAGCATATCGACACAAAAATGATCCTGAGTTTTTAGCTCACTTAGCGCAACGCTTTCCTGAAAGTTATTTAATTCCAGAAGGTGGCACCAACTCGCTTGCCATTCAGGGCACTCAAGAAATTTTAAAAGATGCTGATCAGACCTTTGACTTCATTTGTTGTGCTGTCGGAACAGGCGGTACGATTTCAGGATTGATTGAACGCAGTTTAAACCATCAAAAAATTATTGGATTTTCTGCGTTAAAAGGCAATTTTCTGAATGATGAAGTAAAACAACTGACGGGTAAAAACAACTGGGATATCACTGATGATTATTGCTTCGGAGGCTATGCCAAAACCCGACCTGAACTGATTCAATTTATTGAAAAGTTTGAATATGAATACCGTATTCCACTTGAACAAGTCTATACCGGAAAAATGATGTTTGGCATTCATGATCTTATACAACAAAACTATTTCCCCAAAAACGCTAAAGTTTTAGTCATTCATTCGGGCGGGCTTCAAGGTCGAACGATTTAGTTGATCTTGCTTCTGCTGCTGTTCGCTTGAATTAATCCGATAATGCTCAGTTCATCTTAATTTACCGTTATAATTGCGCTGTTTCGTTTTTTGATTATTTTCATGTCTTCCAAGCAATACGATGTTTTAGTAATAGGTGCGGGTGCATCTGGTTTAATGACCGCATATATGGCTGCTCAACGTGGGCGTCGTGTCGTGGTGGTTGAAAAATCCAATAAAGTGGGGAAAAAAATTCTCATGTCAGGTGGCGGTAAATGTAACTTTACCAATCTGTATGTTGAGCCTGACAACTATATTTCACATAACCCGCATTTTGTTATCTCAGCACTCACTCGTTATACCAATTGGGATTTCATTGGCTTGGTCTGCGAATATGGCATTGAATACGAAGAACGTAAACACGGTCAGCTCTTTACCCTCAACGGTGCGAAAGAAATCTTAGCCATGTTACTTGCTGAATGTGACAAAACTGGTCTAGTCGACATCAAAACCAGTTGCGGGGTGAAAGCCGTCAACGCCCTTGAGGAGCACGGTTTTCAAGTAGCAACCAATTTAGGTTATTTTGAAGTTGAATCTGTCGTGGTCGCATCTGGTGGTCTCTCAATTCCGACGCTTGGAGGCTCAGGCATTGGCTATGAGATTGCTAAGCAATTTGGACACTATGTTTATCCGACTCGTGCAGGTCTAGTCCCCTTTACTTTTTCTGATGGTTTCAAAGAAGTGACGACACGACTCAGTGGCAATGCTGTTGAAGCGACATTAAGCAATCATCTCAATAGCTTTACTGAAGCACTCTTGTTTACGCACCGTGGTTTAAGTGGTCCAAGTTCTTTACAGCTCTCAAACTATTGGGATGTGGGTCAAAGTTTTAAAGTCGACTTTTTACCGAGTCTTGATCTCTTGGATTTTTTTAAAACTAGAAAACAAAATCAACCTAAAGTGTTACTCCGCACCTTACTCGCTGAACACTTACCCAAGAGTGTCGTAGTTGAATTGCAACAGTTGATTTGGATGGATCAAGCTGAAATATCAATCGGTAATATCAGTGATGAGAAGTTAGAGACGATTGCCCAGCGCCTTCATGCATTTGAAGTTAAACCTTCTGGGACTGAAGGATACCGTACGGCTGAGGTGACTTTAGGTGGAGTTGATACCACTGAAGTTTCCTCAAAAACAATGGAAAGTAAAAAGCAAAAAGGACTTTTCTTCGTCGGTGAAATACTCGATGTAACTGGCCATTTAGGTGGATTTAACTTTCAATGGGCTTGGTCATCTGCACATGCCGCATCTGAGTATGTCTAATTAACAACGAGTATTGTTCATTTTTTCATTAAAGGGGGCATCCTTTGCCCTCTTTGAATATCGTCCCTATTGATCAATCGAATGCTTCATTATTGATTTATCTTTTCTAAAGGAAGTAATTTATGAGGGTCTTTGGGCGTTGGTATCAGATGAATCAATCATTTGTGTGGTTGGATCTGTTACTACATCATCAATAGATGGTGTATTGAGTCTGTTGTTTTCAGTAGCTTTTGAATTTGCAAAAACAAAGCGGTAAGCGCTTGCTAAAAAACCCACGGTGATACCCGCAATCACTATTGGGGCGAATAATTTATTAAATTTCTTACTCATAATTTTTACTCTTTTTCATGAGGATCAGCCAAACCATGCTGACTGATCCTGACACAAATTTACATGTTATTTAGGGTCATTTTTTGATGGTGTATTTTGATCCGACTCTCCTGTAGATCCATAACGATTATTCAATGGTTGAGTTGGTGCCTCTACATCAATTTGCGTGGGTGGAATGTCTTCGTCTTGATATTCTTCCGCAACAGTTGAAGCATCCATTTGCTCAGTAAGTGGTGGAGTGACTTGTTCAGGCTGATTTGGTCTTGGCTTATTCGCGTCAGATTTCGCTTTATCGATTAAGTCAGTCAACAATCGCTCTGCAGGTTGGCGACCACCTAGACCAAAAGCAAGCGCAAAAGCGACAGCAACCGCTCCAAGTGTTAATCCAAAGGCTAAGTTTACGATTGAGTCAGCGATTCCCATTGCACGCAAGCCCATTGCCACGACTAAACCAATGATCAGTACTCGGACAAGATTCGCTAACCAATGTGCGCTATTGGTCTCACCACGCTTCACCACATTGGCAACAAGATTTGCTAACCAGAAACCAATGACGAGGATAACTGCACCTAAAAGTACATTCGCTCCGAAATAAATGAACATCGCAATCAAATCACTAATTTGATCGAAGCCCAAACGATTCGCAGCTTCAGACACCGCAAAGAGCATGGTGAAGAATACAATCAAATGACCGACAACTTTTGATATTTTGGTTTGACCCAAAAAGCGTTGCATATCGAGCTTTTGAGGAATGTTATCAATACCTGTCCCAGCGATTACTTCAACTACAAGATTAGATACGAAACGTGAGACCACATAAGCAATGATCAGGATTAAACCTGCTGCGATGATATGCGGAATTGCATTCATAATTTCATACAACATTGCTGTTGCTGGTTGTGAAATCGCGTCTATACCCAAAGCCTCAAACGCAATAATCAGTGAAGTAATGATTACTAAGGCAAATACAAATGATCCTAATAGCTTAGGCAGATTGGAATTTTTAAAAACTCCGATTTTTTCAGCTTGCTGTTGAACATTCAAACTTGAAAGTAGTCCTTCGACAATACCGCGTACAATTTTTGCCAAAATGTAACCAACAAATAAAATCACACCTGCCATAAAGATATTCGGCAAGTATGCAACGGCTTCAGTCACCATATTCTGAACTGGATATAACAAACCATTTAAGCCCAAAATAGACAGCACGATCGGTAAGAACAGCAATAAAATGAGCCAGTAAACAATTTCACTGATATTTTGGCTAAATGAGCTCACACCAACGTCTTGACTGAGCTTTTCATCCAATTGTGTACGACTGAGTAGTCGAGTTAATCCAACTTTGACTAAATTTGCTACGATCCATCCAATAAAACCAACTGCTACCGCAGCCAATAATTGTGGGATAAATAGTAAGAATTGTTGAACCATATTACTAAACGGACCACTCACACTGGTCAGGTTTAAAACGTTGAGTGAACCGATAACAGCAATAATGAGGATCAGCCAGAAAACGACTCTGGAGATGATATTTTCTATATTTGAGCGATGTCCTGTCGCGCTACTCAATTTTTGATTGGTATTTAATTTTGCAAGTACCTTCTTAACCCCTGCGGCAACGATTAAAGCGATGATCCATCCTATGAGTAAAATGGCCACTGCAGCAATAATTGGTTGGAATTGCTCCCAATAATACATTGCATCAAAGCCCCCATTTCGAGTGAAGCCGTTATATTCATCATTCATTGGTTACGCCTCTTCTTATGTTAAGTGTTCTGAATTACGATTGATTTAATTCTTTTCCCTAGATCATTTTTCGATCGCGTCATCACACCATAAATTTCGAATATTTTTTAATCAACTCAAAGCATCATAAATACAACACATTGTTGCAAATCAAGAAAAAACCCAGCCTAAGCTGGGTTTAAACATGAAAAGTGTAGTGGTTTATTGATCGTTTGCGACCGCAGTAACGGTATTATCCACTGCTGAATCTGTTGCCGTTGCTGTATCTGCATTATCTTGAGTTGCAGGAATACTCGTATCAGCAGGAATTTGACCTGGTGTTGGTTCACGATCAGCGAGCATATAGAAAATGAAGGCTGCTAAAAAAATACCAACGATAATCAGAATATACACTGGGATCTTACTTTTCTTCTTTTGATCATTATGGGTCGGATGATTGGATTGATCTACCATGATGCCCCTCTTATGTATTTTGATGATTTTTTATACTAGCAATCTATCATGTTGTTTTGTGTGAAAAAACATTATCAATTCGTACTGATCAAAGCACATGAGCTGTGATGCAAAATAGAGTATAATATGCACCCTCCTCATTTTTATTGTCGATCTGTATGACCTATCGCCGACAAAGTGTCTCTTTAGATTTAGACACAGATGTCACTCATGCCTGTTCTTTGCATCATACCCGTGATGGGCATTTGATTGGAATTATTGAGTTTACGAAACCAAGCTATGTGCTGAAGTGGGGTGACTTAGAGTATTTCCGCCGTCGCACTGAAGAGTTTTCGGTGATGCCCTTTCCTGAATGTGTCAACGGCATGATCATCGACATTCGTAACATCGCTTGCTTCTTAGATAATGAAGTACCCATTATTCCTTGGCGTTTACTCGAAGAAGAATGCCCAATTCGTTTAGTGGTTCCACACGATCGTTTGGAACATTATGCAGGTTTATTTGAACCGACTTGGCTCACGAGTGATGTCGATACTGCGATTCAAGAGATTCGTGAATTTATGGATATGTTTGTCCATTAAGTATGCCGCATAGTATTCCTATGTAATTTAGAAAAAAACCTCCGAGATGGAGGTTTTTTGCCGTAATTCCCTCACCCAAAGAGAGAGGGTGATTAGGACTTACCAATAGTTCTCTACTGCAATATTTCCTTCACCACGGCGATTCATGGTCAGGCCACGGGCTTTCAGTGCCTCTTTTGTATCTTCAACCATTTGGGGATTCCCACACAGCATGATATGTGACGTTTGCGGATTAAAATCGAGACCAACGGTTTTCTCTAACGCTCTATTTTCGATCAATACTGGCAATCGATCATGCAATGGTGCATTTGGATCACGTGTAATAATTGGCACAAATTTAAATCCTGTATGACCTTCACCAAAGGTATCCGCGACTTCCTGAATTCGGTGTACGTAAGCCAATTCACTTGCTGTTCTCACACTGTAAACCAAATGAATATTTTTATATTTTTGCCATACTTCAAAGTCTTGCAACATAGAAATAAATGGTGCGAGCCCCGTGCCTGTCGCCAATAACCACAGGTCATTTGGCATAGGTAACTGGTAACGTGCTAACGTCAAAAATCCATAAGGAATCTTTTCCAAATAAAGTTCATCACCAACTTTCAGATGTTGTAAATTTGATGTAAAAGCACCATCTGGTACAACAATTGAAAAGAATTCTAAGGTTTCATCAAAAGGCGATGAAACGACAGAATACGCACGTACCACTAAATCATCGCCAACTTTCAAACCAATACGCGCGAACTGCCCTGCGGTAAATTTAAAATGTGCGGGACGCGTCATGGTAAAGCTAAATAAAGTGTTGGTCCAACGATGTACAGAAAGGACTTTTTCTACGCTAAATTTTTCAATTGACATAATTTCTACGTGGCATGACAGACTGCGCTCATGGTAGCATGACAATATAATTTATTAATATTTTTTCACATTAAGGCTTCATTCATGCGCATGACATTACGCCAACTGGCTGTTTTCGTAGCTGTCGCTCAAGAGGGTACGGTAACTAAAGCAAGTGATGCTGTACGACTCACACAAAGTGCTGCAAGTATGGCGTTAGCAGATCTTGAAGATGGTCTCGGTGCACCATTATTTGATCGCTTAGGAAAACGACTTCAACTGAATGACTTGGGTCGTTTTTTACTCCCACAGGCGCTTGAAATTTTAGGTCGATGTGAATCATTTGAACAAGCGGCAAAAGGCGAGCTTCAAAGTATTGATCTCCGTATTGGGGCGACTTTGACCATTAGTGATTATTTGATGCCTGATTTAATGGCTGATTTTCTTCAATTACAACCACAAGCACATTTGCAACTTCAAGTGGGCAATACGCGTCAAATGATTGAAGCTGTTAATCAGTTCCAACTTGATTTAGCACTTATCGAAGGTTCATGTCACTTACCTCAATTACAATCGATCCACTGGCGTGATGATGAGCTTGCTGTGTGTTGCTCACCAGATCATCCCCTAGCGAAATTAGACCGCCCTCTGACCATTGAAGACTTTAAACAGGCTGAATGGATTTTACGTGAAGAAGGTTCAGGGACTCGTGAAGTCTTTGACAACGCAATCCTGCAAGACTTACCGAATGCCAATATTCGTTTAACTTTGGGTCATAATGAAGCTATTTTGAAAATTGTTGCTGGTGGTTTAGGCATGTCATGTATTTCAAAATTAGCCATTGAACCATTAAGAGAGAAACAGCAACTGGTGATTTTAGAAACGCCGTTCTGGCAACTCACACGCCCTTTATTTATGTTAGTACACCGTCAAAAATATCAGGGACCTGGTTTAAAAGCCTTTATGAAATTCTGTGATGCTTAATAAAAAAAGCTCCTCATTGGAGCTTTTTTATTTCTCAGCTTCTTTCTTTTGTTCTTTGATAATGTGTTCTTGTTCTACCGCATAAATTTTTGCTTTTGCGTCTTGCTCTTCTCTGTATTGCTCATATTTTTGAAATCCCCAAACACCCAGATTAATGAACACTAAAATAGGGACAATACTTGCAAATATCCATGGATTAAATTGCTTGTTTGGATCTTTTATCTTCTTGGCTTTTTTCTTTGATTTTTTATCAGCTCCGAATTCATCAACACGCGAACTCGTAATGAATTTTTGCGCATTAAATTTTAATTGAAAATGCGTTTTAACATCAGGGAGTTCTTTACGTACAACTTTTGGTGGGCGCCCTTTTGCATAGGTTGGCTCGGGTAGATGATCATCTACGTTCTCTTCAGGCGCACTCTCATTCAAAGGTTGAACTTTCGTAAGTGGTACGACAGCTGACTCATCTAAGACTGGCACACGGCGACTTGGCTTTGATTCGAGCATTTCTTTAATTTGCTCTTCCTCAAGAGGTTCACCTAAGGAAATTTTAGATACTGGATCTGAAACTTGATCTGCATGATGTTCAGCACCAGAACCATCCAACACGATTGATTCTTTACTCAGTGTATTAAAATTTAGTTCAAAATCTTGGATTTGTGTTTGTGAGTAAAGCCTACTTTCCTGATCTGCAAGACGCTTTTCGATCAGCTCATCTAGCTCTTGTTCAAACTTCTTAGACTCACCTTCTAAATCTTCGTGCGCACGATAAAAAAGTTGATTCAAGGGTTGTTCGACGCGTGCATGTTTATTGTCTAACCGCACGATAAATTTTGCATGACGTTGGTCGTCTTTATCGACCACGATACATTTCACACGCTCACCAATTTGAGGCGCGATACTGGAATTTGCCATGTCATTCAATACGAAATGTACATCAAAATCATGATCATTGATTTTGATAATTCCTGCTTTCAATGCAGGGTCGTACGAATGTAAAACACCCCTGTAAAACATGTTATTTCCCCAGCATAAAAAAGATTGATTCTTAGTAATTAGTTTTTTTAAATTTATCGTTGAATCAAAATCTTAATAAAAAAGGAGGCCTTAGCCTCCTCTATAATTTAATCAAATTTTAATCTTTTTGTACAGAACCAAAAATTTTATCGCCAGCGTCCCCAAGACCCGGAACGATATAACCATTCTCGTTTAAACCGTTATCCACAGCTGCGGTAAAAATGACAACATCAGGATGTGCTTCTTCCACACGTTTAATACCTTCTGGTGCTGCAACCAAAACCATCACTCGGATATCTTTACAACCACTCGCTTTAAGGACATCAATAGCAGCAACCAATGATGATCCAGTCGCAAGCATTGGATCAATAATCATCGCTATACGGTTTTGTACGTCAGGTACCAATTTCTTATAGTATGTACGTGCTTCTAATGTTTCCTCATCACGCTCTAAACCAAGAACAGAAACTTTTGCACTTGGAATAAGATTTAAGAAACCATCAAGCATACCAATGCCAGCACGTAAAATTGGTACAACAGTAATTTTTTTACCTGCAATACGCTGGGTTGTCACCGGCCCATTCCAGCCATTAATTTCGTGATCTACAACAGGTAAATCTTTGGTTGCTTCATAAGTCAGTAACATTGTGACTTCTTGCGCTAACTCACGGAAGTTCTTCGTGCTGATATCTGCACGGCGTAATAAACCTAATTTATGACGAATGAGCGGATGACGAATTTCTTGGATTGGCACGGGAGAACACCTGAAGCATAAATGTAAATTCTGTCTATTATAAATGTTTTTAATATAAGAAATAAGAAAAGCCCTCAATGAATGAGGGCTTTTTTTGTTAACAACAATAGTTTTTTTAGATTAATCGATCAACTATTGAAGAACGATATGTAATGGCGCGATCAATTGTGCTTGATTTGCCATCGCAATGACTGGATCTGGATATACACCGATTACAAGCACTGCAAGCGCAGCAAGCAATACCATAATACCACCCACTTTTTGACCCCAATGTTTATCAGCATCAATACGTGGAGTGTCTGGTGGCGTCATATACATGACGATCATGACACGTAGGTAATAGTATAGACCAATACCAGAACCCACAATGATCATCGCAGCGAAGAACCAATGTGCTTCAGACACAACTGTCATGATCAGCATGAATTTACCAATGAAGCCTGCAGTTAACGGAATACCTGCAAGAGATAGCATCATCACAGTCAGTGTTGCCGTCAATACTGGACGACGCCAGAATAGACCACGGTAGTCTGCAAGTGATTCTGCTTCGTCATTGTTGTTGTATGGGCTAGACATCAACGCTACAGCACCAAACGCACCAATCGTCGTTAATACATACGTTAATACATATAAACTTACTGACGTTAAGCTTAAGAAAGATGTCGTAACAACAGCAAGGAATAAGTAACCAAAATGCGCAATTGACGAGTATGCCAAAATACGTTTTAAGTTCACTTGTTTCACTGCAAGCATGTTACCAATCAAGATTGATAACACTGCAATGACGATCAAAATCGTTTTGATCGATTCGATACCAATTACACCTGAAGACAGTAAGTAACGTACGAATAAACCAATCATTGCAACTTTAGCTACAGTAGCAAGGAATGTTGCAATTGGTGCTGGAGCACCTGCATACACATCTGGCGTCCATTTATGGAATGGCGCTAAAGACAATTTAAATGCAACAGCTGCGATGATTAAACCAAGACCTAAGATTCCAAATACAGTGGTAAGTTTCTCACCAAATTGAGGAATATAAGATTGCAGCGCCATCATCAATTGAGGATCTTGAGACTTAGTTAACGCCCAGAACATATCATCCACTTGACCCGCAAATGATAATGAACCTAGAACTGAGTAAACATAAGCCATACCCATCAACAACATTGCAGAAGCAGTTGCAGAAAGTACAAGATATTTAATACCCGCTTCGAGTGACTTACCGCGTTGGTAGGTATAAGCAATCAGACCGTACACTGGAATCGACATTAACTCTAAGCTAATGAAGAATGATGCAAAGTGTGAACTTGTTACCATTAACATTGCCCCTGAAACAGAGATCAACATTAATAGATAAAGTTCTTCACGATTATCTTTATAGGTTTCGATATATGCATGTGACAGTGTGCAACAAGCCAATGCAGCAATCAAAATAATCACTTGATAGAACAGACCAAAAGCATCAACCATAAATAGGTTCATGACATTTGGTGAGATCTGAGAACCTGTAAACAACGTGAATAGAATATTCAACAATGCAAGGTTAAGACCGATAACAGATACTGTCGCAATCAAATTATGATTACGTTTGATTGCAGTCAAAATCATTACGATGATTGCTGTTAAAGCAACAATCATCACAGGAGCTAATGGCATTAGCTCAGAAAATGATAGTGTGAAGTTCATGACTTATTGCATCTCCACATTTTCGAGTTGAGTTGTGGCTTGTTCAACCACTTCAACTACTTCTTGTACTGGAATGTAGCTATTCGCAATCCAAGCCAAACTTGATTCTGAAATATCAAGGAAGCTTTGTGGATACAAACCAAGCCATAACAGACCGAACGCACAAATTAACAAAATACCAAGCTCACGCGCATTAAGATCTTTTAATGGGTTCGCATAGTGTTGTTTTTGCTCTTCGTTTGGCACACCAAATAACGCTTTATGAATCAGGATTAAACCATATAGACCCGCAAATACTAAGCTGATCGCAGCAATAATCGTGAATGTAGGGAATTGAGCAAATGCACCCATCAAGATGAGGAACTCACCAATGAAGTTACCTAAGCCAGGGATACCTACAAGCGCAGCAATAAAGAACATCAAGAAGAATGGTAAATACTGGAATTGACCACGAATACCACCCATCAAGCGTAAATCACGTGTGTGAAGACGCTCATACACTTGACCACACATAATGAATAATGCTGCTGACGATAAACCGTGAGCCAACATCATGACCATCAGACCTTGGAAGGTCAGGATGTTACCTGCGTAGATTGCAAGTAAAACAAAGCCCATGTGTGAAATCGACGTATACGCCAACAAACGTTTCATATCGGTTTGCTGGAAAGCACACCAAGCACCGTAGAAGATACCGATTAAACCGAAAATGATTGCTACATCAGCAAACTGCGCTGAAGCGACTGGGAAGAATGGAATGACGAAACGAAGTAAACCGTAAGCCGCTGTCTTAATTAAGATACCCGCAAGGTCTACAGAACCTGCTGTAGGTGCTTGTGCGTGCGCGTCTGGTAACCAACCATGCAATGGGAAAACAGGAAGTTTGACTGCAAAACCAATAAACAAACAAATCATAAATGCAAAGGCAATTGATGACGTTTGTGGGTTAGCATCCAATGTATTCGCAACAGCGAGTAAATGGTTATAACTGAAGCTGATTGTATCTGTCATCATGAAACCGTAGATCACAAGACCTAAGATACCAATCAACATGATCAGACCAGCCACCTGCGTGTAAATAAAGAATTTAGTCGCAGCGTAAACACGAGATTTACCAGAAGCACCTTTGTGGCCCCAGAGTGCAATCAAGAAGTAGATTGGAACGAGCATCATCTCCCAGAAGAAGAAGAACAAGAACAAATCAACAGCCAAGAATACACCGATCACGCCACCTAAAGACCATAAAAGGTTTAAGTGGAAGAAACCAACGTTCTTCTGAATTTCACCCCAAGAACAGCCAACCGCCAATACACCTAGTAAAGCAGTTAAACCGACCATTAGAAGTGAAAGACCATCCACCGCTAAGTGGATGTTAATGCCAAGGGTTTGAATCCAAGGTACATAGAACTCTGCAGACCAAGTCGGTACAGTTTCACCAATTTGGTAGCTGTAGGTACCTGATTGCCATAAAGCAACGGTCATGCCCAAAGTAATGAGCATACCCACAAGTGCGATATAACGTGGTAGGTGTTGATCTAATTTATCAACGACCCAACAAATAAAACCAGCAATGAACGGAATGAGGATCAGCGCGGGTAAATACCAGTTATTGATGTTTTCCATCTTATTTCCCCACGATCTGAGTCACGATCAGAATCATGATAATCACCACGATACCGAACGCCATGCTCGATGCGTACTCACGCAAAGAGCCTGTTTGACGTGAACTAGTGAAGCTATGACCACCTTTAACAATCGCTGGCAATACAAGCCATACGCCATCAATCGGGTCACGACCAATCATTTTTGCAATAAATAAGTAAGGTTTTACAAACACGAGGTCATATAACGCATCGAAACCAAGCGCATTACGACAGATATTTGCAAGTCCAGCACCCAATGAAGTGCGAGCAAAACCTTGAACTGCTTTATAAGCAAAAGCAAATAAGACAACACCAACCGCTAAACCAGCAAGTGCGATTGCAATAGCGACATATTCTGCACCATGCGCACCAGCTTCTAGCGCTTCAGGAATAACAAATGCAGGGATTTGTGCTGCATCAAGAATACTCATGACTGGCACTTTAAGTACGATTGCCAAACCTGTAGAAAGGACAGCAAGAATCGCTAAAGGAGCCCAGTAAGTTGCACCTTTGATTTCGTGATATGGCGTTTTCTCTTCGCCAAAGAACACAATCCAAATTAAACGGAACGTGTAGATTGACGTTAAGAATGCACCAGCAACACCGACCCAATACAATGTATTGAATACAGGTAAGCCTGCGATATGACTTTGTGTCCACACAGCCGCCAAGATTGCATCTTTTGAGAAGAAACCAATCGTTAAGAATGGAATCGCTGCTAAGGCACCGCCACCGATCGCGAAACAAGCAAATAAGAATTTATTACGCTTGAACAAACCACCCATTTTGAAAATGTTTTGTTCGTGATGGTATGCAAGAATCACCGCACCTGATGACAAGAACAACAACGCTTTGAAGAATGCGTGAGTGAGCATGTGGAACAAGCCTGCTTGGTATGCTTCAGCACCTACAGCCATAAACATATAACCAAGCTGACTCATTGTAGAGTAAGCAAGAATACGTTTGATGTCTGTTTGAACCAGTGCAGCAAAACCTGCAACTAATAATGTTACCGCACCTGTGATTGAGATAAACACCATGACTTCTGGTGCCATTTCAAATACAGAGAACATACGGCAGCATAGGTAAACACCTGCTGTTACCATTGTTGCAGCATGGATTAATGCAGATACTGGTGTAGGACCCGCCATCGCGTCTGCTAACCATGTTTGTAATGGGATTTGCGCAGATTTACCTGCAGCACCCAAGAACAACATTAATGCAGTCCAAATGGTTAACGATGAGCTTTGTGTCATTACCACAGGCGCAGCAGCAACGATTTCAGCAATATTCAATGTTCCAAATTGTTGGAAAATTAAGAATAATGCGATGAGTAAGAAAACGTCACCAATACGTGTCACGGTGAATGCTTTAATTGCAGCAGCACCATTTGCTGGATTTTGGTAGTAATAACCAATCAGCAAGTATGAGCACAGACCAACACCTTCCCAACCTAAGAATAACAACGCAAGGTTGTCACCCAACACAAGCAATAACATGCTTGCTACGAATAAGTTGAAGTAAGAGAAGAAACGTGCAAAGTCTTCTTCACCACGCATATACCATGATGCAAAGATATGAATTAAGAAACCCACACCCGTAATCATGCCAAGCATAAGTAAAGATAAACCATCTAAGTGCAAGCTAATACCTGGCTCAAAACCACCCACACTGAACCAAGTCCAAAGGTGAGTCACTTGAGATGTTTCACCGCTGTTGATGAAATTCATACCAGCCAATAATGCACATAGTGCTGAAAGACCAACTGAACCCACACCAATAATGGCAGCTACAATTTCAGGAAGCTTATTACGCCCTGCCGCTAAAAGGATAAAACCAATGAGCGGAAATAATATGGTTAATGCTAATAAACTCATCCGCGCATCTCACTAGCAGCATCTACATCCAAATGATGGAAGCGATGATAGAACTGAAGGACGATCGCAAGCCCGATACACGCCTCTGCCGCAGCAAGCGTTAAGATCAAGATAAACATGATCTGACCATCTGGTTGCACCCATGCACTACCAGCGAGGACGAATGCAAGCGCTGCTGCATTCATCATGATCTCAAGGCTCATTAACATAAATAGAAGGTTGCGTCGCACCATTACACCGTAGAAACCGAGTGCAAAAAGAATGGTTGCAACAATCAAACCATGCTCTAAAGGGATATTACCCATTATTCTTTTTCCTCTTCTGCACTTGGTTCACGTTTGCCTAAGTGGAATGCAGCGACTAACGCAGCAAGCAATAACATTGCGGCAACTTCAACCAATAATAAATATTGTGTAAAGAGTGCTTGACCAACTTCTTTAGGGCCTACAACTTCTGTACCCATTAAAGGACCAGAAATGCTGTGCTCTGAAGTCATTGTCCAAACTAAAACCAGACCCATTAAAAAGCTCATCAATGCAGGGTAAGCCCAAGCATCAGATGTTAACCATTTACGTTCTTGTTCAACAGTTTGAGAGCCAAGGTTCAACATCATCACAACGAAGACGAAAAGAACCATAATTGCACCAGCGTAAACAATAATCTCAAGTGCACCTGCAAATGGTGCACCAACGATCATGAACATACCAGCAACTGCAAGTAACGAAACGATTAAGCTTAAAAGTGCGTGTACTGGATTCGCATTAGTCACAACACGAACCGTAGAAACGATGGCCACAAGTGCCATCAAATAAAATGGCCACATCATGGTAATAAGCTCCGTACATCGACAGGTGCGCTTTCACGCTGAGCCTGACCTTTGTCTTTACCAGCTACAGCCATACCAGTTACACGGTAGAAGTTATAGTCTGGATATTTACCAGGACCAGAAATGAGCAAGTTTTCTTTCTCATAAACTAAGTCTTGACGAACGTATTCACTGAGTTCGAAATCAGGTGTCATCTGAATAGCAGTTGTAGGACATGCTTCTTCACACATACCGCAGAAAATACAACGAGAAAAGTTGATACGGAAAAATTCCGGATACCAACGACCATCTTCTTTTTCAGCTTTCTGTAATGAAATACAGCCAACAGGGCAAGCTACAGCACACAAGTTACAAGCTACACAACGCTCTTCACCATCTGGGTCACGTGTCAATACGATACGGCCACGGAATCGTGGTGGAACGATTTCTTCAGCTTTAACTTCAGGGTATAAAATAGTGTCACGTTTACGTGTTGCGTGGCTGAATACCATCCACAACGAACGTACAATTGACCCAAACCCAGCTAGAATTTTATACATAATGTTCTCCCTGCTGTCCTAGGCCTGATTCATCAGAATCACAGCACCAGTCACCAACAAGTTGACCAACGCTAAAGGCAAACAAATCTTCCAACCAAAGTTCATCACTTGGTCATAACGTGGACGCATTAATGAACCACGTGCCAAGACAAACATCATCACAAAGAATGCTGTTTTAATCATGAACCAAAATGCTGGAGGTAGGAAATCTAGACCAAATGGTGCTAACCAACCACCGAAGAATAAGGTTACGATCAAAGCTGAGATCAGGACAACGTTGACGTATTCCGCAACGAAGAACATCCCCCATTTCATACCACCATATTCGACATGGTAACCTTCCGCCAATTCTTGTTCCGCTTCTGGTTGGTCAAATGGGTGACGATGCGTTACCGCAACACCTGCAACCACGAAGATGAGGAAACCTAAGAATTGTGGAATGACAAACCATACATCTTTTTGAGCTTCTACGATTTCACGCATGTTGAATGAGCCTGCAATTGCAACCACACCCATCAACGAAATACCTAAGAAGACCTCATAAGAAATCGTTTGCGCTGCTGAACGAAGACCACCGAGTAATGCATATTTGTTGTTTGATGACCAACCACCAAATAAAACTGCATACACTGCAATACCCGCCATTGCCATAAAGAACAATAGACCGATACTCATGTCTGCAACACCTAAATAAGGTGATACAGGGATAACCATGAACGATAACACCGCAGTTGCCATTGCAACTGCTGGAGCTAAACGGAAAGTCAATTTATCTGCAAACTTTGGTGTCCAGTCTTCTTTGAACATGATCTTCAGCATGTCGGCAACAATCTGGAACATCCCCCCAGGACCTACACGGTTTGGACCATAACGGTCTTGCCATAAGCCAAGTAAACGACGCTCAATGAAAGACATCAACGCAGCAATCAAAACTACAACGAGCAAGATCACAATCGCTTGAACTACAGAGTAGGCAATTGGCCAGTTCTCAGCCCAAAGCGGCGTTTGACGGATTAATTCTTGTTCCATGAATTATGCTCCTACCGCGACTGATACAGGCTCAGCTAACGATACCGTTGGCGCGAGACCAATTGGGTAACCAATATAACCTGTAGGTAAATATTCAATGACTTGAACAGGAAGAACGATCGAAGCCTCACCTGCTTTCACAGTAATGTTTTGGCCGTCTTTCACATTCAAGCGCGCTGCATCTTGCTCACCCACTGCAAATACCGCTTCTGGAATACGAGACTCCATTGCAGGTGTTTTCACTGTGAATTCACCAGAACCAAAAATATGATGCATTGGAACAAGGCGGAAACTCTCAGCATTTACAAGAACTGGTGCTGGTGCAACGTATGTGCGTGCTGGTAATTTCGCAAGGCGATCAAATAAACGAATACCTGAATCACCACCTTTTAAAGAACCGCCCACTGATTCTTGGAACTTATTCCAAGCTTGTGGCGAGTTCCAACCTGCTGACCATGCAAATGGAACTAACGCTGACGGCGTTTGGTTCCCGACATAACCTTCCATAGAGAATGTTAATGCAGAGTCTTGATCAGTTGGTTGTTTAGGCTCATGGACAGATAACGGCGCACGAAGTGAAGTACGACCAGAGTAACGACGTGGTTCACGTGCCACTTTAAGACCATGGACACGGAATCCTGCATCTGGTGCTACATCTTGAATCGCTTCAAGCGCAGGTACATTCTTGGCAACTGATTCGATGACATCATCAAGCACAGTCCAAGAAATTGCTTTGCCTTTCACGCCAGTTTCAATGGCATGTAACCAACGCCAAGATTCTTTGATCGCAAGTTCTGGTTTGTAGTAACTTGGGTCATATACTTGATAGAAACGTTGTGCACGGCCTTCTTGAGATACCACAGTACCGTCACCTTCAGCAAAGCTCGCTGCAGAAAGAACGATATTCGCTCTTTTCACCGTTTCAGTTTCTGAATGGTCAAGCACGATCACGTCTTTACCAGACAAAGCAGCATCTACTTGCACTGCAGGTAAACGACGATAAAGGTCGTTTTCTACAATCACGACAGTGTCATAGTCTTGTGCAAATGCTTGCTCAAGGCTGTTACCGCCAAAGATTGCTAAGCCCATTGAGTTCACTTCAGGAACAGTCAAAGTTAGACCCGCATTACCCAGATTCTGTGCAACTTGTGCAGCAGCTTCCATAATTGCAGCTTCTTGCAAGCTTGTACCAGAGATAATCAATGGTTTTTTTGCAGCTTTTAAAGTGTCAGCAATGGTTTGAGCAAATGCTTTTGCATCTTCTTCTAAACCGGTAATACTTTCACCTTTCACCGCCGCAGCAACAGCAAAACCTAAACGTGCGATATCATTTGGAGAAGCAACGACTTCACCAGTAGCTACGTCAGATAAACGTGTTTGAGTCGCAGCCAAGATATAAATTGGTGATTTTTCGTCTTGAGCAATACGTTGTACTGGCTCAGCCAACCATTCTTGTGTACGGCGTTCTGCAGCCATTTCTTTGGCTTTGTTTTTCGCAGCTTGACGTACAGACAATGCCATACGTGGTGCAGTTTGAGTTAAATCTTCACCGAGAATTAAGACAGCATCGTAACTTTCAATTTCACGCATACCTGGGTTATATACACCCTCGGTTTGCATAATTGATGCAGCAAGTTCAACCAAGTTTTGCTCTTTTTGAGACATACCTGTTGAATAGTTTGCTTGTCCAACCAATTCACGAAGCGCAAAGTTAGACTCAAGAGATGCACGTGGAGAACCAATACCCAATACTTTTTTGCCTTGGATTTTCTCAATCACGGTGTCTAACGCTGTATCAACTGAAACAGTCTCTACATTGCTACCTGAACGGAATTGCGGTTGACGTGGACGGTCTTCACGGTTCACATAACCCGTACCGAAACGGCCTTTATCGCACAGGAAGTATTGGTTGACTTCACCGTTAAAACGGTTTTCTACACGACGTAATTCACCATAACGCTCACCCGGAGAGATGTTACAACCTGAAGAACAGCCTTGGCAGACGCTTGGCGCATACTGCATGTCCCATTTACGGTTATAACGTGCAGAGTGTGTTTTGTCTGTGAATACGCCCGTCGGACATACTTCAGTTAAGTTACCCGAGAACTCAGACTCTAAAGTACCTGATTCTGGACGACCAAAATAAACACGTGAAGCGTTTGCATATACACCGAAGTCTGTGCCACCTGCGTAGTCTTTATAGTAACGAACACAACGGTAACATGCGATACAACGGTTCATCTCATGCGCAATAAACGAACCAAGTTCTTGGTTGTAATGCGTACGTTTCGTGAAACGGTAACGACGACGGTCATGTTGTGTCATCACAGTCATATCTTGAAGGTGACAATGACCACCTTCCTCACAGACTGGACAGTCATGTGGGTGGTTCGTCATCAAGAATTCAACAATAGATGCACGGAAATCTTTTGCTTCTTTGTCTTCAATCGAGATGTAGGTATTGTCAGCTGCAGGTGTCATACATGACATAACTAAACGACCGCGAGTATCTTCTGGATTCGCGTATTGAGTTACAGCACATTGACGGCAAGAACCGACAGAACCTAAGGATGGATGCCAACAAAAGTACGGGATATCAATACCCAAAGACAAGCATGCTTGTAGCAAGTTCTCTGAGCCATTGACTTCATACGATTTGCCATCGACATGAATTGTAGCCATAGTCGAATTCCTTAAGCTTGTTCTACGTTGCTAACTTGAGCAGCGGCATTCACCACTTTTGCTTCAAATTCGCCACGGAAATATTTGAGTGCACCCATGAGTGGTTCCATAGCACCAGGAGCGTGAGCACAGAAAGTCTTACCAATCCAAAGCTTACGTGTAAGCTCTTGCAAATGATCGATGTCTTCTTTCTTGCCTGTACCATCTTCAAGTGCTTTAAGCGCTTTCACCGCCCAAGGTAAACCATCACGACATGGTGTACAGAAACCACATGATTCACGCGCAAAGAATTCTTCTAAGTTACGTGTTGCTGAAACCATACATTGAGTTTCATCAACTACCATGAGCAAACACGTACCTAAACGCGAACCTGCTTTCATGATGCTTTCCGCATCCATTGGAAGATCGATGTGTTCAGCTGCCAAAAAGTCAGTTGATGCACCACCTGGTAACCATGCTTTAAGTTTTAAGCCATCACGCATACCACCCGCATGTTCTTCAATCACTTCACGAGCAGTTGTACCAAATGGAAGCTCCCAAAGACCAGGGAATTTCACTTTACCTGATGCACCATAAATTTTTGTGCCAGGATCTTTCGACTTACCTGCAGATAAATTGATATACCACTCAGGACCACGTAGCATAATTGCTGGTAAGTTATTGTAAGTCTCTACGTTGTTCACAATCGTAGGACGACCCCAAGCACCTGCAACTTGCGGGAATGGTGGTTTTGTACGTGGATTTGCACGGCGACCTTCAAGCGAGTTAATCAATGCAGTTTCTTCACCACAGATATAACGACCCGCACCAGTATGCACATGTAGTTCAAAGTTCCAGCCAGAACCAAGGATGTTTTCACCCAAGTAGCCTTTGGCACGAATTTGTTCTAAAGCTTGGTTCAAATACTTCGCAGCTTCGATGTATTCACCACGGATAAAGATATAACCATGGGTTGCTTCAAGTGTATAACCTGCAATTAACATCCCTTCGATCAATTGATGAGGAAGTTTTTCCATCAACAGACGGTCTTTGAATGTACCTGGTTCCATCTCATCGGCATTACAAATCAAGTAACGAGGACCTGAATTGTCATTTGGTGCCATGAGCGACCATTTAATCCCTGCAGGGAAACCAGCACCACCACGACCTTTCACAGTCGCTGCTTTAATGATTTCCAATACATCTTTAGGCGGCATTGTGAGTGCTTTCTTGAAACCCTCATACCCGTCAAGAGATTCATAGTCTTCTACACTATGAACAAATTCTTGCTTGCTCAAACGCCATGTTAATGGGTGAGTTTCTGGGTTACCGTCGCCATAAATCGGTTTTGGTTCAGTATTCATACATACTTCTCCAATAACTGTTTCACTGAAGAAACTTCTACTAGGCCGTGAGTATCTTCATTAATCATCAAGGTTGGACCCTTATCACAGTTTCCTAAACAGCAAATCGGGAGCAAAGTAAAACGACCATCAGCAGTCGTTTGACCAAATGAAATCCCGAGTTCGCGTTGGAATGCTTCTGCTAAAGTTTCTGCACCCATCAAGAAGCAAGCAATAGAATCACAAAGCAAAATTACGTTGCGACCTACTGGCTGGCGGTAAATACGGTTATAGAATGTTGCCACACCTTCCAAATCAGCAAGGCTCATTGACAACATCTGCGCAATCGCATTCATTTGCGCATCATCCACCCAACCATTACGACGTTGAACACATTTAAGCGCATCTAAACATGCCGCACGTGGGTATGGGTAATGACCAATGTGATGCTCGATTTCGTGGATTTCTTCCGCAGTTAAAATCCCTTCGACATTCACACGTGGCTTTTTATCAGTCAAAATCATCATAATGCGTACCCCTTAGCGATCCACGTCAGCCATTACGACATCAATCGTCGCTAAATAAATGATTAAGTCAGATACAAGACTGCCGTTAATTACAGAAGGAATTTGCTGTAAGTGCGTGAAGGTTGGTGTACGAATACGGGTACGGTAACTCATCGTTGACTTGTCTGAAGTCAAGTAGTAGTTCGATGCACCTTTTACCACTTCCGCCATAACAGATGCTTCACCTGCTGGCATGACAGGACCCCATGACACGCTTAAGAAGTGCGTAATCAAAGTTTCAATGTCTTGTAGTGTCTTATCTTTCGGTGGTGGAACAGCCAATGGGTGATCCGCTTTATAAGGACCAGATGGCATGTTATCCAAGCACTGCTTGATGATTTTTAAAGATTGTTCGATTTCACGGTAGTGAACGATCACACGTGCATATGCATCGCCTTCGTATTCTACAGGCACTTCGAAGTCGTAATTTTCATAACCGCTATATGGACGATATTTACGTACGTCAAAATCAATACCTGTTGCACGTAAACCTGTACCAGTTACACCCCATGCCAATGCAGATTTTGCATCGTATTGCGCAACATTACGGGTACGACCTTCAAATACCGAGTTTTTAAGTGCTGCAGTATGATATTCCTTCAAACGTTTAGGCATCCAATCCAAAATTTCACGGATCAAATGTTGCCAGTTGTTTGGAAGATCGTGTGCAGTACCCCCGATACGGAACCATGCTGGGTGCATACGGTAACCCGTGATTGCTTCAATCGCGTCATAGATCTTTTGACGATCGGCGAACATATAGAATACTGGGGTCATACCGCCGGCATCCTGAATCGCTGTACCGATATAAAGCAAGTGGTTATTAATACGGAATAGTTCCGACATCATGACACGAATACATTGCGCACGTTCTGGCACAGTGATCCCTGCCATCTGCTCCACACCCATCACATAAGGCATGTTTTGCGCACAACCACCTAAGTAGTCAACACGGTCAGTATACGGAATGAATGAATGCCAAGTTTGACGTTCAGCCATCTTTTCCACACCACGGTGGTGATAACCGATATCAGGCACACAGTCTTTCACTTCTTCGCCATCTAACTGCAGGATCACACGGAATGCACCATGCGCAGATGGATGGTTAGGACCCAAGTTCAAGAACATGAAGTCTTCATCAGCATTACCGCGTTTTAGACCCCAATCTTCAGGTACAAAACGTAAATGCTCTTGTTCGAAATCTTGTTTCGCTTGGTTCTGACGATAAGGTGTGTATTCAGTCGCACGTGCAGAATATTCTTTACGCAACGGATGACCTTCCCAATACGTTGGCAATAAAATACGACGGAGCATTGGATGCCCTTCGAAGTTAATGCCGAACATATCGTAAGCTTCACGTTCGTACCAGTTGGCATTTGGCCAAATGTTGGTTGCTGTTGGAATATTGAGATCAGACTCATTCAACGCAACTTTAATACGAATATCCGTATTACGCTCTAGTGACAACAAGTGATAGAACACAGTGAAGTCAGACGCAGGTAACCCATCGCGGTGAGTACGTAAACGCTCATCTACCGCTGACAAGTCAAACAACATCACGTAAGGACGTGACACTGTACGCAAGAACATTAATACGTCTTGTACACGTGAGCGCTCAACCCAGACTGTTGGAAAGTCTTCAAAAGTCGTTTGCACGTAGAAATTCTCACCAAACTTGGTTTTGAGCTCTTCTACAATTGCAAATGCTGGGCGTGAATCAACTGGAGTTGATTCTGGCATAGCAATGTCAGTTTCAGCCATTGGCTTGGCTTCCTATTTAATACAAATTCATTCAACCAAAACGACAATTACACCCAAGCGGGTGCATCAATATTATTTGCCGTTAAGATTATTTAATTTCATCCATAGAGCGTAAGTGTTTTACTGCAATACGTTCAGCATTCTTACGGTCACGTTCAGGCTGCATCTTTGGCTTATAAACTGGCTTAAGATCATCACCGATCACCGCAGAAAGCGGACGACGCTCTAATTGAATTTGGTCTTGCAATAACATCAACGCTTGGATTAATGCTTCAGGACGCGGTGGGCAACCTGGAATATACACATCCACTGGAATGATTTTATCGACACCTTGTACAACCGAGTAAATGTCATACATACCGCCAGAGTTTGCGCATGCACCCATTGAGATCACCCATTTAGGTTCTAACATTTGCTCATAAAGGCGTTGAATTACAGGTGCCATCTTGACGAAGCATGTACCCGCAACAATCATCAAGTCCGCTTGACGTGGTGAAGCACGAATTACTTCGGCACCAAAACGTGACAAGTCATGCACGCCTGTTAAAGTCGTTGCATACTCTACGTAGCAGCAAGATGTACCAAAGTTGAACGGCCAAACTGAGTTTTTACGACCCCAGTTTACTGCTGTATGCGCCAAATCCTCTAAACGAGTCATGAACACATTCTTATTCACTTCTTCTTGTAGAAGCGGATCTTCTACAACGATACGCTCTTGAAGTGGATACTGATCAGCATCCGGATTCGCACGGGTTAATGTATATTTCATCCCGTATTACTCCTTATCAGATGATGTAGTCGTTGGCGAAGCTTTTACACGACCAGATGATTGCGCTGGAATTTGACCTGTAGGGTCAACCACCAACTCCTCAATTGAGTTGAAACGAGTAATTTCTGCGAGATCCATATTTGGCGAACCAATTTTAGGTTTAATCCCTGCTGCTTTACGCTTATCAGATGGCGCCCAATTTAATGCACCAGTAGACAACTCATAAATCAAGCCAACGAGTAAAACTAAAATAAATACAGCTGCTGCTGCAAAACCGATCCAACCCACTTCACGAACTGACGCAGCCCATGCATAGAGATAGAGCGCTTCTAAGTCAAACACAACGAAGAAGATTGCAACCAAATAGAATTTTGCAGATAGACGAATTCGTGCTCCACCAGCACTAACTACGCCTGACTCGAACTGCTCTTGCTTAGCACGTCCCCACGATTTACCCCCTAGGAGTAGCGGGACAGTGAGCATAAAGACGCATAAAAATGTAACGCCGATCACGAAGGCAATTATTGCCCAATCGTATGGAGTAATGGCACTCATGCGGGGATAACTCCTGGCAGGCCTATTTATTAACAAAGAATGTATGTATTGGCCTTCAAATACACCAAACACAAAATTAATCCCGCCAATTGTACCTGATTTATGATTTCTGTTGCTAGCCAATCCCTCTAAGTCTTTAGGATGAATTTTGCCCTTTTTCCAGATTTCATGGTGATTAAAGTCAATAAAACCTTATTTAATCGTAGAAAGTTATCAAGGTGATACAACTGATTATTTTTTCCGAATAATCATTCAAAAAACTCAAGAGGCGTCAATCCAGACACTATCACTTTTTTAGTTTTACCATTCGTGTTAGGTCAGCTTTTTTTGCACCAATATGGCTCAATTATTTTTGATTTATTCTATTTTAAAAGTTTTAAATTTTAATTGCTTACAATGTTTTAATTAACTTTATACAAATCGTGCTGATTTTCGTTATATGCTCAATTAAATAATAAGGAGAAGATCTATGAGTCTAGAATTCACACACAAACCTAACTATTTTTTATTTGCTCAGTTGATCGTCCATCATTTAGACAGCTATATCAAAAAACATCCTGATGCAACGAATGCTATTTTTGATTTACGCGATATTTATCAAATTTTCCGCCAAGACCTCGCCTCTACAACCACTAATCTTGATGCTATTCTCAACATCGCAGATGAATATACAGTTGAGACCATTCACGGGGATCAAAAACTGATTAGCAATTATCATGTTGATGCAACCAATAACAGTTTACTGATCGATTTCAATGCCGATGCCTTAAATGCACTTAAACAAGGAAAACGCATCATTGAACCGAATGCCAATAATTACCAATAAAAAGCAATATAAAATATAAAAAAAGCGCTTAATCGCGCTTTTTTAATTCTTGCTTTATTCTGATGTTTGACTGGTTTGAACAATCTTCTTCTTTTTAAATCTTTTAGCTGGCCATTGCATAGTAAATCGTGCACCGCCCATTTTAGGACTTTGATCCACTTGAATCGAACCGCCAAACCAATAAGCGATTCGACTTACAATAGACAAGCCTAAACCATATCCGCCTGAGGCACGTGTACGACTATCATCCAAGCGAGCAAAAGCTTCAAAGACTCGCTTACGATCCTCTTCTGGAATCCCCGGACCATCATCTTCAACTGAAATATACGCCATTCCCTGCGCATCAATCCCACCAGTGATCAGCACTGTATCATCGCAGTATCGGATCGCATTTCCGACTAAGTTTTGTACTACACGATGTAAATAACGGCGTTCAGCATCCACCACCAAAGCTTGTGATGGCAAATGTAATTGAATATTTTTATTGGTTTTTAATGCTTTAGTTTCAATAGCGACTTGCTCAAGCACTTCGTATAGTCGAATTTCCTCAAAATCAATAGAAGGCATGCCTTGCTCAAGCTTAGCATAGGTCATGATTTCATCAATGAGGGTATTTAAAGCCTCAATGTCTTTATCAATCATTTCTACTTGTTGCTGACGATACTCATAATCCTCTTCATCAACCAACATTTCCATACCAAAGCGAATACGTGCGACTGGCGTTCGCAGCTCATGTGATACAGCTCTCATTAACTCTCGCTGAGCTTCGATCAAACGCTGTATATGATCTGACATACTGTTATAGCTGGCTGCCAAATGTGCTAACTCATCATATCCTTCGACAGGAACGCGAACGGACATATCCCCTTTTTGCATAACATTTAAGGCTGAGTTAACTTGCTTCAACTTGCGTTGCATTGGGACAATCAGACCATACACACCAAGCGACAAAATAAACATACTCAGCAAAGTAATCCCTGCCGCCAATTGGAATGGCATCCAATTGAACATTGGCACTGGCCCCATCACCAATACGTCACCAGACGAATTCGTCATTGGAGAAATGACAGAAATCGTAGTACCACGAATGCTAGCGCTATCCTGATACAGGATAACCCCTTGATCCGCACGTAAACGACCAATTTGCTCGGAATCTAAATTGAGATCAGAAAGATTTTGAATGCTTAAATCATAAGAAAAGTGTTGCTTAATTTTTGCAAGATATTCCCTTTCCTGCCCTGGATAATAAACCAAGTATTCCCATACAAAGATTGGCAAGGCCTTCATTTGACGCTCACCAATATTATCCACTTTCACATAAAGTAAATGCTCAGGGTCATCTATTAAACCAATAATGACATAAGCAATACTTTCTTTGGCGTCATACCGCACCACTGCTTTGCGCTTTTCTAAACGATATTTTTCGGTGCGTGAAAGTTCGACTTTATCAGATTCTAGATAATAGATTGGAAGTTCGAGCAAATCAGATGCATCTGATATCCAATCCATTCTTTGTTGCATGGTTTGTTGTCTTGAAACACCCTCGCTAATGACGTACGAAATCCCATCAGTCAATGACTCACGGTATTCCTGCGCGCGTTGATAGTTGATGATTTGCACAAGCAAATAACCAAATATGGCAACCAGCACCACCAAAATGACGAGACCTGCGTAGATACGCAGGAATATACTGTGTTTAGACACTAAGGTATGACCTTCTGAGGAGTGAGGGCATTACCGCGGGGATGTGATTACATCCCGTTGGTTTCTTTAACGAATAAATATCCTTTACTACGCACGGTTTTAATACGTTTAGGATTTTCAGGATCATCACCAATTTTTGGACGGATACGAGAAATACGAACATCAATTGAGCGGTCTTGACCATCATATTCAATACCACGTAGACGCTCAAAAATGTCTTCACGTGAAAGGATACGACCAGCATTAGATGCCAACAACCATAATAAGTCATATTCTGCACTTGTGAAATCTACAAGCTCACCGTTTAAGGTTACAGAACGACCACCATTATCAATCACTAAATCATCAAATTCGATACGTTGAGCAACTTCATCCTCTGGTGTTTTGTCTGTACGACGAAGCAAAGCACGAATACGCGCTAATAGAACGCGTGGCTGAACTGGTTTCGCAACATAATCGTCTGCACCCATTTCAAGACCCAATACTTGATCCATGTCTTCAGTACGAGCAGTCAACATTAAAATCGGTTGATGATAATGTGGACGAACCTCACGACAAACAGTTAGACCATCAGCACCAGGAAGCATAACATCCAGCACCACCATATCCGGTTGCTCTGCGATAATACGACGGATTGCACGATTACCGTCTGGTTCTACCCCAACTTCTAATCCATTACGAATTAAATACTCTTGCGTTAAACGCGCAAGACGCTCGTCATCTTCAACGATCAAAATCTTTGGTAACTTTTCTTCTTGGCTCATAGAATGCCCCTATATTGTTACGATATCTGCTGATTAAACTTCACAGATTTACATCGATATGTTTTGCAATATACACACGTTTACATTGTAAACAAGAGCCTGTTCACGAAACTGATACACGAGCGTAGTCTTTTGTTATCTTTTTATTAACTATTGATAAATAGATAGTTTTGCCAAGTCGATCAATATTTTCAATCAACTTTAAACTTTCAAACACAAATCAATTTGATGATATTTTAAACAAAATATTTCAAAAAAATTATTTTCGAGAAGCAATTTGCACTTTCAGAGTTATCCACAAACTTATCTATAAGCACTCTAAAAAGTCTCTGTTATGCTTAGCACCCTGTGACGCTGACTACATAACAAAATGGCTGAACATGGAAAAAGTATAGGGAAATTTGAGTGTTAAACTCAGAAAAAAAATTATCAAAATGTCAATATTGATCTACCCTGAAATTTACCGTATCTTGTGTCTTAATTTACATTAAACCACTAAGTCTTGTGTTTACCCTCAAATATCGCGATAGCTCATTTTTTGAGTTTGTATCCGATTCAAATGGTCCATAAGCATAAAAATGATGAGAATGGAGCGACGCTGAAATGAGCGCTAATACAACCCCTGGTCAACTTCAAGTGATTAAACGCACTGGTGATGTTGCCACTTTTGATGCAGATAAAATCTCTGTAGCAATTGGTAAAGCATTTTTGGCTGTTGAAGGTCAACCAAGTGCAGATTCGAGCAGAATTCACGATCGTATTACTCAGCTGACTGAGATGGTGATGAACACGTTTAAGCGTCGTTTACCTTCAGGTGGCACGATTCATATTGAAGAAATTCAAGATCAAGTTGAATTAGCTTTAATGCGCACAGGTGAACAAAAAGTGGCACGTGCATACGTGATCTATCGTGAACAACGTGCTGAAGCGCGTAAAGAGTTAGGTGCTCATCATCACCCTACTCTTCAGATCACAGGTCAAAATGGTCAGCTCCAACCATTAGATTTGAGTCGTTTACAAGCGAAGATTGAAAAAGCTAGCGAAGGCTTAGAAGGCATTGATGTTCAAGCGATCATCGATGAAACTGTAAAAAACCTATACAACGGTGTTAAAGCATCAGACATCTCTACAACGATGATGATGGCGACACGTACACGTATTGAACAAGAACCAAACTATACGTATGTCACTGCACGTTTGTTGCGTGACAACTTAGTTGCAACCGGTCTTGAGTTTCTTGGCCTATCTAAAGACACGCTTGAAAATGATGCACTTGAAACCTTCTTGAAAAAAGGTGTTGAGCTAGAGCTTCTTTCTCCAGAATTATTAAATTTTGATCTTGTAAAATTAGCGGCTGCGATTAAACCAGAACGCTCTAATCAATTTACATATTTAGGTCTTCAAACATTATTTGATCGTTACTTCATCCACTCTGATGGCGTACGTTTCGAATTACCACAATTATTCTTCATGCGTGTTTCTATGGGCTTGTCGCTCAATGAAGACAACCGTGAAGATCGTGCAATCGAATTCTATAACTTACTTTCTAGCTTCGATTACATGGCATCTACGCCGACTCTATTTAACTCAGGTACATTACGTCCTCAGTTATCAAGCTGTTATTTAACAACGATTGATGATGACTTGTTCGATATTTATGGCGCTATGCGTGATAACGCAATGTTGTCTAAATGGGCAGGCGGTTTAGGTAATGACTGGACACCAGTTCGTGCCTTGAACTCATACATCAAAGGTACTAACGGAAAATCGCAAGGTGTTGTTCCATTCCTTAAAGTAGCGAACGATACAGCCGTTGCAGTTAACCAAGGTGGTAAGCGTAAAGGTGCGGTATGTGCATATCTTGAAACTTGGCACTTGGATATCGAAGAATTCCTAGAGCTTCGTAAAAACACGGGTGATGACCGCCGTCGTACACACGATATGAACACTGCAAACTGGGTTCCAGATTTGTTCATGCAACGTGTATTTGAAGATGCTGAATGGACACTCTTCACCCCGTCTGAAACACCAGATCTTCACGATTTAACGGGTGCTGAATTCGCAGAACGTTATGCTTACTACGAAAGCATTGCGAAAGAAACAGACATGCTTCATAAGAAAGTCCGTGCGAAAGACTTATGGCGCAAAATGTTATCAATGTTATTTGAAACAGGTCACCCGTGGATCACATTCAAAGACGTATGTAACTTACGTTCACCGCAACAACACGTAGGTGTGGTGCACTCTTCTAACTTGTGTACTGAAATTACATTGAACACAAGCAAAGATGAAATTGCGGTATGTAACTTGGGTTCAATCAACCTTGTTCAACACGTTCAAGGTGGTCAATTAGACCGTGAGAAACTTGCTCGCACGATTAAAACTGCGGTTCGTATGCTCGATAACGTCATCGACATTAACTACTATGCAGTACCACAAGCGCGTAATTCAAACTTGAAACACCGTCCAGTGGGTATGGGTATCATGGGCTTCCAAGATGCACTATACGAAATGAAGATTGCTTACGGTTCTGATGCAGCGGTTGAGTTTGCAGATGAGTCTATGGAAGTGATTTCTTACTACGCGATTCAAACTTCAAGCGATTTGGCGGTTGAACGTGGTACGTATGAAACATTTAAAGGTTCATTGTGGGATCAAGGTATTTTACCAATTGACTCTCTTGAGCTCGTTGCGAAATCTCGCCCAGAACGTATGTTTGAAGTCGATCGCACACAACGTTTGGATTGGGACACGTTACGTGCCAAGGTTCAAAAAGATGGTATGCGTAACTCGAACGTGATGGCAATTGCACCGACTGCAACCATTTCAAATATTTGTGGTGTATCTCAATCTATTGAGCCAACATTCCAAAACTTGTATGTGAAATCGAACTTGTCTGGCGAGTTCACTGTCATCAACCCTTACCTCGTTCGTGCATTAAAAGAACGTGGTCTTTGGGATTCTGTGATGGTCAATGACCTGAAACATTTCGAAGGTTCAGTACAAAAAATTGCGCGTATTCCTGAAGAGTTAAAAGCAATTTTCGCGACAGCATTTGAAGTTGAAGCACGCTGGATTGTTGATGCTGCATCACGTCGTCAAAAATGGATCGACCAAGCACAATCTCTTAACCTTTACATCTCTGGTGCAAACGGTAAGAAATTGGACATCACATATAAGATGGCATGGTTACGTGGTCTTAAGACGACTTATTACCTTCGTGCATTGGGTGCGACATCTGCTGAGAAATCTACGATTAACACAGGTGCATTAAACGCAGTTAAACCTGCGACAGTTGCAGCACCAGTGGCAGCAGTTGCTCAAGAAGCTAAGCCTGAAGCAGCCGCGACAGAAGAAGGTTTCGAACAAGCAGCGCCAGTACCAATGGCATGTTCAATTGACAATCCTGATTGCGAGGCTTGTCAATAATGAATAGTGTTAATCCTGATTTAGTTTTAGGTATATTGTCTATAGTTTTAGGTTTTTCAACGATTGTTGTTCCTATCGTTATAGCTATCATTATTGCAATGAAAAACTAAAACACTCTAAAAGGTTGATATTAATTATCAACCTTTTAGGCTTATCAGAATTAACACTAATTCATCTACAAAAAGGATTCCATCATGCCACATATGACCCATAACTATATGTTAGGACTTGCGGTATTGATCTTTGCCTTTATTTTCTTTTACACGCCGATGGTCTATGCATTTTTAGCCATTCGCAAACAACAGAAGCGTAAGCAAAATAAGTAGTGCGGAAATTCAATCTACTCAAACGAACAAATTGAGTACATTCATCGGCAAAACTTAATTTTGCTTACACAATATAAGCGTATAGTAGGATGTCTCACGTTGAGATGTCTGAATAAAAAGATATAAGCAACGTAGAGAGAATTGATATGTCTATCCTCAGTTGGGACGATTTCGAAGATGATGAACCGAAACAAACTGCACAAGCACAGCAGTCTGCGCCCATCGAACCGCAAAAAGCGCCTAATCCACAAGTGGTATCTGATGCACGCAACGAACCGACGCGTGTGGCAGCTGCACAACCCGCTCGAACCAGTTCAAACGGAACAACAAATTCAGCCGATCCGTTGGCAAGAGCATCTAACGCCTTAGAACATTTGGACGTTGCTCCAGGTCTTGAAGAGTTAGAAATGGGCGCTCAACGTGTTCAAGTTGATGATAAAGCAATGATCAACTGTCGCGCTGACTTGAACCAACTTGTTCCATTCAAATACGAATGGGCTTGGCAAAAATATCTCGATGGTTGTGCAAACCACTGGATGCCACAAGAAGTTAACATGAACCACGATATCGCACTTTGGAAGTCAGAAGATGGCTTAACTGAAGATGAGCGTACCATCGTGATGCGTTCTTTAGGCTTCTTCTCTACTGCCGATTCGTTGGTTGCAAATAATTTGGTTCTTGCGATTTACCGACACATTACTAACCCTGAATGCCGTCAGTACATCTTGCGTCAATCATTTGAAGAAGCGATTCACACGCATGCTTACCAATACTGCATCGAATCTTTAGGTATGGATGAAGGCGAAGTCTTCAACATGTACCGCGAAGTTCCATCAGTTGCGCGTAAAGCTGCATGGGGCTTGAAGTACACTCAAGAATTAAGTGATCCAACATTCAAAACAGGCACACCTGAAACAGATCAAATCTTGCTTCGCAACTTGATCGCATTCTACTGTGTTCTTGAAGGTATTTTCTTCTACTGTGGTTTCTCTCAAATCTTGTCAATGGGTCGTCGTAACAAGATGAATGGTGTTGCTGAGCAATTCCAGTACATCTTACGTGATGAGTCAATGCACTTGAACTTTGGTATCGATATGATTAACCAAATCAAGATTGAGAACCCACATTTGTGGACTGCTGAGTTCCAAGAAGAAATCATTCAAATGATTCTTGAAGGTACGATGCTTGAAATCGAATATGCACGTGACACAATGCCACGCGGTGTATTAGGTATGAATGCTGCAATGATGGAAGAATACTTGAAGTTCATCGCAAACCGTCGTTTAGCTCAATTAGGTTTACCTGAGCAATTTGCTGGTGTGAACAATCCATTCCAGTGGATGTCAGAAATGATGGATTTACGTAAAGAGAAGAATTTCTTCGAAACTCGCGTAACAGACTATCAAACTGGTGGTGCGTTAAGCTGGTAATTGATTACTATGAAACCCTCTTCGGAGGGTTTTTTTTGAGAAAAAAATGAAAAACTTTGATAAAGAAAGAATTAAAGAAATTTTTAAAATAATATCTTTCAAAAAACATGAAAAAATACAAAAATCCCAACCAAACATCAATCAAGCCTTCATCTATTTAGGGCTTATTCTAATTATGCTCGCTTTTTGTATTGGATTTATTTTTAATTTTCTCCATAAAACAGAAATTCTCAAAATAAGCATGTATATCCTTATTATATCTGCTCAAATTGCGATCATACTTGGCCAATTACTCACATTATTTTACGAATCTAAGGAATTAAAAAAACTTTTTGAAAATCCACAATTAGAAATCATCAAATCACTTGAGTATGAAGTTGATAATCATGTAAGTGTAATCGATCAATTAAATGCTTATAGCGAAATTGAACTTAAGTATGTTGAAGAAAGACTCCAATCTAAACTTGAAAGTTTAGATAAAAGAATAGGGCTTTTAATCGGCCAAATAGATAAAGTTGGTTTATTTCCAACAATATTGGCACTTCTTATACTCATTTACAAACCTGATCTTTTAGAACTTTCAGAGCAAAATTGGATATTACATATCATTTGGTTAGTAGTTTTAATCGTTATAGTATTTAATATTATAGGATTTTATATGAATGAACAAACTGAACATTTGCGCCTTAAAATCAAAATAATTAAATTTACAATTAATGCAAAAACTAAATTTAAAAATGATTGAAATTAAATTAGCTAATATGTATTTCTAAAATTATAGTATTTTAAATCAAATGCTAATCTATGAAATATAAAAAGGCCCCATTATGAGACCTTTTTATTTATTTTTACAGACTAAATTGGATTATATTTAAGAATATCATCAAGGACTAGTGTTGAGCTGTCCGTGTCTTTAAGTATAATTAAATCAGTACGGCTATAAGTAAGACCTGAAGCATCTCGATCTATTCGAACTAATGTATCTGCTCCATTTTGAACTAATGAAATATAATTACTTATTGGATTATCTGAGTTAATATTTTGCCCTTCTAATAAGGCTGAAATATCAATCTTGTCTCCCTGTGATACATCAAAATCCATCCACGTATCAACTCCATTTCCGCCATTGCCGTTATTCTGATTCAAGACATTAAAGATAGCGAGATCGGCACCTGAACCACCATATAATTTATCATTACCAGCTCCACCGATTAGCATGTCATTACCAGTGTCACCATATAATTCATCATCACCGATTCCACCAATTAGTGTGTCATTTCCATCTCCGCCATACAATTTATCGCTACCCGCCCCACCAACAACAACATCATTCCCACCATTACCATTGATCGTGTCATCATTTGCTGTTCCGGAAATAATATTATTCTCTTCTGTACCTTGTGTTGTACTCGTAGTTGCCTGAATAACATTTGAGAAATCTAAATCATTTTGAAGATTAGAAACATCTATAGAGATAGTAGCTGTCTCTTCCGCACCAGTAACTGACGTTGTTGTATAGGTAAATATATCTTCGCCAATACCTGTGCCATTTGCTATGTAGAAATATGTTCCATCTCTATTTACTATCAGCGTTCCATACAAGCCCTCAACAGCGATTCTATCTGATCCCTTATTTAAATCATTTACATAAAGCTCATAAGCACCTATGTTGATTGTCTGCACAAGATCTTTACCTTGATCATTTTCTAAAAGTGAACCAGCATCACTAACAGAGTATTGATCAGTAAATTTATCTTGATAAATTGTTACACCACTTACACTAGCATTCCAACTTACTAGCGATGAACTAGGTTTGTTAATTGTTAACTGTACAGTATAGTCACCTGGCACAAGTTCGAGACTTTCACTCAATAAAGGAGTTCCAGATGAACCGCTGATTAAGCCTGATTCTCCTGCGGTCACCGTGCCTTTAACACCAGTCGGAGTGCCATCTTTAAGAATCGTATATGTAATCGTAACTGGCCCATTAACTGACGAACTCGTCACTGCAAAATTAATGAGTGAGTTAACCGTTAGCGTATTATCCTCAACAGTAAATGCTATTGAATCTGTTAGTGTAGAATTTCCTACTCCAACTGTATTTGAAGATTTAGCATAATTAAACTCTTCAAATTGATGGGATTGTTCAAACTGAACTTGGGCACTGTCATCTGATGCTTTGTGCGTAGCGATTTCAATGGTAAGAACATCAATGGCTAATTTTCCATCGGCATTTTTGATGACGACATTAAAGCGTTCGAATTGACCATATGGTGGAGTCCAATCAGTTGTATTATCTGGAATTATTAACTCATAAGAGTATGAACCATCACTGCTAATCGTTAATGCACCATACTCACCATAGATTACAGATTCTTGTCCTTCAATAATTTCAACATCATCCACACTCACTACAGTACCTTCAGTCGCATCTCCAGAAACTATTCCTTCAAATGCGTTTGGACTGTTATAGTCTAGGACAACATCTTTTTTGACATATAATCCAGTGAAGGTACCCACAGCCAATGCAGCGTCTGGAATAAGTGTTGCTTTATACACTCCTTCACTAAAAGTAAGCTTCAGCCAATCATTTTCTGAACGTCCTGAATCTGAAGCACCAAAAATAACACTGTACCAATCTTCCTCTATATGCACCTGGACATATTGCCCAGTAACCTCATCTAGTTTATAAACCACTAAAGTTAAGTCTACTCCTGCAGCTAAACCAACTGTACTACTAAAGAAACTTAGTTCTCTAACTTGATTATCTTCAACTTCGAAATCATAAACTCCTTCGCCACTGAGTAAACTTGCATCGAGCACATCAGGAATACCTAATGTTAAATCAATCAGACTAAAACCAATTGCGTTGTAATTAGAATCTGACTCAGATGGATAAATTGGATTTGATTCTTGAGGTTGGACATTAACAATTACAGTATTGTCAATCTGCAATGGTACTTCTGATTTTTCTAAATTTAATTTAATGATTAGATCAGCCGAATCTTTATTACCATTTTGAGTAATTACATGATAAGTAAATTTTTCTTCTTCACCAAAATTATTAAACCCCTCTATTAATTTAAACTCATAAGTTCCATCCTTATTGAATTCTATTGTTCCAGAAGCTGTAGTGATCAATATGGTGTCACTCTCACCAAATACATAATCATCGCTTCCATAAGTCACTTTTTCTAATACAGCGCCTTCTGGAATAACATCTTGTCCATATGACAGATCATCATCAAGAATAACATTACCAGACACTTGCCCAGACTTTGCCACAAAATCAGATAAATCATAAATTACATCTTTAGTGAATCTAAGCGTATAACCAACTGTTACCGCAAGCCCTGTACCTGTGCCTAAAACAAATGCCCAGTTCCCTTCATCTAACGTATATTGTTCTGTCTTAGAGGTCGCAAAAACAAATCCTCCATACCAATTCGGAATATATTCATATTGTTCCCAAACCATTGTTGTAGGATTTTGTTTATATACATAAAGATCCATTGTCCCTGCGAACACTCCACCCGCATCGGCATAGAACTCAATATCTCTTTCTTGATTAGAACCCACAGTAATAATTGCTTCAGAGTTAATTAATCCCTCCAATACCCCAGCACTTACAACAGGATCCAAACTTGCTGCTGCAACTGAGAAACCAGTGCTATTTAGAGCTTCTGGGTTATTAGGACTACCTTGTCCTCGATCAATTACAATATCAGCCTCTACAATATTATCTGCAAGCACTATCGTTTCAGTAATAAGAGGTACTACTAAAGGTTCAATACCATCTAACTGTGCTTGTAGCTCGGCTTGTGCTGCCTCATCTTCTAAGTTATCGATTGCTGTTTGTGCTTCTGCAATCGCAGCATC
>NZ_JBWYIZ010000007.1:0-157042 GCF_056779995.1 Acinetobacter sp. ANC_7504 | reverse complement strand
AATTTCTACCAATCATCAATGATAATATATATCGATCAAGCAACCAGTAAAAATCCACACAAGTTGTTCTTCATAATCTCTTAATGATCTTCTTAATGCTTCGTCAGCATCAAGCTAGGTCGGCTATATTACCCTTTCTTTTCAGAAAGTCAACTAGCAATGTTAATTTATTTTCTAACTTATTCTCAAAACTTAGATCCAACCTATTCAGCTAAATCCTTGTTTTTCAACAAGTTTTAATCAACATCACCGCCGATGGATGTGCATTCTACAGTATTTCATATCCAATGCAACCTCTTTTTTAAAATTTAATTATATTTTCTTAACAAGTGATTATATTTTCTACAAAATCACTCTTTTTTCACGGTTAATTCACATTTTTTGTGCAAATATACTTTAGTAAACTGCTTTCAACTCTCGCTATAATGGCGTTATTCTGTTCGTACTTACTATTTATTTAATAAGACTAATATTCAGCTTTTATTCTAGGATGTTTTTATGCAGTACTCTCAACTTATTTGGGTCAGTATGTTAAGTATTGGTTTAGCAGCACCCGCTTACGCCAAACAACCTGAGATTGCAGGCAATAAAATTGCTGACGATACTGCATTATCAACATCTGATCAGTTGTCTACCTCAAATGATAATAACCAGCCTTTAAACAACGATATTGCTAAGGCTTCACAACCAGCTTTAGAAAATTCAGTTAACACCAATGGATCTATCAAAGATTTAAAAAATTTAAAAATTGTTAATTTCAAAGTCAACGCAACAGCAGCATTACCTGAAAATGAAAAAGATCCACTTCAACCTTTAAACAGACAAATCTACGCATTTAATGATGTTGTCGATCAAAATGTCTTGCGCCCCATAGCCGTGCAGTACGCTGATAAAGTTCCAGAACAAGTTAGAGATTCAGTACGTGGCTTCCGAGACAATTTGGGTGAGCCATGGAATGCTGTAAATCAGGTTGCTCAAGGTCGCTTTAAACGTGCCGCACAAACGTTTGGTCGTTTTACATTAAATACAATTACAACGCTTGGTTTCGCTGATCCTGCACGTCGCTTATCTCTCCCAATGGAAGATGAGGATTTTGGAACTACTCTAGGCTATTACGGTGTCCCTTCTGGTCCTTACCTCGTTCTTCCTTTTATGGGACCAAGCACACTCCGTGATACTGTTGGTCGCGTAGTGGATAGTCAGGCACGCCCTCAAAAATATTTACTCGATGGTCATGATCGCATCTATTATAGTGACTGGGCACTTAGCGCATTAGATACACGTGCTCAACTTTTAGAGATTGAACAAGTCTTGCAAGGTGACAAGTATGCAGCAATGCGTGATGCCTACTTACAACGAAAAAACTATGTTATTGCTGAAAAACGCGGTTTAGAAACGGGTTCGGGACTATTTATTGAAGATGATTTTTCAGATGATGAATCCTTCATGGATGAGTCTATGGAATCCGAATAGAAACCATATGCAAGTTAAAGTCTAAATCTTCTGTTTTTAGACTTTAACTTGGCGTTCGATATAAGTTCGTCTAAGATAGTTTTATAAATAAAGCATTTAGGATTGATTCTTTCATCTATGTATTTCATTCAACCCACTCGTGACATCCATCTTCTAGATAGCGTTCTAGAGGCTCTGCCGAGTTTACAAATGATTCATATAGATGATCTTCATCTTTACGATTCAACCATCATTGCCATTAGTGATGTGAATGATTTTCTGCAATATAAATGGACCCTCCCTACGATCGTGATAGGTCATGCAGATGAGGGACTTCAACTCTCGCAAGCATGGGAACTTGGTGCACTCGCTGGCTGGATTTGGGATCGTCTTCCAAAAGACCTCGCAAAATCGATTGCTAAAATTGAAGCAAAATACAAACGTAATCAGGACAGCCGCGACCTGCCCTCCGCAGCCGAATTACAAAAAAAACTATTACCCAACCCAATCGACCTACTTAATTATAAAGTCGAGACTTTATTTCAACCGTCAGCTTACTTATCTGGTGATTGGTATGATTATTGGAAACTCAGTGATCGTGAAATCTTATTTTATCTCGCTGATGTTTCTGGACATGGTGTAACAAGCTCACTTCTTACCTCTTGGATGGCTGCATTTCACGGTAGATCGAAAACCCCACGAGAACTCCTCAAAAAACTTAATGGCATGCTTTTACAAGAGAACATCGAAAAGCATATTACAATGATTGCAGGCACATTGAATCTAGAGACCCACCAGCTTAAGTGGTCAAGCGCAGGGCATTACCCTCCAGCAATTATCTTTGAACCTAATCAGGATGCTCGCATCCTCAACACCAGCAGCTTTCCCTTAGGTCTTACTGAAGATCTCGAAATTGAAGAGTTTGAATGTACGTTGAATCGTGGAGCTCGTTTTATTATTTGCTCAGATGGTGCACTTGAACCTTTTGATGGTGGATTGAATGAACAATTCACACAATTGGTCTATCACTTGCAAAATCAATCATTCGAAGTTCCTGAACATGTTGCAGATGATATTGCAATACTCAGCTTCCAACGCCTAAATTAAGTTAATAATCAATAGTGTAGCTGTTTATAAATCGATCTACGACTGAAGACTACTTGAGTATCGACTTGCGCTATGTGATAATTTTAGCATCCTTTCTGCAAATGGCATTTATATGTCAACAGGTCATGTTGAATATGCAAGCTTGGATGGTACGCACATTTTCAAACTCATTGGAGAAGTGCGCGCTCAATCTTGTATAAGCCTTGATAAATTATTATCTCGGATTGAACAACAACAAAACGTCGTAGGCGCAATTGTTGATTTAACCCAAACTACATTCATAGACAGTACTGTGCTTGGAATCCTCGCAAAACTAGGATTAAAGCTCAAACAAGTGCATCAAGTTCAAGCTGTTATGTTATCTACTAACCCAGATATCACTACACTTGCGAACAGTATGGGTCTTGGTCAGGTTTTCGTAATTTTAAACTATTGCGGAGATCCGAATGTGTGCACGCGCGCTTTATTGGACGAACACATCACACATAATGCAATGCTTTCAACTGTATTAGATGCTCATCGTACATTAATGAAATTAAATGCTGATAACCAAAATATGTTCGAGCCTTTGGTTAAGCAATTAGAACAACAACAAGATACCATCGATCACAGCATCTGATATTCTCTTAAGCATACTGAGCGCTTAAGGAGAACCTCATGACAACCTTACTTTCTGTCACCCAAATGAACTCCCAAAATGATATTGAAAATAACTTTCAAGTCATTGAATCATTGTTAGCAAAAAGTAAGGATCAAGGCTGCTCCTTGATCGTTTTCCCGGAGAATTTCGTTTGTTTTGCGGCAGGCAAACAGCGTGAGACTGCTGAACGATTTGAAGAAATACAATCTCGTTTAGAACAGCTTGCTCATCAATATCAAATGTGGATTGTTGCTGGGACACTCCCCTGTCCTTTTCGCCCAGACGGCACCATTGTGCCAGATGGTCGTGTCAGAACAACCAGTCTTTGTATTAGCCCTGAAAAGACAGAAGCACGTTATGACAAGATTCATTTATTCGATGTTCAAGTCGGTGATGCGGTAGGTGGATATCAAGAATCTAAGTTTTTTGAACCAGGTGATCAAACCGTCATTGCTAAAACTCCATTTGGCAATATTGGTTTAATGGTCTGCTATGACCTTCGTTTTCCTGAACTTGCTTTAAAGCTGCGCGCACAAGGCGCAAATATTTTAACAGCACCTTCTGCTTTTACTTACACGACAGGTCAAATGCACTGGCAATTACTTTTGCAAGCTCGTGCCATGGATAGTCAATGCCAAGTTTTAGGCTCAGCTCAACAAGGGTGGCACGGTGAAAAAAGACAAACCTGGGGTCACTCTGGTGCTGCGAATTCTCGTGGTCAATTGTTAGATATCATCTCTGAAGAAGGTGCTCAAATGATTACAGTTCCGTTTGACATCGATGAACAGAAAAAAATTAGAGAATCGATGCCATTAATTCAGCATCGTAAACTTATTCAGCTTTGACCTGCTCACACATAAAAAATTGAATACCAAGCTTTACAAAATTACCGCTTATCATTCCTTTTAAATCAGAGAGTATAGATATTCACCTATACTCTATCTGGAAGGAATCATGTCATTAGAAAAAGTTGTTTATACCGCACATGCAAAAGCTACTGGTGGGCGTGATGGTCGTGCTACATCATCAGATCAAATTTTAGATGTTCAGCTCGCTGTACCAAAAGAAATGGGTGGTCCCGGTGGTGGAACAAATCCAGAGCAATTATTTGCTGCTGGTTATTCTGCATGTTTCTTAGGTGCGATGAAATTTGTTGCCAACCGCGATAAATTGAAAATCACACCAGATGCTTATATTGAAGGTGAAGTGAGTATTGGTCCTATTCCAACTGGTTTTGGAATAGCAGCCACTTTAAATATTCATCTGGAAGGCTTGGATAAAGAGCAAGCTCAAAAGCTAGTAGATGCTGCTCATATCGTTTGTCCATATTCAAATGCAACACGTGGCAATATTGATGTGACCTTGAATGTGATTGTTTGATCCAGTTGTTTCAATCCTAAAAATCACGCTGATATGCATATTGCATCTCAGCTTTTTTAGCGTTGTAGGTTAAGTTCATGTTAGAACCCATTTAAAATCAGTTGTTTAACCATATAAAAGAAGCCCTTTCATCTCCGATTGGGCTCTTTTGTTGAATCCTCAGCTTTCGGGCTTAATTTCAAATCAGCGCTTCTTCGTTTTATCGAGAATTATTAAATAATCTCTGAATCACTCCGCCGCTTCGTTTGTTACTCGAAGTACTTCCTCTAATGTACTCTTACCTTCAAGCACCTTTCGTAATCCATCATCACGTATCGAACCTGACTGCTGGCGAGCATAGTTTTCAACTTCAAACTCTGCAGCATTCCCGTGAATCAGACGGCGCATTCCATCATCAACAGGGACGATTTCATAAATGGCGGTACGACCACTAAAACCTGTATGCGCACAATGTTCACACCCCTCTGGTTGAGGCAGATTGAGCGCAATACCATCATGGACATTCTTAAAAATTTCTTTTTCAAAGTCATCCGCGGCACGCCAACTATGACAATGCGAACACAAAGTACGAACCAATCGTTGCGCAATCACACCAATTAAAGAACTCGACAGAAGAAATGGCTCAATTCCCATGTCTTTTAAACGCGTCACTGCACCAATCGCAGTATTGGTATGCAACGTCGACAATACCAAGTGACCCGTCAAAGATGCTTGCACAGCAATTTCTGCAGTTTCTAAATCTCGAATTTCCCCCACCATCACCACATCGGGATCTTGACGAAGCATCGCTTTCAATGCACGCGCAAATGTCATATCCACTTTAGTGTTAACCTGAGTTTGTCCAATACCTTCAAGTTGATATTCAATTGGATCTTCCGCGGTCAAAATATTCTTAGATCCGTCATTTAAATCCGAGAGTGCAGCATAAAGTGTCGTAGTTTTACCAGAACCTGTCGGTCCGGTCACGAGAATGATACCGTGAGGACGATGCACTAATTGGGTTAATCGCTCGTAATCATCTTTCATCAGACCCAAATGGGTCATATTTAAACGACCTGCTTGCTTGTCTAAAAGACGCATTACTACGCGCTCACCATGTGAAGAGGGTAAAGTCGAAACACGGACATCCACCTCACGACCTGCCAGTCGTAAAGAGATACGACCATCCTGAGGAATTCGCTTTTCAGCAATATCAAGTTTTGCCATTACTTTAATACGTGAAACTAACAATGGGGCAAGTTCACGACGTGGTTGCACGATTTCTCGAAGTTGCCCATCAACACGTAAACGAACCGATAACTTTTTTTCAAAAGCTTCAATATGTATATCTGATGCACTCACTCGAATGGCTTCGGACAATAATGCGTTAATCAATCTAACAATCGGAGCATCGTCTTCCTGATCCATCAGATCTTCTGCTTCAGGTACTTGATCGGCTAAACTTAACAAGTCAGGATGATCTTCTAAACCAGCAGCCACTTGCTGAGACTCGCCTGTCTCGCCAGCATAACTTGAACTGAGTAACTGACTAAAATCTTGTTCAGTCGCCAATTGATATTGGGCTGTACGCCCCACGTAACGGCGTGCTTCTTGCAAAGCAACCAAAGCAGTATCTTGACGACGGACAATAAAAACTTGATCCCCTTCATAACGCAACAAAACGCCATGCTTTTTTGCAAAACTATACGGTATTTGTATTTGTTTAAGTACTTGCATAAGGGATGATAATCATGATTAAAATTACCTCGAGTGTACTCTAAGCATTTGACAGCGTGAAGACAGTTTTTTTAATGAATTTACTTAAGGATATTCCCTATTGTCTCTAGATCAGAAACTTGAGCAAAACCCTTCGACTTTAAGATGGTGGGGTGAGCAGCATTTTGAACTCAATCAAGTGCGTGCTTGGCAATTTGGTTCATTGCTCTTTCGACTCACTCGTGGCTTACAAGAATGGCGCATGGAGTACTACCGTCCTCAAATTCAATACGACTACGAACAAAAGTGGCAGGAAATGGATGACCCCCATTTTTCATTTCCTCGTCCAGTACATGTTGAACGTTACATGTTCAGGGAAACTCACCCTAAAATTCAATTGATACCACGTCTTGCAGATCGATCTGTGGTGATCCGTCCTGTAGACCCAATATACATTCCAGCTGGTCAACGTGGCACGCTTTATATTAGTACCCCTCTGTGGCTTTCAGGTTATGTCGAAAGTCAAAAGACCCCATTATTCGATATACCGGTCATTATGCCTAAAGATACATGGTTCGGACCTGATCAACGCAGTGGTGAAATGTGTTACGCCACTTCAGTTGATGGTCGAACAGAACTCAAACAACTTCGTCCACGTGCATTTCGTGCAGTCACTCCAATTGACTTTCACAATGTCAGTGGACATCAACTCCGTTTCGATCGAATGAATGTACCTGTTCCTGCCCTACCTTTGTTTTATAGTGAAAGTACAGAGCGATTATGGACGTCACAAATTAAAGTCATTCACGAAGGGATGGATCGACCAGCACGTATTCGTATTGAAAATCGCACCCCACCATTGGCTGGTGATGTTATTTATGTCAATCCAGCACGTGCCCCAGGTAGTACTTTATTTAACATGTTTGATTCATTCTTCTAAGGGGGGGCATATGGCAGATAGTCTTACCGGCACCATTGCTGATAGCCTCAAAAGTATATTTACCAATATCAATACGGATCGCCTAACTGAAATTATTATTGCGATTGTGCTTTGCTTTATTGGATTCCTTTTTGCTCGAGTCGTTTCCAATACTTTTGTGAGAACGATCGGCGCCAAATTTAATGCTCATCAGCGTTTGGTATGGCGGCGCGGTATTTTTTATTTTATTTTCCTCATCTTTGTGATGGCGAGTTTAAAAGAAGCAGGTTTTAAATTAAGTGTATTTCTAGGTGCCGCTGGTATTTTGACCGTAGCGCTGGGTTTTGCATCTCAAACCTCTGCGACGAACTTGATCAGCGGTTTATTCTTGATTGGTGAAGGTTCTTTTGAAATTGGTGACACCATTCAAATTACGTTAATTCGTGGACATACCATCGAAGGTGAAGTGATCTCCATTGATTTACTGTCTGTCAAATTACTGACTCAAGATAATGTCTATGTCCGTTTACCTAATGAGCAATTAATTCGTGCTCCCGTACACAACCTTTCTAAATTCCCGATACGGCGCATCCCCATTACACTTGCAATCAACTTTCATGAAGACATCATTAAAGTACGAGAAGTTTTATTAAAAGTGGCCAACAGCTATCCTTTAGTGTTAGCAGATCCCAAACCTGCTGTAACGGTAACCGCATTCCGTGAATCTTCAATCGAATTGTTATTCGCCATTTGGTGCCAACAGGAAAACTTTTTAAAAGTGCGTGATGAAATGCAAGAGCGGATTCGAAACGGTTTTGTTGATCACCATATTGAAATTCCTGTACCTAAAATGGGTTTTGTTGATCGCCCTCCACAACCCTCGTTAACAGATGAGGAAATAGACCAATACGCCAATGCTAAGGAAATCAAAAGAGAGCCTAAATTATAATGAATTAAGGTTAATGCTTGATCTCAGGATCAAGCATTAGTCTCTTCTACTCGATTTTGCTCTGGCGCTGGGGCGATGTACGCAATAATCAGCATCAAACCTCCCGCGCCTAAAAATGATAAAACTCGACTTAGAGTGCCGATATGGGATAAATCTAACAATACCAATTTAAAAGTCACGATCGCCAAAATACTTGCACCAAACATCCATACCACTCGATTATGGATGACAGCGGCATATTTCATCACAATGAATGCCATGACCACCCACAATAATGTCAACGCCAATTGCACTGCAGAATCTTGCCAAATGATCCACTGGTTATAAGGTGTAGCAAAATAAAAATGTAAGGCTCTAAGAAGTACATAACTACTTACCCATAGCACAGCGAGTAAGATCAAGAATGCGCCAAGTGTTCGCTCTAGCCCCATTCTGATTTGACTGCGAAGCACCTGAATAAGAACCCACAAACCAGCCAGACTGACGACATCAATAGGATTTAAGATTGGGATAAAATATTTCCAAAAAGGTTCTACCACCCAAATTTGTGAGCTGACAATCCAGCACAACAATAAAATGAGGCTGGTCTTTGTTAACCAAAGCTTATTCAAGTCTGTTGTTTTAAAAATACTATAGCCATAAAGTATCAACGGTAAAAGGACAGCTCCCATCATAGGTGACATTGAAACTACACCCACGCTGGCACAAGCTAAAGAAGCGAGTCCACCAAAGGCGATCCATTCATTCTCATACTGAGCATTTGAAATGGGTTTTAACCACAGATAGCTCAGGCCCAAACAAGCCAAGATAAACAAGCCTTGCGCACCAAATGACTGCCAGACGATGACTCCTTGAGTGTATTGATCGATCAGCATAATAACTGCGAACACTACAATAGGAATCAGCCCCAACCATTTTGGTAATAACCATGACCATGAGACTACTTGGCGCGGTTGTAAGACTAAATTAGCAGCAAAATAAATCGCAGTTGTGAATGCAAGTGTGTAGATTAATCTCATCGGTTCACTAAAAGTTTCCACACCTTGATAAAGCAGTAAAAGACTCGCAAAAAAAGAAAAAATAGACAGGAAAATTTTATCTGACAGTGTCAGCTGTTTTTGATAACGCATAACAACATTGGAGACCGCAATCGCAAGGATATAACTTAGACCTAGTAACCATGGGATGATATTTGGAATTGATGCTAACTCGATCAAATAGTATAAATACGAAAATAATCCAACTGCTAACAACTCATAACCTAATGTTCGCCCTACCCTAAACTCACGATGCAAGCCCCACATTAAAATAAGCAGTCCTTCAATGATCCACCCGATCACACTCCATGCTTGTGGAATCAAGATCGGCGGGATAAAACTTAGAAAAATAAAACCTAACATTAAATAATTTTGTTTAATCGCCGTATCAAATTTTGCGTGCTGCACAACTTTAAAAATCGCAAAGTGAGTCAATGCAAAACCCAAACACAAGGCAATTTGAACCGATGTTTGATCTAAATACATGAGATGTAAAAATGCATATGCGACCAAGGGACTGACATAAATCAATGCGGAGTCAATAATACGCTGACCTAAATGAGCCTGATTTTGATGTGTAGCGAGCTGGTTAAATCTGAAACCCAACCAAATAAATACACTCGCATGTGCAATAACTAGACAGGATAAAACGAATCTCTCTGCAACACCGCCATTCAAAAAGGCATAACCACCACCGATAACAACAATGAGCAGCAACGCTATTTGAGTGAGTATTTTCCATGGATGTAATGTACAAATTACACCTACAACACTATTGACCGCTAGATAATAAGACAGTAATTGAGCTGAGGAAAAATCTGCATGAGGTAATGTGAACGGTGCAATATAAGCAACTAAAACTCCCATCTGGGAAAGCTCCACTGACCGCTGTTTTAAAATCAGTATGACCAACGACAGCATGCTCAAGCTGTAAAGCGTAATCGTATTAATGAGATTTAACAGATCATCGTGATAAGCAAATAGAATACTTAATAACAATCCCGCAAAACCCAGTCCTTGTAAAGCAAGACCAAAGCCGCGGTTTTTTTTCTGTATATGATAACCAAAGGCAACACATATGACGGCGATGACAGCAACAGCCAAAAGTTTGATTGAAAGACTTAAGGTCCAATGTTCAACCATATATCTCAATAATAAGACGACCCCAATCACTAGGACGGTAATCGCAACTTTGAGAACAGGATTACCATGAAAGATCCATCGTCTGATTTGCATCCCAAAACCCAAATCATGCTGCTGATTTGTCTGGATTCCCTCTGAATCTTGTAAAATACTTGTGGTGCTGGTCTGATCGTCTCGATCTAGTTTTATTAGCTTTTCCTGCAAAGCACCGATTTGAATTAATCGACCCTCAAGTTGTCGCAACCAGTTTAGAAAAAAATAAATCCAGAGTGTTAAACCTAATCCAACCAACCATGTCCAATCGAACAAGCTGCCAATTAGTGCAAGAAATGACGAAATATATAAGGGCAATCGTGATGTATTCTGTTTCGAATAATGAGTCTGTTGCTCAATGTTGGTAAGCGGTTTTTCAATATGATGGGCATATTGCATAACACTTATGAGGAATGCAGCAACACATAAAAACGTAATGATCGGCAACGCTAGAACCCAAGTACTGATCGCTACTATGATGAGTAGCATCAACCAAATCATTTTTATTTCACTATATTGCTTCAGCATACACATCATTCCTTTTTAGCTAGATTGATGATACCTCAGCAAGAATTAGCATTTTGCGTTTTTCATCGCATATTCTGTACACTTGATTGCAAATCTTGTATCAGCGCAACTGCTGAAAATCACGTACAATGAAAAAGTTAATTGGATTAGGAACGTTTCAATGCCACCATTTGTCTTGGTCGATGGGTCATATTTTTTATTTCGTGCTTATCACGCACTACCACCGCTAACGACGTCAACAGGTTTACAAACCAACGCAATTCGCGGAGCTATTTCTGCTATCCAAAAGTTAATGCGTCGTGTTCAACCTACACACATGGCTGTCATTTTTGACACACCTGAACCAACTTTCCGTCATCAACTTTCCCCAATATATAAAGGGGATCGACCGAGCATGCCTGACGAACTCGCTCAACAAATTCCGTATTTACATAATTTAATTCGTGCTTTAGGTATCCCACTCCATGCCATACCTGGTGCGGAAGCCGATGATATCATCGGTACGCTGGCAAAACGTGCAGAAAAAGAAGGCTATCAAGTCTTGATTTCCACAGGCGATAAAGACATGGCTCAATTGGTCACGGACAAAGTGACACTTGAAGACAGTTTTAAAGACAAGCCCATGGATGTGAATGGCGTTTTTGAAAAGTTTGGTGTTTGGCCGAACCAAATTATTGATTATTTAACCCTCATGGGAGATGCCTCTGACGGCATCATGGGCGTTCCTGGTATCGGGGCAAAGACTGCGGCTAAACTGCTGAATGAATATGGTTCAATTGGCGGCATTCTTGAAAATGTAGATAAAATTAAAGGCAAAGTAGGCCAAAATATTAAAGACAATGCAGATGGTATTGCGCTAGATCATCAGCTAGCAAGTATTGTTTGTGACTTAGACATGAATCTGACCTATGATGATCTTAAACTCCGAGATCCAAATGTTGCAGAGTTACGTCAGCTTTACACCGAACTTGAGTTTAGAAATCAACTGCAGTCTTTAGATCATCCCAACAATCCAAATAGTGCTGCGTATAAACAATTGAGTCAAGTTGTCGCAAAACCGAGTACTGCAACGTCGAAAATCGAAGACCAAGCGGTTCAGACTAGTGTAGATGATCAGCTTGGCGAGGCAACTTACCATACCGTTTTAACACCAGCGGATTGGGAAAAACTCTTTCAAAGATTGGCTACTGAGAAACGCTTTGCTTTCGATACTGAAACCACAAGTTTAGATTATCGTGTTGCAGAGATGGTAGGATTCTCTGTGGCATTTGATGCCCAAGATGCATATTACGTTCCGCTTGCTCACGATTATGAAGGTGCTCCAGAGCAATTGGATCGCGACGCTATTCTTGCGCAAATCAAACCAATTTTAGAAAACGCTGAGATTGAGAAGATTGGTCATCATTTAAAATATGATGCTCATATTCTCGAAAATCATGGAATTCATTTACAAGGCTGGTACTTTGACACCATGCTTGCCTCGTACGTGCTCAATGCTGTGGCGACGCGCCATGGTATGGATGACGTTGCGCGCGTTTATCTTAGCCACTTAACCACCACTTACGAACAAGTGGCGGGCAAAGGTGCTAAACAAAAAACCTTTAATCAAATTGAAATCGAAACAGCAGCGCATTATGCCGCTGAAGATGCCCATGTAACCTATCGTTTGTATGAGGTATTGGAGCGTAAGCTTAAAGAAATCCCAGAGCTTCTCAATATTCTTCATCAAATCGAAATGCCGACAGCTGCAGTTCTGACGACGATGGAAGAAAATGGAATTCAGCTCGATTTGAGTTTCCTCGATCAATTGGGTCAAGAATTTTCTAATACAATTCTAGAGTTAGAAAATCAGATTATCGAAATCGCGGGTCAACCTTTTAATGTCAGCTCACCTAAGCAGGTGGGTGATATTCTTTTTGATAAGTTAGGTTTAAAAGGTGGTAAGAAAACTTCAACAGGTCAATACAGTACCAGCGAAAGCATTCTTGAGAAAATTGATCACCCGATCGCTTCACTTATTTTAGAATATCGTGGCTTGTCTAAATTAAAAAGTACCTATACTGACGGTTTAATCAAACAAGCCAATAACGAAAGTCATCGTGTTCATACCAGCTACCATCAAGCTTTAACCGCAACTGGACGATTATCTTCAACTGATCCTAATCTTCAGAATATTCCAATTCGTGAAGAGATCGGTCGTCAAATCCGAAAAGCTTTTGTTGCACCTGAAGGTCGGGTTTTACTTGCTGCCGATTACTCACAAATTGAACTACGTCTTATGGCACATTTTTCACAAGATGAGGCTTTAGTTGACGCGTTTAATCACGGCCAAGATGTTCATCGCCGTACTGCTGCAGAAGTATTAAATATTGCTTTGGATGATGTAACCAATGATCAACGTCGCCAAGCCAAGGCAGTCAACTTTGGATTACTTTATGGCATGTCTGAGTTTGGTTTAACACGTCAGTTGGGATTCACACGCGAAGAATCTCAAAATTACATTAAACAATATTTCCATCGCTATCCTGGCATTTATGAATATATGCAACGCACACGACAAGTCGCATTAGAACAAGGCTTTGTTGAAACCATTACAGGACGACGCTTATACACCCCAGATATCGATGCACGCAATATGATGATTCGAAAGGCAGCTGAACGCGCTGCAATTAATGCGCCTCTTCAAGGTTCTGCTGCGGAGATTATCAAAATGGCAATGATCGAAGTAGATAAAATTCTACCTAAAGATCAGGCCAAATTATTATTGCAAGTTCACGATGAATTAGTGTTTGAGGTAGATGAAGCGATCGCTGACGAGATCGCTATTAAAATCGCAGATGCAATGCAAGGTGTTGTTCAACTCTCTGTGCCACTTGTTGTTGAAGTCGGCAAAGGGAAAAACTGGGGCGAAGCGCACTAATTTCTAAGATTCTTAGATTGTAAAAAAGGACTCAAATGAGTCCTTTTTTATGAAATTGTTTAAATCCACAATTTAGATTTAACCAATTGATTTCAACATGATTTCAGCAATATAAAGTGTAAAGAATGCAAGGATTGGAGAAAGATCAATCATCCCTAAATTTGGCATTACTTTACGGAATGGTGCCAACATCGGTTCAGCTAATTCTTGAATCACTTCAATATAGGGTGAACGTGTTTGTGAAAACATCAAAATCCAACTACATATGATGTAAGCGAACAGTAAATATTTAAGAATTGAAATTAATGCCTGCAACATTGAAAGTACTGTTGAACCAATAAAGTACAATGCATCGCCTGTTGGTAAGGCATTTAAATATTTATAACCAAATACCTTAAGAAAATACAACAACACGATCAGCACTAAAGCTGCTAGATTTACACGCCCCTGTGCCACAGTTGGCAAGATTCGTCCAAACACATCTACAATTTTAGTTGCTTTCACTGTCGATAGCACAACAGGGTTATATGGACTGACTGCAGCCAATTGCATTAAAAAACGGAAAAATACCAATAAAATCGCAACATTAATGATAATGTCAAAAAATAGCGCAGAGTTCGCACCCATACTTCAATTTTCCTAAAATTTAGTTATTTAGAACTATCACTTAATTCCTGAGCGAGCTCCTGACTGCGTTTTTTTGCAGCCGCAAGAGCAGCTTGAATATTCTGTGAAATTTGCGCTCGATCAAAAACTTCCAAGGCCGCTTGAGTTGTACCATTTGGTGATGTCACATTTCTACGCAGTTCAGATGGCGTATTAGAACTGGTGATCGCCATTTGTGCAGCACCGAGAGCTGTTTGTAGCGTTAATGCTGTTGCAGTTTTCTCATCCAAGCCTAAATTTTTCCCAGCACGAATCATACTTTCCATCATATAGAAAAAGTACGCTGGACCTGACCCCGATACCGCAGTTACTGCATCAATTTGCTCTTCTGAGTTTACCCAAAGTGTTAAGCCTGTTGCAGCTAAAATCTGACTTGCCAATTCACGCTTTGCTTGGTCAACAACGTCATGAGCATATAAACCATGGGCACCTGTTTGAACCAATGCAGGTGTATTAGGCATGACACGAACGATAAAATCCGTCCCCGTTAATGCAGCAATCGTTGCAATTTCAGCTCCTGCTACTATCGAAACAATTAACTTATTCTCAAATTTATCTTTTAACGGTTTAAGAACTTGTGCGAGTACTTGTGGTTTCACCGCCAGAACAACAACATCAGCATTTTGGATCGCGTCTTCATTATTGTCTGTAACTTGAATTTCTTTTTCTTTTAATAACTCTCTCACACGTTCTACAGGATCGGAAACTGTAATACGCGTTGTTGGTAAACCACGACTAATCAACCCTCCAATTAGGGCTTGAGCCATATTACCACCACCAATGAAACAAATATTACAGTTTAACGCAACACTCATGAACGACTCTCAACCTTGATTTTATAGCGATGAAACTAACTTTGGCTGCCAACCACCGACTTCACAATACTCTGATTCAGCCAGCCAAAACCCTTTTGGCGTGAAAACACCAAGCATAACATTATCTAAGCTTAAAATTTGAATAGTATGACGCTTCCATGGAAAAATGTGTGCCTCTTGAATTGCTTTTTTTAATGGCCATTTCCCCACACGTCCATGCAAATGGACTTTTTCCCCACCTTGACGATAATGCAATGTCAAAGGCTGATTTAAAAGTTCTATACGCAGACCATACTCTTCCTGATGTTGGCAGATCTTAAATTGACCCGAAGCTAAATTTACAATTTGCTGGATTTCAAATTTTATTTCTGAATCAGTTGTATTCGATTCTGCTAAGTATTCATCCTTAGCAACTCGATATAAGATGTTTTGGAAACGAACATAATATTGTCCATTCCAATGCAATGCTGCTTGTGCATCAGGTTTCGCCAAAATAACTTCTTCAGTCAACCGCTCTACCATCTCAAATGCAGGACGGTATTGATCCTTACCTTTCATCCAATTGGATAAAAGTTGTCTTCTTCTTGCTAAACTTAATTGATTGAGTTGTCGTAAATCTAGATGATCATCATCGCCACAGAACGCCAAATCTTGCTGTAAAACCTCTTGCAAAATTTCATCCGCATCTTGCATCAGCACACTAGTTCTCACAATCGCCTGTTGCATTTTAGGGAATCGGCTTTGCAAAATATTCCAAAGCTCATGACGGCACCAAGCTCGATCATAATGCGTATCAAAATTGGTAGGGTCATCCACGTAGGGCAATTTGAGTTGTTCTACCCATTGGCAAATCTGCTCACGACTTAGATTCAATAATGGTCGCCAAATAATGATGTCTTCACGCGAATCAACTAATTTCATCGCGGACAACCCCTGTATTCCAGCACCAGAGAACAAACGTAATAATACGGTCTCAGCTTGATCCTGCTGATGATGTGCCAGTACTAAAATATCTGTGTCGGATAAATGATGTTTAAAAGCCTGATAACGTGCTGCTCGAGCTTGCTGTTCCAAATTCCCTTCAGCAACTTGAACTGTCTCGAGAACCACAGGGATGTGCGCTGCTATACAAAATTGATGGACGAATTCAGCCCATTCCTGATTTGCAGATTGCAACTGGTGGTTAATATTAATCGCACGGATTTTTTGGGGAATTAATTGAGACATGAGATACAGCAACAGCATGGAATCCATGCCGCCACTACATCCCACTAAGAACGTGTGTTCATCACCAAATTTGGCAATTTGTTTTAAGAAGCTAGACCTGAATTGTCGCTGCCAAACTTCATTAAACGTTGGTAACGTGCTTCGCATCTTGCATTTGCATCCATTGGAACAAGCTCATCAAGTGCAGCTTGTAACACATGTTTTAATTTATCCATGACTACGTCTGGCTGAAGATGAGCACCCTCACCTTCATCTACAACATACTCAACAATACCAAGTTCTTTCAGTTTATCTGCAGTGAGTGCAAGTGCTTCACTCGCTTGCTCTGCTTTTTCAGCAGTTTTCCAAAGAATTGAGGCACAACCTTCAGGTGAAATCACAGAGTAAATACTGTGAGAGAGCATAATCACACGATCTGCAACGCCAATGCCTAATGCGCCGCCAGAACCACCCTCGCCTAGAACAGTCGCGATGACAGGTACTTTTAAACTTGAGAGCTGAGCTAGGCTCGTAGCAATTGCTTCTGCTTGTCCACGCTCTTCAGCACCAACACCAGGGTATGCACCCATGGTGTCAATAAATGTGAAAACTGGAAGATTAAAGCGTTCAGCCATATCAAGTAAACGCTGAGACTTGCGATAGCCTTCTGGATTACTCATCCCAAAATTATGCTGTAACTTTTCACGTGTACTACGACCACGATGTTGACCAACCACCATCACAGCCTGACCATTAAAACGCGCTAAACCGCCAACCATTGCACCATCATCACCATATAAACGGTCACCATGAAGTGCATCAAATTCTGTAAAAATTTCGCTCACATAATCTAAAAATTGTGGGCGATCTGGATGACGCGCAATTTGAACCGTTTTCCATGCTTTAGATTGAGCAGCTTTATTTTTCATAAGTCGATGAATATCCCTAAATTAACTATAACGTAGTTAACTAATAAAATTCGTTTATCAGCTTTTGTTAGCCAATAAATTGTTCCGACTGAATATTCAAAACGATATCCCAATGTTTAAATTGCACCTGCTCATCATGCAGCTCTGCAACCAACAAAGGCCATTGTTTTGCATCACCAGAAACTTTCAGTTGCCATTGTTGCTCATCTAATATCTTTAATTCAATGGCAGGAAGCATCTCATCGCTTCGGCTGTGATTCAGCAAAATTGCGAGACGAAGGAGCAAACATAGATAGACAAGTTTAATTCCACCGACTTTCGTCACATCATTTTTTGCTTCAGCACGCAATTTACGGCGATGATGAGCGACCAAATGTGACAAATGATTTTGATCAATTTGTGAAAAACCAGCAATGTCAGAATGCTGAAGCAAATATGCGCCATGACGATGATAACCACTATGACTAATGGCTAAACCAATTTCATGAAGATAAGCTGCTCGACGTAGCAAATCACTATCGTCATTATTTAGACCAAGCGTTCCTGCCACGCTATCAAATAATTGTTGAGCCGTTTCAACAACACGTTCTGCTTGTTTTTGATCAGCACCATAACGCCCCATCAAGGCTTGTACGCTACGATCTCGAATATCTTCATGCTGGAAACGCCCGAGTAAATCATACATTACACCTTCTCGTAAGGCGCCATCTGAATAGACCAGTTTATCAACTTGAAGAACTTCAAATACAGCGTATAAAATCGCAATACCCGCAGGTAGGACTGCACGACGATCTTCCTTAAGACCTTCAAATTCCATGTCTGAAATATGTTTGTATTTGAGTAATTTATCTTTAAGTTTTTCCAAGCCTTCACGCGTCAAGTTTTCCTGATCATCGCTCCAGCCCATATTTACCACAATTTGACGACAGGCTTTAATGGTTCCACTTGAACCAACAACAGTATCCCATCCTGCCGCACGATAAGTTGTCGCGATACCCGAGATTTCTTTGCGTGCAGCAGTCACCGCACGATCGAAAGCTTTTGGATTAATATCGCCGTCTGCAAAATAGGCCTTGGTAAATGCAACGCATCCCATTTGCACGGATTCAGTATGAATCGGCTCAAACTCTTCACCAATGATTAACTCAGTCGAGCCACCACCAATATCAATCACCAAACGGCGACCGCTGTTCGCCATAGTATGTGATACACCTAAATAAATTAAACGTGCTTCTTCACGACCAGCAATAATTTCAATAGGTTTAGGCAGAATTTCAGCTGCTTTTTGAATGAATTCATGCCCATTTTTAGCTTGGCGCAACGCATTGGTGGCGACAATTCTTAAGCGATTGGATTGGACTGAACTTAGGCGCCCTACAAATCGAGCTAAGCATGCTAAACCACGTTGTTGAGCAGCTTCTGTCAAATTTTTATTTTCATCTAAACCTGCGGCCAATTGGACCTTTTCAGACATCGATGCGACTTTTTTTACCTCACCATGATCAACTCGAGCAATCGCCAAGTGGAAGCTGTTTGAGCCCATATCAATGGCTGCAAGGAGTTCTTCATCAATCAAAAAATCAGACATTGTTGCGCTAAGTTCAACCAGAATTGTGCCTAGATTAATTCACATAACTGTAATTTAAAAGCCATTTATTTAGTCAATTTAACGACTATTTAAAAAATCATCATATATGACAATTGTGTTACACCGATCATGGAAATCGTGAGCATCAATTAGACATTTACAGAATTTAGTCCGAAAATAAACCCTATCCCCTACTTTGTTAAAGTGGTCTATGTAATACTTATATACATAGATAGACCGTTTTCAAAAAATTATTCGGAGCAAATTCCATGTCTACTAATATTGTTAATACAACTGATGCTAATTTTGAAGCTGACGTTTTAAATTCTGACACGCCAGTTCTTGTTGATTTTTGGGCAGGCTGGTGTGCGCCATGTAAAGCTATTGCTCCTGTACTTGAAGTTTTAGCAACTGAATACGAAGGTAAGGTTAAAATCGTAAAAGTTGACGTAACTTCATGCGAACAAACTGCTGTAAATTACAATATTCGTAATATCCCAGCTTTATTGATGTTCAAAAATGGTGAAGTTGTTGCTCAACAAGTTGGTGCAGCTCCTAAATCTAAACTTGCAGCTTTTATTGAAGAAAATATCTAATTCTTTCAATTTTAATTGCCTTGAAAGCGTCAAATTTTTGGCGCTTTTTTTGACGGTAAAATTGACAAAGAGCCATATCTCACTTATATTGCATGATCAAGAAACACTTGGACAATTTCTCCTCGTTTCTTACAATACACAAAACATAAGATCGCCGCTCGGCTAAAGAAATTGTTTACACATTTCTCCTCGAAAGAACTTACTAGATTCTGAGTTTGTTATTGTGCAAATCAATTGCTGCTCTTTTCTTGCACTGCGGATGTCTTTTGCTTCTATTCTATCTGTGTTCCACACTTCCTTTTAATTCAATCGACCATTTATGAACTTAACTGAACTCAAGAAAAAACCGATAGGCGAACTCATCAAAATTGCTGAGTTCATGGGCCTTGAAGGAATGGCACGTAACCGTAAGCAAGACATTATTTTTGCCATTTTGAAACGCCATGCTATGAATGGTGAAGAAATTTTCGGCGATGGTGTTCTTGAAATTCTGTCTGATGGTTTCGGTTTTTTACGTTCTGCAGCAGGGTCTTACCTTGCGGGTCCAGATGACATTTATGTCAGCCCTTCTCAAATTCGCCGCTTCAATTTGCGCACTGGGGATACGATTACAGGTACGATTCGTCCACCAAAAGAAGGCGAACGTTATTTTGCACTTTTAAAAGTGAATCAAATTAACTACGACACGCCAGAAAACTCTCGCAATAAGATTCTTTTCGAAAACTTAACGCCTTTATTCCCAACTGAACAATTAGTGATGGAGTTAGGAAATGGTTCGACTGAAGATTTAACTGCGCGTGTTGTCGATTTAGTTGCTCCAATTGGTAAAGGTCAACGTTCAATTATTGTTGCACCACCTAAAGCTGGTAAGACAATGTTGATCCAAAACATTGCTCAATCTATTGTTCGTAATAATCCTGAATGCTTCCTAATCGTTCTTCTCATTGATGAGCGCCCAGAAGAAGTAACAGAAATGGAACGTACCGTTCGTGGTGAAGTTGTTGCTTCAACATTTGACGAATCACCTGCACGTCACGTTCAAGTCGCTGAAATGGTGATTGAAAAAGCGAAACGTCTGGTAGAACACAAAAAAGACGTTGTTATTTTGCTTGACTCAATTACACGTTTAGCACGTGCATATAACACTGTTATTCCATCATCAGGTAAAGTTTTAACTGGTGGTGTTGATGCCCACGCTTTAGAACGTCCAAAACGTTTCTTCGGTGCTGCACGTAATATCGAAGAAGGTGGTTCACTTACGATCATTTCTACTGCTTTAATTGAAACTGGCAGTAAAATGGATGAAGTCATCTACGAAGAATTCAAAGGTACAGGTAACCAAGAGATTACGCTTGATCGCCGTATTGCTGAGAAACGTGTATTCCCTGCGATGAATATCAAGAAATCTGGTACACGTCGTGAGGAACGCCTCATGGATGAAGATAAACTACGTAAGGTTTGGATTTTACGTAAGCTTCTCCATCCTATGGACGAACTTGCTGCGATGGAATTCTTACTTGATCGCATGAAGGAAACCAAGACCAATGATGATTTCTTCGATCAAATGAAACGCAAAGCTGCCAACTAATACGCAAAAGGCCATCATTTTTTGATGGCCTTTTATTTGGGTTGACACCATTTACATAAATACACAATACTAACTTTTGAATGTAACTTTTCTTGCAAGTATGTGATTTTTATCATCTTGTATTTTAATTCCCTTTATTTTTTAAGTATTTACTTAGTATTTCTCCAATTCAAAATGCAATAATGATTGTAATTTTCTGTTAAAAATAGGGTCAAATTTTTCATTTTTTAAGCATTTTTTCATTTCGCCTAGTAGTAATTCAAAATACTCAGTGATAGCATGTCGGCATACCAGTTAGGCTGCTCCATGCGTTATTAACCTTACTAACGTTAGGAATAATAAAAGCACACAACAGACTAACCGGGTTTTTTGTCTCAATTTATTTTAATGAGAGTGATGCCATGTTATTCAAAAAAATTGCTATTGCTGCTGCCGTTGCTACTACTTTAGCTTTCGTTGGTTGTGCTAAAAAAACTGAAGAAGCTGCTGCTGACGCAAACGCTGCTGCATCTGAAGCTGTAGAAGCTGCTTCTGAAGCTGTTGTAGCTGCTGACGCTGCTGCTGTTGAAGCTTCTTCTGAAGTTGCTGCTCAAGCTGACGCTGCTGCTGCTGAAGCTACTGATGCTGCTGCTGAAGCTACTGACGCTGCTGCTGACGCTACTGCTGCTGCTTCTGCTGCTCAATAATCTAAAGTTTAGATTATTCGAAAAAAAGAGAACCTTTGGTTCTCTTTTTTTATGCGCTGAATTTTATGAATACGCATAAAGTTAAGAGCATAAAAAAACCTGAGCTGAGCTCAGGTTTTTAAATGTTATTTGATCAAGCGATTAATCGACTTGCTCTGTCCCTACACGCTGTCTAAACTTTTGACCAGCACGGAAGGTCACTACACGGCGAGCAGAAATAGGAATCTCCTCACCTGTTTTTGGATTACGCCCTGGACGCTGACGCTTGTCACGCAGTTCGAAATTACCAAAACCCGATAATTTGACATGTTCACCTGCAATTAATGCCTGGCTAATTTCATCAAAAAACAACTCAACCATTTGTTTAGCTTCACGACGATTTAAACTCGTCAGCTCACTCAAATGATCAGCCATTTCTGCTTTTGTTAATGCTGTCATGAGGCCCTCAATGTCGCTTGGTAAGTGTTTTCTAACACTTGTAAAATATTATCCATACCAGATTTAATTTCAGCATCCTCAAGCGTGCGACTCGGATGCTGCCATAAAAGTGCAAACGCCAATGAACGTTTACCCTCTTCTACACCTTGACCCGTATACACATCGAATAACCAAGAAGAATCAAGTAACTCTCCTCCAGTTTTTTCGATAAGTTGCTGAATTTCACTAACATTAATCTTATCACTAATTAAAACTGCAATATCACGTCTCACTGAAGGAAATCGTGATAATTCTGTAAAATTAGATACATAAGTTTGCAAAACAGACGATTGATCGAGTTCTGCTACCCATGTCGTTGCGAGATCAAGCTCATCTTCAAGCGATGGATGTAAACGACCAATATAACCAATTGATTGTCCGTCCACTAAAATTTCAGCAGATTGACCTGGATGTAACCATGAACGCTCTGAACGCACATATTCTACTTGAACTCGCCCAGCCGCCAATACAGCCTCAATTTCACCTTTAAAATCGAAGAAATCCATTGGCTGAGGTTTAGCATGCCAAGATTCCTGATTCTTCGCACCTGTTGCCACAATCGCAAGTGTAGGTATTTGCTTAAGATCATGAATACTGGTGGCTTCTTGATAATCAAAACGTAAGCCAAGCTCAAAGAAGCGTACGCGACTTTGTTGACGATTAACGTTGTATTGGACACAAGGAATTAAGCTTGAAAGTAAAGTCGAACGCATTACAGCCAAATCACTTGAAATTGGATTTGCCAATGCCAAAGGATTTACACTTGGATTTAACTGTTTTTCAAGTTTTAGATCAGCAAAACTAAAGCTGATTGCCTCTTGATAACCAAGTGCAACCAAAGTTTGACGTAATTGTGCAACTTCAAATTGATCTTGGTATTTTGCAAGTTTCACATCAATCACAGGCAAGCTGATTTGAATGTTGTCATAACCATGAATACGCGCAACCTCTTCAATTAAGTCTTGGTAGATTGCCATATCATAACGATGTGATGGCGGTACGACAGACCATTGACCTTGTGCTTTAATTGTTACCTGACAACCTAGACGTGTTAACGCATCAGTAATAAAGTCAGAGTCAACTTTATAACCAAGAAGTTGATCAACTTGCGCCTGCTCAAGCTCGATTGCTTCGCGTGTTGGCAATACTCTTGGATTTTCTGCTACCGTAATTGGACCAAATTCACCACCTGCAAGCTCAGAAATCAACTGAGATGCACGGTGCATTGCGATCATTGGAAGTTCGAAATCCACTCCACGCTCATAACGCTGAGACGCATCTGTATGTAAACCGAAGCTACGCGCACGACCCGCAATATGAAGTGGTGCAAAGAATGCTGATTCAAGGAAGATTTCAGTCGTTGCGTCTGTCACCGATGAAGACAAGCCACCCATGATGCCCGCAATTGCTAATGCTTTTTCGTCATCTGCAATCACCATCACGTTGTCTTGCATTTCAACTTCTTGCTCATTCAAGAGAACAAGTTTTTCACCTGCAGTTGCTTGACGAACGTGTACCGCACCTTGAACTTTACCACCATCAAATGCGTGAAGCGGTTGACCGAACTCCATCAATACATAGTTGGTAATATCAACTAAGATACTGTGCTGACGGATACCAGAACGAGCCAGTGCGCGTTCCATCCATTCAGGAGTTGGCGCTTTGGTGTTGACGTTTTTGATCACACGACCTAAGTAACGTGGGCAACCTTCAGTAGATACAACGACCTTCTTTTCATCAGCAATCGTTGCAGCCACTTCTTTAATTTCAGGCGCAGTCACGGGAAGTTGGTTAATCACACCAATTTCACGTGCAATCCCACGAATACTGAAACAGTCACCACGGTTTGGTGTGATACTAATATCAATCACGTTGTCATCAAGGTCTAGATATTCACGTACGTTTACACCGACTGGCGCGTCCGCAGGAAGCTCGAGTAGACCGTCGATTTTATCTTCTAAATCAATTTCAGATGCACCGCACAGCATACCTTGTGATTCAACACCACGAAGCTTACCTTTTTTGATTTTAAAATCACCTGGCAATACTGCACCGATGGTTGCTACGGGTGCTTTCATTCCTGCACGTACATTAGGTGCACCACAGACGATTTGTAATGGTTCACCCACACCAATGTTGACAGTCGTTACACGTAAACGATCTGCATCTGGGTGCTGTTCTACCGTAAGTACTTCACCTACAACCACACCTGTAAATGGTTTTGCAGCAGGAGATAAATCATCTACCTCAAGGCCAAGCATGGTCAGTTGGTCAGATAAAGTATCGCTATCGATGGCTGGGTTAACCCATGTGCGTAGCCAATTTTCGCTAATTTTCATTGATATAAAACCTGTAATTCAAATCTCTAGAATCCTCCCTCTAACCCCCTTTGCTAAGGGAGAGAACCCCAAATGATTCTGTGGAATTCCTCAAGTTAGGAGAGGATTTAATAAAAAGTTTTAAGCAAACTGGCGTAAGAAACGCACATCATTTTGGTAGAACATACGCAAGTCGTTTATGCCATAACGAAGCATTGCAAAACGTTCAACACCTAAACCAAATGCAAAGCCTTTGTACTTATCTGGATCAATACCCGCTGAACGAAGAACATTTGGATGCACCATGCCACAACCTAATACTTCTAACCATTTTCCTCGCTCATCCATGATGTCGACTTCAGCACTTGGTTCTGTGAATGGGAAGTAAGATGGGCGGAAACGTACTTTCAAGTCTTTTTCAAAGAACTCATTCAGCAAATTAACCAATAATCCTTTTAACTCAGCAAAGCTCGTATTTTCTGCAACGTACAAACCTTCAATCTGGTGGAACATCGGAGAATGTGTTTGGTCTGAGTCACAGCGATACACACGACCTGGACATACAATACGAATTGGTGGTTGCTGTGTTTCCATCGTTCGAATCTGTACACCAGAGGTATGCGTACGAAGCAAATGGTTTACATCGAAGTAAAAGGTATCGTGCATTGCACGCGCAGGGTGATGACCAGGAATATTTAATGCCTCAAAGTTGTGATAGTCATCTTCAACCTCTGGACCAGTCGCAACAGAAAAACCTGCTTTCGTGAAGAATTGACAAATACGCTCTTGTACTTGGGTCACTGGGTGGATACTGCCCACCTGTTGTCCACGACCAGGCAACGTGATGTCGATCTGTTCACTTGCTAATTTTTGTTCTAGTGCAGCTTTTTGTAATGCAGTTTGACGCTCAGTTAATGCGCCATTAATCGCTTCTCGAACTGAATGAATCTGCGCACCAAAAACCTTACGCTCTTCCGGATCCATTTTACCCAGTGCTTTCGATTGTTCAGCAAGCTGGCTTTTCTTACCCGTAAATTGCACTCGAACCTGATCGAGTGTTGCAAGGTCTTGAGCTGCTGCAATGGCAGCGAGCGCTTCAGTGGTCAGGGCTTCCAGTGACATAGTAACTCTCAAAGCAACAAATATAAAAAATAATATAACTGCGCATTCTAACAGCTTTTATAGCTCCGTATGAAGATCAGCAAGTGTTAAAATTGGATGTGGAATTAAATTGGAAATTACATTTATAAAAAGTTTAAGATATGCGCAATGATCATTGAGAAGATATGTCATGGCATTAGATCAAATTTGGAAACAACAGCTCACACTTGTGACTTACGGCAATGAGTTTTTAAGTCAGGATTTAAGTTTTCAACACTGGAAAAATCATGCGATTTTTAATCAGCACCATTTCCTTTTTCGAGATTTAAATACGCAACACTTATTGGCACAACATTTCCAAGTTTGGTTAGAAAGCTTAAAACGTCAGGGTGTCACACGCTTAAGCCTACATAACTCAAGTTTATTAATCGATGAAAAAAATCCCAATCCAAATGTTGAGCTTTTACCATATCCCCATTTCATTGTCAGTCATCACCGCAATGTAAAAACAGCATGGATCTGTGGTAAAGAACTTGCCGAATGGTATAGTTCTGAACAAGACTTCGACATACCAAACAACCAAACACTCCCTGCACGAATTGAAACATTTTGGCGTTTTGATCTATCCACCCAACATATCAAACGTGTTGAGGCAGATCTTCAAGCACCTAATTGGAATGATATTCACCACTACACAGAGAATGAGCTGTTCGATCGCGCATTAGCACAAGGCGTGCAATCCGTTGAGCGTGGCGCAATCTTTTATGGTACTGACGATCAATCGCCCTGCAACATTGGAGTTGCCTTACCATTACTCCCACAAGATTATGCAGCACCTTATGCCAATGAAACCTTAGTCCGTTTCATGCATCTAGAACAACATTTAAATATTCAAAAACGAAAACTTTTGGAGCAAGATCATCAAGAATCTCTTGAGAAAGAAAAACAACTGAAGGTATTTCAACAAAAGTTAGATGACCTGAGTGCAAAATTCATTACTAAAGTAGCAAATCACTATAAAACTGCTCATTTAAAAAGCCCCGAAATTCACTCCCCTTTGGATGAAGCCTCAACACATACTCAACATGGAAAACGATTTTTCAACAATGATTCCAGTTCTCACCAACCCACACCTAAAACAGGTAAATCAAATGTATTTGCCCTCATTTTAGTCACTGCAATAATCTGTTTCTGCGCTTACTATTTTGGACTGTGATGTTTTAAAAATTCATCTAATTGTTCAGTTTTATGAAAATGTAGCCACTTTATATGATGATATTGAGTGGCATTCATCATCTGCAAATATTTAAATCTATTTTTCCCATGTGTTTGGACTACCCACAATATTATTGAGTCTTTACTTAACAATTTCGCCCAATGTTCTCTATTGTTAGAATTTTTCCATATTTTCTTTTGGCTAATCACTCGGTATAGCGACCTCTTAATCACACGATAAAGATTTACGCGTAGTGAAAAATCCAACCAAATCACAGTGTCGATCTCACTTAAGATTAAATTTTGAATCAGGGAATAATTACCATCAATCACGAAGCCCTTATTCATAGACCTAACACGATTTATAAATTTTTCTTGAAATTGTATTGAAGCTGACTCGATCCAGTTATCCAACCAAAAGAGATTATCAAGTTCAATATGATCGACTTGCAGTTGAACAGCCAACTTACGTGCAAAGGTTGTTTTCCCAGATGCTGCTGTACCGACGACCATAATTTTATTCATACTAATCTCTTGGCTTTATTTGGTCGTAAACGATGAAAATAAAAAAGACCGCTAAAAAGCGGTCTTTTTCTCATCTACGATGATTAAGCAGCTAATGCGCCTTTAGCTTTTTCAGCTAAAGCAGCAAATGCAACTGCGTCATGCATAGCGATGTCAGCAAGTACGCGACGGTCGATGATCACTTGAGCTTTTTTCAAGCCATCGATCATACGGCTGTACGACAAACCATTTTGACGTGCACCAGCATTGATACGCGCAATCCATAAAGCACGGAATTGACGTTTCTTTTGACGACGGTCACGGTAAGCATATTGACCTGCTTTGATTACCGCTTGGAACGCTACGCGGTAAACGCGTGAACGAGCACCATAGTAACCTTTAGCGCGAGCAAGAATTTTTTTGTGACGGCGATGAGCCTGTACACCACGTTTTACACGAGCCATTTATAATCTCCTTAGATGTACGGGCACATACGACGAACTGAAGCAACGTCACTTACGTGAACCATTACACAGCCGCGCAATTGACGAATACGCTTAGCAGATTTTTTGGTCAAAATGTGGCGTTTGAACGCTTGTTTACGCTTAAAACCGTTAGCAGTCGCTTTGAAGCGTTTTGCTGCACCACGGCGAGTTTTCATCTTAGGCATAACAACCTCTTTTGAACACCTGTTCGGCTCGTTTGCACCATTACAATACGACCTGCAGGTAAGGGAGCGAGTATTCTATAGCATCTTTGCGCAAAACAAAAGCACCGTTAATCTTGATTCAGACAAATTAATCTTGATGAGTTTTACTCTACGAAAATTTAGAACAAACCAAGATACACCCAGTAGATAAATAGATATCGACCTGTTTTCGCTATACCCACCACGAAGATAAATTTCCAGAATTTTTCTTTCAAGATTCCTGCAATTAAGGTGATTGGATCACCAATGATAGGCACCCAACTTAAAAGAAGTGACCATGTACCATACTGCTGATAAGCCCGTTGAGCACGAATCATTTGATCTGACTTAAATGGAAACCACTTTTTGGTTTTAAACTGCTCTATTTTTAAGCCCAACCACCAATTAACGCATGAACCCATCACATTCGCTACACTTGCAACAAAAATAAGCATCCACGGCGAAAATTGTTTTAAAGCAAATGACCCCAACAATACTGCTTCGGACTGTAAGGGCAATAAAGTGGCGGCTCCAAAGGCACTTAAGAACAATAAAATCAGATTCATTAACTGGACTTGTTCGCCGCTAAAAGTTTCTGCGTTTTGCGATATTCTTTTATCGACCACGCAATTGCCAACACTACTATGATGACACGTAGCACCGTATATTTACTCGTAATTGCTGGAATCACCTGTTTTAATTGATCCCTAGAATCTGGTTCGATTGCTGCAATGATATTTTGCACATGAAATATTTCGACGATATAAGAAGCAACACAGAGTAAAATACCAGCAATAATTGCCCAGTATACTTTTGAATTAGATTCAACAATTTTGCTAAAATTTAAAAAAAAATCCTTCATGGCAGTTCTCCATAAAAAAACCACCAAATGGTGGTTTAGATATGTAAAGTTTATCACACTTAAATCCGTGATCTACTTTAGTAGTGCAAGCGCCTTTTGTACCGCTGGTCTCTGTTGGATACGTTGAATATAAGCTTCCACTTCAGCAAACTCTGCTAAATGAATACTTTGCCACTCGTGCCGCATCAACCAAGGGAAAATTGCCATATCCGCAATAGAGTACTCACCTGCCACATAGTCTTGCCCAACTAACTGCTTATTGAGCACCCCATATAATCTTTTGGTTTCTGTAATGTAGCGCTCGATCGCATAAGGGATTTTCTCTTTAGCAAATTTAGCGAAATGATGATTTTGACCTAACATCGGTCCTAGACCACCCATTTGCCACATCAACCACTGCTCAACCTGAATCCTCGCGATTTCGTGCTGAGGATAGAATTGTCCCGTTTTACGTCCTAAATATTGCAGTATTGCACCAGATTCGAAAATCGAAATTGCTTGATTATTTGGTCCATTTTGATCAACTATCGCAGGAATTTTATTATTAGGAGAAATCGCAAGAAAGTCAGCTTGGAACTGATCATTTTCTAAGATATTGATTGGATAGATTTGATAATCTAAAGCCATTTCTTCGAGTGCAATTGTTATTTTTAATCCGTTGGGTGTTCCCCAATAATATAAATCGATCATTACAGTTCAGGCTCCATATGCCCTTTGTTGATTGATTTACCCACCATAAATCATTTCAAACCAAACAACAAGGATAGAAATTTTTTATTTATAAATTATAAAAAATCAATTATTTATAAAATAATTTTAAAATTTTTTTGAATTTATTATTGAAAAATTTCGGTCTGAACCTATATAAAAAATTGCCAGATTAATGATGATCATCTGGTTCTGTTGATGATAGTCATGACAGAACAACATTCTTATTTTTATGACTTTGCTGACCTCAGGAGGTTTTAATCATGAGTAACTTAAATCTTCATCCATTGTTTCGTCGTAGTATTGGTTTTGATCGTTTAAACGATTTTATTGATTACGCAATGCAAAGTGATGCTCCAAACTACCCACCTTATAACATTGAAAAAAAAGGTGAGAACAGATATCGCATCGTGGTCGCTACTGCAGGATTTAGTCAAGATGAGTTAAATATCAGTCTTGAAAATCAACTTCTCTCAATCACAGGAAAACCGGAAGCTATTCAATCTGAACAAACCGAATATCTTCATAAAGGAATTGCGCGTCGTTCATTTAAATTATCGCTTCGCTTAGATGAACATATTGAAGTTCAACAAGCAGATTATGAAAATGGCTTATTAGTGATCGACTTAGAGCGTATCATTCCAGAAGAGAAATTACCTCGACAAATTCCAATTGGCAAAAAACTTCTGTTAGAAAATACAGAGTCTACTGAAAAAACAGTTCATGTCGAATAAAGCATCGAACTTAATGAGTCACAAAAAAAGCCGATGCAAAAGTATCGGCTTTTTTTATAGATCAAATCTACAGGTACTTTGAGCAACGAATTTCCTGATGTGCTGATGTGCAATATAAAAAATCCTTTTTGGGTCATCTTTCAAGACAGTAAACACTCTAAACCTATTCAGTTTTACCATCCATCTAGAATTTTCTATGCATAAGTACGAGTTTACCTGTCGAAATAATTACATTTTCTACTCAAGCCACAAAATGATTCGAGAAGTTTAAAATATACGTTTATTAGACTTCACTAAAGTACTGCCTGATGGAAATATTCAACTGATGATTTATACCCCAACTACAGTCGTTCCTCTCTTTACTAACTCAGGATGTACCTATATCCCTTCAATCAACATATAAAAAAGCCCTGCATGTGCAGGGCTTTTTCTCTAAATCGGTTTTACTTTTTCTTTTTAGGACCAAGTAACATACCCATTTGACGGCCTTCCATTTTTGGTGCTTGTTCCACTACACCGATTTCAGCCACATCAGCTTCAATCTTTTGTAATTGAGCAAGACCCAATTGTTGGTGAGCCATCTCACGACCACGGAAACGTAGAGTAATTTTAACTTTGTTGCCTTCTTCAAGGAATTTCAGAATAGCACGCAACTTAACATTGTAATCACCAACGTCTGTACCAGGACGCAACTTGATCTCTTTAACCTGAACTTGATGCTGCTTTTTCTTAGCATCTTTTTGCTTTTGCTTCAGATCAAATAAATGCTTGTTGTAATCCATGATTTTACAAACAGGCGGCTCTGCATTTGCAACGATCTCAACGAGGTCAAGATCAACTTCTTCTGCAGCACGCAACGCTTCAGCAAGTGAAACGATGCCTTTTTGTTCTCCGTCAGCGCCAACGAGACGCACTTCTTTCGCACGAATCTCATCATTTAATGCAGGACGATTGCTTTTAGCACCTTGTTGTTGGTTACGGTCAGGCTGTTTAATCTTTCTTACTCCACAATATACCGGCCGCGTTCGGCTACGGCTACTTTCACTAAGTCAACGAATGCATCGATAGACATAGTACCTAAATTTGTTCCAGAGCGAGTACGTACATTCACTGTACCTTCCTCTACTTCTCGATCCCCAAGCACCAATAGGTATGGAATACGCTCTAAAGTACGCTCACGAATCTTAAAGCCGATTTTCTCATTTCTCAAGTCTGAAATCGCTCGAATGCCATTTTCTTGCAATTTAGCGACGACTGACTGACAAGCATCTGCTTGAGAATCGGTAATATTCATCACACATGCTTGAATTGGTGCCAACCATGGTGGCATAAATCCAGCGTAGTGTTCAATAAGTATACCAATAAAACGTTCAAAACTGCCAAGAATTGCACGATGAAGCATCACAGGATGATCACGATCGTTGTCTTCAGTGACATAAGATGCATCTAAACGTAATGGCAAGTTAAAATCGCATTGGATTGTACCGCACTGCCAGATACGACCTAAACAATCTTTCAAAGAAAATTCAATTTTAGGACCGTAGAACGCACCCTCACCAGGTTGTAAATCCCAAGCGAGACCCGCTGCATCCAGTGCGTCAGCTAAAGATTTTTCAGCAACATCCCAAAGCTTATCATCCCCTACACGCTTTTCTGGACGTGTTGAGAGTTTCATTTGCACTTCTTCAAAACCGAAATCTTTATAAACATCTAAAGTCAGTTTAATAAAGTCAGCAACTTCTTGACCAATTTGCTCAGTTGTACAAAAAATGTGTGCATCATCTTGGGTGAAACCACGAACACGCATAATCCCGTGTAATGAACCCGATGGTTCGTTACGGTGACATGAACCAAATTCAGCAAGACGAATTGGTAAATCACGGTAAGATTTTAAACCTTGGTTAAACACTTGAACATGACATGGGCAGTTCATTGGTTTAACGGCATAGTTACGGTTTTCAGAATGTGTAGTAAACATGTTTTCTGCATAGTTTGCAGCATGTCCTGATTTTTCCCACAGACTAAAATCGACCACCTGAGGTGTGCGAATCTCTTGATAACCATTGTCCTGCTGAACTTTACGCATGTATTGTTCTAAAACTTGATAGATCGTCCAGCCATTTGGATGCCAGAACACCATGCCTGGTGCTTCTTCTTGCATGTGGAACAGATCAAGCGCTTTACCAATTTTACGGTGGTCACGCTTTTCAGCTTCTTCAATACGCTTGATATAAGCAGCCAACTGCTTCTTATCCGCCCAAGCCGTACCATAAATACGTTGAAGTTGTTCGTTTTTCGCATCACCACGCCAGTAAGCACCTGACATCTTCGTCAACTTAAATGACTTTAAGAATTTAGTGTTTGGTACGTGTGGACCACGACACATATCCACATATTCTTGATGATAATAAAGACCCATTTGAGTCTCATCTGGCATATCTTCGATGAGGCGTAATTTATAATCTTCACCACGCTCAGTGAATACTTTGATCACTTCATCACGAGGTGTCATCTTTTTAATGACATCATAATCTTGATCGATGAGCTTTTTCATACGCTCTTCGATGGCAGCCATATCATCTGGTGTAAATGGTTTTTCACTGTAGATATCGTAATAGAAACCATCTTCAATGACAGGTCCAATCACCATCTTTGCTTCGGGGAAAAGCTGCTTCACTGCGTGACCAACTAAATGGGCACAAGAGTGACGAATAATTTCAACACCTTCATCATCTTTAGGCGTAATGATCTGCAACGTGGCATCATCAGTGATTAAGTCACATGCATCAACTAGATGGCCGTTTACACGACCTGCAACCGTATTTTTTGCAAGACCTGGACCGATGCTTTGAGCAACTTCCATGACAGAGACAGCTTGATCAAATTGTTTTTGATCGCCGTTTGGCAAAGTAATAATTGGCATAAAAAATCCTTAAGGAGTGATGCCCCGTACAATGGAGCATGTCACCGCGAGATTATGATCGAGGCGAACCTCAAAAGATAAAAACGGTGGATAAATAAAATCGCTAGAGATTTTACACGTGTCACGTTGTTTAATAAACCGTTAATCGAGCATTAGGCGATAGCAGTTTTAATTATGACAAAAATAGTTAAAATATATTCCCAAATTAATATTTAAACCAATATTATCCCAATTATAGAAAAATAATCTTTTATACTTTCTATTAGATGATTAACATACTTTTAAACAAATAAATATAACCCACTGAAATCATTAGGCAGGTCATATGAAATCTCACCCACTAATTGCTTGGTCTACACTTCAGCCGCTTAAACCCGCATATGCTTTAGCAGCCAATGTGGATCTTGTTGTTCTCCGTCTTGAAGATCACGATGAAGAAAAAGTCGTTGTCATGTATGGTCGTTGTCAGCATCGCGGAGCACTCATGTCCGATGCCCATATTCAAGGCGACAAAATTGTATGTGGCCTTCACGGCTCTCATTACCTCTATAAAACTGGCATTAACCCGAGATATCTCAATAAAAATCTGCAAAAATTTAAAGCTTGGATTCATGATGATCATGTCTATGTTGACTTAGAAGAAATTGAAGCTTGGGAAAAAAGAAATCCACAGCAATTCAACCGTGATCGTTATCAAGGACTCTATGCAGATTCACAGCCTGCTCCTGAAGAGCCACACAATAGATTCATCTTAGAATTAGCTCGAACTGGTCTAAAAAATTTCGGTCATCATGGTCCTACCGCAGCCATGGGTGTGCCTTTTGACAAACTTCCAAAATGGGAAGATATCCAACTGGTCACAGCTCAACTTTGGAAAGTTCCTCTACTGGATGATGCCCCCGTTGCAAGCGAAGTGATTATTGGACCAAATGCAAAAAAACCATTGAGACTCAATATTCCATTATTTGTTTCCGACATGAGTTTTGGAGCTTTATCGCAAGAAGCAAAAACTGCACTGGCAATGGGTGCGGAAATGGCAGGTACTGGCATCTGTTCTGGTGAGGGTGGAATGTTAGATGATGAACAAGCCTCGAATTCACGATATTTTTACGAACTGGCCTCTGGTCGTTTTGGCTATGACATTGAAAAAGTAAAAAAATGCCAAGCTTTTCACTTTAAAGGTGGACAGGCAGCAAAAACAGGAACAGGCGGACATCTACCCGGGCATAAAGTGGTCGGAAAAATTGCAGAAGTACGTGGTTTAAAAGAAGGACAATCTGCGATTTCTCCCGCAACCTTCCCGGATTGGACTGAACTTTCTCAGTACAAGGAGTTTGCAAACTATATACGCGAGCAGACAGGTGGTATTCCGATTGGCTTTAAACTTTCTGCACAGCATATCGAAAAAGACATTGATGCTGCGATTGCGATAGGTGTGGACTACATTATTTTAGATGGTCGTGGTGGTGGTACAGGTGCAGCACCAACATTATTCCGTGACAATATTTCAGTGCCGACCATTCCTGCCTTGGCACGGGCACGTCGTCATTTAGATCGTTTAGGACGTCGTGACATTAGTTTGGTCATTACAGGTGGTTTACGTGTCCCTGCTGATTTTATTAAAGCCTTGGCGCTGGGTGCAGATGCCATTGCAGTGTCTAACTCTGCCATGCAGGCAATTGGTTGTTTAGGAATGCGCGCGTGTAATACAAATGAATGCTCTGTCGGTATTGCAACACAAAAAGATCATTTGCGTCGAAGACTCGAAATTGAAAAATCAGCACAGCAACTCGCCAACTTCTTCAATGCTTCAGTCGAGTTGATGCAAGTAATGGCGCGTGCTTGTGGGCATGACCATTTAAGTAAATTTAATTTGGATGACTTAACCACTTGGAAAAAAGAAATCAGTGAATTAACGGGCATCCATTACGGCGGCGTCCAATAAATTTCAAACCAATGCTAAAAAGGGATGATTAACTTCATCCCTTTTTTCTTTTAATCACTACTCTCTAAAATTTTCCCAAGGTTCAAATTTATTCGATTCCAAGTCAGATGAATTCCACTCATTTTCTTTTCGATAAAGATACGTGCGATTGAACTGCGGGATGACCACTTCACTCTGACTCGGTCGAATAAATACGTAGTCATCAGGATGGATATCAATTTTACGATCGACACAAATCATTTCCTGATTGGTGCTTCGTCCATACAATAGATGAGGATGAGATTTTGCTGGATAAACATATTGACCCATCCAATAGCCACCATAGATAAAAACCGCTTGATGCTTCTGAAAGAATTTTATTTTTTTAAATGAAGGCATCCCAGGCAACGAGACTTCGTCTAATACTTTCAGTACGGGACTCGCAATATATAAAGCGGGTTTAAGCAAAGAAAGATATTCAGAATCAAAATCGCTGGGCTTTAGCAACATTGAGCCAAATGACAGATCATTACACACACTATCTTTCACGTGAAAACTAAAGGTTGGACTTCCTCCTCCGTTAAAACAAAGCTGAGCATGATTTAAATCTGGAAATTGGTGCTTTAAGATGTGCTGATAATTTTGATAAATATGTTGAGATTCAGCATAAGCTGTTTCTGCACGCTTCACCACCTTAGGTAGTTTAGTGACATGCGCATCGTAGCCCATTAAACCACTTAAATTTAAAGTTTTTTGATGCTGCTGAATATAATTGAGCATTTGTATAAATTCAGCAAAATTTTGAACGCCTCCACGATGTAATCCCACATCAATTTCAAGATTGATATTGAAGCTAAGTCCCAGTTGATCAGCCAAGGCATGATATTGTTGCAAGCGAGCAAAGGAATCAATTAACCAATGTATCTTGCATTGGATTGGCGTGTGATGGTTTTGATAAAACCTTTCTACTGCACGAATTGGCATCGGCTTGCCAAAGAGTAAATCAGCTTGATCAAAATGATTGAACATCAATTCTAAGTGATCAATATGGAACACCATAAAGTGTCTGGTGTCTAAATCGAAACTTAGCTTTTTTAACAAAGGCAAACAAGCCAAGGATTTAACGACCAACCGCGGTTTTAAGTGCTTTGCCGAAGCTAACTGATTTTTTACATAAGCAATATTAAAGTTTAATGCATCGTCATCGATCAAGAGCATAGGTTGACCTAAACCATGTGCCCGCAAATCATCATTCATTTGATTAAAAAAACTATTCATCTCTCATCCTTGCTGCCCAAGTAATAGTTTTTCAAGATAGGGATTGAGAAACTTTCGATGGGGATCGAGCGCTTCTCTGATTTGCATAAATTCATTCCATTTCGGATAAAGAGCTCGAATCTCTTGATGAGACAGTTGATGCATCTTAGCCCAGTGTGGACGGCCTCGATATTTTTGAAAAATCGGCTCAATAAGATCAAATACTTTTTGAGGTGACTGCTTATAATATTGATGGATGGAAATCGAAATACTGTCCTGCTGATAGAAAGGACTTAGCCAAATATCATCCCCTTTGACCACGCGAAATTCGATAGGGAAAAAAGAATTTATCTGATATTTTCTAAACGTTGCAATCACTTCTTTGATGCATTGAATGCCATTCTCAATTGGAATTTGATATTCCATTTCATTGAATTTGGTATTCCGAGGTGTTGCAAAAATATCACTCGACCAATCAATGAATTCTGTTGGCTTCACAAAAACACCGACTAATTTTTGAAGATATTTCGTCAAAAAAGGGGCTTTTTTAGAAATTTCACAACACCATGTTAAAAGTTCATCCTCAGATGGCCAAGAAGTTTCTCTTGGCTTCACCTCACCCTCTGTAACATCAAGTGTTTTAAAAATTAACTGATCTGTAAAAGGGAAAATAAAATACTCCAAATGCCGATGTTGGTGCATCAATTGGAGAAATTGATCAAGGCTTTCTTCTACAGGGGCTAAATGAATTTTCTCTTCCAATTTATATCTAGGGCGGTTTTGCATGGTTATTTTCGTTAATATCCCGAGCGATCCCAACGATACTCTCCCTGCCTGAAAAATTTCAGGGTTCTCCGTCTTGGAGCATTGGATTAACTCCCCATTTGCCTGTAATAGCTCAAAACCTTCTACATAGCCTGAAATAGAATATAGCGCTGCACCTGTCCCGTGTGTTCCTGTAGATACAGCACCAGCTAAACTTTGTTGATCAATATCACCCTGATTCATAAGCGACTGTTCATAAGGAGCAAGATGCTGTCCTAAATTGAATAGTCGAGTACCTGCCCATAACGTCGCTTGGCATTTAGCCTGATCAGCATTTAAGACACTTGAAAATCGGTCTAAAGAAATAATAGACGCATCCGTTTTTACCAAAGGAGTAAATGAATGCCCTGCACCAACCACACGAACTTTAGGATGTTGAATCACAATATCCTGTAATTCATGTAATTGGTCTGGATATAAGATGTGTTGCGGGTTTGAGTGGCAATATCCCGACCAGTTAGACCAATAATGATGTGTCAGATTCCTCATGTTGCCAACTCCTTTTGTGCAACGGCGGTTTGAACATTTCCCAGATTGGTTCTTTTCTCTAATTCTTTTTGAGGTACTGCTTTAGGTACGCAATTTGATAATTGACGTTGTTCAAGTGGCAAACAAATCTGTTTAGCCAAATGTTTAAAATAGGTTTGAAAAGCTGCCAAAGTCCATTGACCAAATAAAGTGTGTCCACCTTCATAGGCTTGTTCTTGATATTCTTCGAATGTCGTCACATAGCCCATATAGTCATTACAATAAGATGCAAACCAAATTTTTGCGTTAGGAAATGTCGGTAATACACTTTTCTGAATGGTATTTAATACGCGCTTACCTGAAGTTGTTGTAAACTCTCCGGGAGCACATACCAAAAAAAGTTGACCGATTCGAATGAGCTGAATTGGCACGATATGTGGCACTAAATCGCTTTCTTGAATTGCGCCAGCGTGAACTTGAGCATTCATTTCAGCAATGAGTGGATCTAAAACACCAGGAAGTGAACCTAATTTTTTTCCTAATATCCGATGCTGACCCGATTCAAAAATAATATTTTTGGGTCCTTGAGCATGATAAAGCTTCTGATAATAAGCACTTTCCACTGGATCTTTTGAATTCAATTTACTTCGTTTGAATTGTTTTGAAAGTAAATTCATAGCCATGATCAATGGCTTTGCAGCACCCACACCATCGACTGGTGTGCCCGCAATAAATGCTGTCCCATGACAAGCTTGGCTTGTTATCGCATTGCTATATCCACCTGAAAACTCTGGATCAGCCACAGTATTTGCCATATCCACATACTCGAGTACTGCATCCAAATCTTGATATTGGATGTTTTGATTCTGTTTCTCAAGTAAAGCGGCTAAAGCATACTCACTCTGTATACGACCATTGTTTCTCGCATAGATGTATTCTGCTTCTCCTTTTATCTTTTTTCTGATCTTAGTCTGATTCTTTCCATGGAAGTGTGGTGACACATCGCCTGCTGTTGCTTGCGCAAATATACAAACTGGTCCATCCACCCCAGCAGCACTTAAGGTCTCTTCCGAAAGTGTTGCGGCATAGCCTTTATTATCACCATCATGAGCGTCTAATTGATTGCCCAAACATGTCGCATGCACACCAAACAGTGACAACAGAGAATGAAGCTTTTCCCCACGATAAAAGCCAAGGACTTGCATTTGTCGATTGATTGCTTTGTAAGTTTCAGATTCATGGACGAATGCAGTATCGAGATTTCGATTATACGCTTTTATCGAGCGATTCCATGCCACAGGGACTTGCTCAGGAATGTCAATTGTCGCTAATCGAATCTCTGTAAAATCGCGATTGAATAATGCCTGTTGAATACTGGATTGCACAGCATCCACAACTGCATCAAGGTGCTCAGGCACAAATCCTGGTGTCGGCATATTATAAAGAGCTTCATAACCACAACCGCCTGGACCTGAATGGGTATGCGTTGCCATTAGAACCAAACGATGCGGATCGAAACAATCCCTCAACGTTTCATTCAAGCGTTGGATTACATTGATTCGAATTGCTGAAGTAATACAGCCAAAATCTAGACAACATAATATCAATGGGGCATCTTGATCTTTTTGAATGGTCACTGTTCTCGCATACAGCGCAGTTCTTTTTTTATAGGCACGGTGATGCCACATCCCATAGCCAAACATGGCATAGCCTTTGGGTTCGATGTTAATTTCATCTTTCCCCCACCCAACAATATACATATGCAAAATCCTTTTGCTTTTATTATTCGATTTTGAAACTTAAAATCTGTTTAAAATTTACCCTATTTCTCGATCAATTACATTATTCAGCACAAATAAATATCACCAACTTCACGAATAAATCGCAATAAAATGAAGTTAAAAAATATGAAATTTCGCCTAATTGACAAAATGTCACGTTTGCTCGACTAAAGGATAAATGTATTCCGTTTATTTTTTGCTTATCTTTTACTCAGGATTATAAAAATGAAGATGGATACTAAAATGAATTTAAGTCCGTATGACGAACTACCTAGAACGCCAGCAAATTTTGTTGCCCTTTCTCCACTCAGATATTTAGAGCGTGCGGCCTATATCTACCCTCAGCAAGATGCAATTATTCATGGTACACGCCGGATTAGCTGGAAAGAAAAGTACAAACGTTGCCGTCAATTTGCCGATCAGCTGCAAAAGCTTGGTATTCAAAAAAATGATACTGTGTCGGTATTACTTCCAAATATTCCAGCCATGATCGAAGCGCATTTTGCAGTGCCTATGGCAGGCGCTGTACTCAATACATTAAATACGCGCCTAGATGCAAAAACACTCGCATTTATGCTTGAACATGCTGAATCAAAAGTACTTTTAGTTGACCCTGAATTCTCAGAATTAGCACAGGAAGCTTTAGCACAAGTTCCTCAGGACATTTATGTTATCGATGTTGCAGATACTGAATATGAATTCAATGATCAAGCGCCCCGTATTGGAAAAATTGAGTATGAATCTTGGCTTTCACAAGGTAATCCTGAGTTTGAGTGGCAATTACCACAGGATGAATGGGATGCCATCAGCTTAAACTACACCTCAGGCACAACTGGGAATCCAAAAGGTGTGGTCTATCATCATCGTGGGGCTTATATTAATGCAGCGAGTAATATCATTGCTTGTGGTATGACACCCCGTGCCACCTATTTATGGACTTTGCCTCTGTTCCATTGTAATGGATGGTGTTTCGCTTGGACCATGGCCGCCAACGGTGGCACAAATGTTTGTCTTCGAAAAGTTGATCCAGCACAGATCTATCAATTGATCGCGGATCATCAAGTCGATTACTTCTGCGGTGCACCAATTGTATTGTCCATGTTGATCAACACACCAAAAGAGCAACAACGCGAAATTAATCATCGAGTTGAAGTGATGGTTGCTGGTGCAGCGCCACCAGCTGCCATTATTGAAGGTATGCGAAATTTAGGAATCAATGTTACCCACGTCTATGGTCTCACTGAAACCTATGGACCATCAGCGCTATGTGCTTCGCAAGCAGGCTGGAGTGATTTAAGCATCCAAGAACAAGCTCAACTACATTCACGTCAAGGTGTACCTTATCCACTTCAAGATGGGATGAAAGTACTAGATCCTGAAACGATGCTGCCTGTACCGAATGATGGTCAGACCATGGGCGAAATTATGTTCCGTGGCAACATTGTCATGAAAGGGTACTTGAAGAATCCTGAAGCCACCGCTGAAGCATTTGCTGGTGGATGGTTCCATACTGGCGATCTTGCCGTATGCCAGCCTGATGGTTATGCCAAAATCACAGATCGCTCGAAAGATGTGATTATTTCTGGTGGTGAAAATATTTCTTCACTTGAAGTGGAAGAAGTACTTTATCAACACCCTGCCGTGCTGACAGCTGCAGTTGTTGCAAAACCTGATCCACGTTGGCAAGAAGTTCCATGCGCATTTATTGAATTGAAGCAAGGGCAACAAGCTACACCTGAAGAAATCATTGAATACTGCAAACAACATCTTGCTCGATTCAAGGTACCTAAAGACGTAGTGATTACTGAAATCCCTAAAACTTCAACAGGTAAACTGCAAAAGTTTGTGTTGCGAGATTGGGCAAAAGATCGTGCTGCACTCTAAATATTAAGCATCTAAGAAATAAAAAAGGTCTGAAACATCAGACCTTTTTTTTTTACCATTAACGATCAGAGATAAGTGCAACTTGCTGAACGTAATTCAGCAAATTTAACTTAGATTGTGCAACAGCATCCTCACCTAAGTTTTTTTGAATATCACGTTCAATACGAAGTAAATGCTGACGTATTGCATGATGCTCTGCAGCATTGTAAGTCTTCATAAATTCTTTAATAACAGGCTCACCTTGTGCAATCATACGATCGACCCAGCGGTGCAATTGTGCTGTCTTTTTCGCCCCTTGTTGAGGTGTCAAATAAGATAAGATCATGCTCTCGTCTTCATTGCGTAATAATTTACCAATACGCAAAAATTGACGACGACGAGCCTCACCTGATGTTATCAATTGAACATCCAATAAAGCTTCAATTAAGCGCTCTTCCACAGGAAGGCTTTCAATCTTTTTTTTGGGTAACTCAGCAAGTTGAGCCCCTAAAGCAGCCATACGTTGTACAGCTTTCTTTTGTTCAGTTTTACTTGCACGTCCTTCTAAAGACTCAAAATCATCTTCAGTAAAACGTTGCGATCGACGTGCCACGATTATTCAGCCTCGTAAAATTTTGCTGCGAATAATGCTTGAACTTCAGACAAAGCTTTCTCTTCATCTGCCCCTTCAATCACTAGTCTTAATGTAGTTCCTTTGCCTGCACCGAGCATGAGCAAAGACATAATATTTTTGGCATCGACTAATTTATCGCCCTTACCAATTTTAATCGAACTTCGAAATTTGGTAGTGACCTCAATGAGCTTGCCTGACGCACGCGCATGTAATCCTAATTTGTTAATTACGTCAACAGTTGTGTCAATCATGACCAGTGCTTCATTTCTCTATGCAAGACCTGAATAGACCATTGTGCCTCAAGCGCCTTTTTGAGTCTATCCACAATAAATACAGAGCGGTGCTGACCACCTGTACATCCAATCGAAACCGTAATGTAATGGCGATGCCCTTCTGCAAAGGCAGGCAACCACTTCTCTAAAAATTGCTTTAAATCCTCAAACATCATATTCACTTGGTCAAATGATGTCAGGAATTTTTCAATGGGCTCATCTAAACCCGAATATTTTCTAAGCTCTAAATCCCAATGTGGATTGGGTAAATGCCGCACATCAAAAATAAAATCAGCATCCAACGGAATACCATGCTTATATCCAAAAGACTGTAAAATAACAATTAAGTTATCTACCTGCCCTAAGCGGGATAATAATGTATCTTTAAGATCATGGACACTTTTATCTGATGTATCAATCTGTACAGTTGCTCTTAATTGAATCGGCAACAGTAATTGTTTCTCTTCCTGAATGCACTCATTCAGACTTTTAAAACGATTCGCCAGTGGATGAGGTCGACGCGAAGCACTAAAACGAGCAATTAACTCTTGATCTTTGGTGGTGAGATAAATCACCTCGACCTCACCATGTTTTTCCAGTTGCTGATAAACTTGCTCAAATTCTTGCAAATCAGCGCGTGTACTCCGAACATCAACCCCTAAAGCCAATTGTTCTAAATTATTTTCTTGATCTAACTTTCCAACGATCTCAGGAAGTAATGCTAGCGGCAAATTATCGATACAGTAATAACCTAAATCTTCGAGAACCTGCAATGCAGATGACTTCCCTGAACCGGATTGTCCTGTAACAATAAGAATTCGCTTCATGCACCACACCTGACGATCATCATCGAGTTTAATCCTGTTTTAATGACTGATTTGTAAATTGTCGATCAAGCGTGTCGAACCAATTTTCGCAGCAACAAATAACACAATATCTTGGTCAAATTGCTCTACTGCCTGCAACATTGGATTACGTGCTTCAACATAATCCACGACAAAGCCAGCATCACTTAACGTTGATTTTATCTCAGCAAGAACCTCTGTAAGCGCTTGACCTTGTTTTAAATTTGTTTCAGCAGTTTTTAAAGATTGATAAATGACTGGTGCAATTTGACGATGTTCAGCCGAAAGATAACCATTACGTGAACTTAATGCCAAACCATCTTCAGCACGTGCAATTGGCACACCAATAATTTCAATCGGCATGTTCAAGTCACGTACCATTGTCTTAATCACAGCCAACTGCTGGTAGTCTTTTTGACCAAAAAATGCAAAATGCGGTTGTACGATATTAAATAACTTCGTTACCACTACCGCAACACCATCAAAGTGCCCCGGACGTTGAGCACCACATAAATCATTGGTAATTTGACCGACACTAATGTTTGTTAAGCGAGGTTGACTGCCATACATTTGCTCAACTGAAGGTGCAAAAATAATGTCACAACCCTCTTCAGCCAACAACTGACTGTCTTGATCAAGTGTGCGTGGGTAACTGTCATAATCTTCATTTGGGCCAAATTGAATCGGATTCACAAAAATACTGACCACAACCACATCACATAATTTACGTGCTTCACGTACTAAATTTAAGTGACCTTGATGTAGATTCCCCATGGTCGGGACAAAACCAATAGTCTTTCGTGCTTGACGAGCAGCATGAAGGGATGCGGTTAAACCATGGATTGTTGTTTCAGTTTTCATGATTAAAGCTCAACTTGGAACGTATGTTCTTTAGCAGGGAAAGATTGATCTAGTACAGCAACATGATACGATTTGATTGCATCAAGAATGGACGTTTCACCAGACTGTTCTTTCATAAAATTACGTACAAAACGTGCAACACGACCGAAGTTTAATCCCAGCATATCTTGAACAACCAGAACTTGACCATCGGTTTGTGCTCCAGCACCAATACCAATCACAGGTACATGCGGAAATAGTTCTGTAATTTCTTGACCCAATTGTGCAGGTACACACTCTAGCAATAACACTGCAGCCCCAGCCTCAACAACGGCTTTACAATCAGCAATCAGCTGATCCGCAGCTTCACGCGTTTTGGCTTGTAATTTATAGCCACCAAATACATGAACGGATTGCGGCGTTAGTCCAAGATGGACACACACTGGAATACCATTGCGAGTCAATACTTCTACCGTTTCAGCAAGCCAAGCACCACCTTCAAGCTTGACCATTTGTGCGCCAGCCTGCATCACTTTTTTCGAGTTTACTAGTGCATCATTAAGTGTGGCATAACTCATAAAAGGCAGATCAGTTAAGATGAAAGCATGGTTATTTCCACGACGTACAACTGAGGTGTGATAGACCATATCTTCCACATTCACAGGCAACGTTGAATCATGGCCTTGAATAGTCATCCCAAGCGAATCACCAATTAAAATGGTATCTATTTCAGCAATTTCCATTGCCTTCGCCATACTGGCGTCATAACAAGTCAGACATGAAAATTTTCGACCTTGCTGTTTGAATTGTCTTAAATCGCTCAGACTGATCATAAGATGCCCTCTAACACAGTTCCTTAGAACATTTTAAAGTTTAAATATTGATCCAAGATGAATCTGCTAAAACATCCAATTGGCTGTGTTTTGCAATATTCGTTTCTCGAATTTTCTGTCCATGAATTTCTAATTCGACATCCAGATCTAATAACGGCAGTATGACAAAATCTCGCTCAAATATCCCGATATGCGGAACAGTTAAGCGATCATTTTGAATCGTTTGATCACCATATAACAATAGATCTAAATCGAGTGTGCGTTCACCCCAACGACGTAAACGCACCCGCCCTGCTTCATTTTCTATTTTTTGTAATTCATCCAATAATTCAAGCGCCGTTAGACTCGTATCTAAACGAACGACCGCATTGTGGTAATGTGGTTGGTCTTGAGGACCCATAGGTGGACTATGATAAAGCCTTGATGCTTTCACCATACCCAGCATTGCCAGTTTCGTATAGGCTTCTGCCATCAACTGCTGAGAATCACCTAAATTACTTCCCAGTCCAATATATGTTCGTACTGTCATTGGATAGGACCAAACACCACTGTATTTAAATCGCGTTTGACACGTTTACGCTTCAAAATAGGATGATCAGCTGCAATACCATTATCCAAAGCGATACTCGCATTTTGCTCTGTTCTTCGCTCATTCGCTGAAGCGGCCTTACGACTGCGGCGGCTACGTGACTCCGTTTCTTTAACTAGCGGTTCAATCTGCTGAGGCTTTGTTTCCGCAACATCTTCGGTCACGGCAACTTTACGTCGTGATTTAGTCCGTTGACGATTGTACTGCGCAATCACACGCTCTTTTTCGTCCAAAGACATCAACTGATAAGCATCCCACCATTGACCCATGCCATTGGTCGTCTGATCTCCAGACTTTTCACGCAGCAACATAAAGTCAAAACCTGCTCTAAAACGAGCATGACCTGAGAGTGCTTCAATTTGCTGAGGTTTTGGGTTCAACAAACGAGTTTGCATTTCCCAAACTTCACGAATAAATGTTTCTGCAAAACGCGGGATAATCGTGCGTGTCGCTTGGCGCTTCAGCACATCTAAGCCAGCTTGAGCACGTGCTTCAGCTGCCACAACACCTTTGTGCATATAAAAATCACAACGCTCAAGGAATGGTTTCCACAACAATACCGCATAGAAAAATGCAGGGTTGATCGTTTTACCAATTTGAATTCGCTGATCTGTATTTTTCGCTGCACGTTCAATAAATGCATCAATATGAGGAGGAATATCTGCAAATAATTGCTTCCAGATTCCAAACTCAATCAACATCGGGAGCACACGATTCAAATGCCCCATTGTGAATAACTTTTGAGATTCATCATATAAACGATGTGGTGATACATCACGTAAAAGCAAGGTTGCTTCAGGTGTAAATACGTCTAAAATTGCAGGATCAATTTTAAAGTTAAGTTTCGCAGCAAATCTCAGTGTTCGTAACATACGAACTGGATCTTCTTCAAAGCGTAACTTTGGATCACCCAATAAACGCAATGTTTTTGTTTTTATATCATCAATAGCGTTACAGAAATCAAGAACGATACCCTTACGCGGTTGGTAATACATCGCATTGATTGAGAAATCTCGACGAGCAAAATCTTCCTCAATTGAGCCCCAATTATTATCTCTTAGAATCATCCCTGCAGCAGAAGTCACTGCTTTTTTAGGAGGAGCTCGGAAAGTGGCCACTTCAATTAATTCACGACCAGAATAGACATGAGCCAACTCAAAACGACGACCAATAATTCGGCAACGACGACCAAATACTTCTTTAATTTGTGAAGGTGTCGCATTGGTTACAGCATCGAAATCTTTAGGGGCAAGTCCAAGCATCAAATCACGGACACCACCACCGACGATATAGGCTTCATAGCCGGCTTTAGTTAAAGAATCAATAACATCTAAAATGGAAGAAGGTAATTGTGCAGTGGATAAACCGCACTTTGACGCGTGCAAAGTTTGCAAAAGACGCTGTCTCCTACGTCAGAACGTAAAATCATAATTGTGCTAATCATAGCTCTAACACAATCAAAGGGCAATTTTATTCTCCAAGATTCACCGTCAAAATTGATTAAATTTCAACACCCCTTAGTGCCATTTGATCTCTATAAAAATGTGTTAGAGGGCTAACTGGTTGCGATTCTTTTCGATAAACTTTGGACCTATTCCTTTGACATTTTGAAGTTCATCTACTGACTTAAAACTGCCATGCTTTTGCCGATACTCAATAATTGCAGCAGCTTTCTTCTCACCCACTCCTTTAATCATTTGTAGTTCAACCATTGAAGCCGTATTAAGACGAACTTTAGTTGATTGCCCGACACCACCAGCTGCTTGCTTTGATGATGTATTTACGGCTGGTCGAGATAAATAATGGTTCGCACTTTGCCGGTTAAGTCGTTGATCATGAGCTTCTTGCTCTGCTTTCCATTTTAAGTAAGATTGATCAAACTGTTGTGGATATGCCGAACTGATTAAACTCACACATGCAGTAAATATCAGAAGAAGAAAAGAAATGATGCTATTCATGTTGAACCTGAATTTTATTGTTATGTTGCTTTAGATACACTTTTGCCTGATCCCACAATTGGTCCATTTCTTTGAGACTCATATTTTCAATGGGCGTATTTCTATTTTTTGCCTGCAACTCAATGTATGAAAAACGTTGTTTAAATTTGTGGATGGTTCCAAGTAGAGCCATCTCACTTGAAATGCCGATTTTACGTCCAACATTGATTAAAGAAAATAAACAATCTCCAAACTCCTCTTGTATTTCGTCGGAATTTTGATGGTTGAGCGCCTCTCTCAATTCAGATAACTCTTCATCTAACTTTTCATACGCTTGCTCAACATTTTCGAAATCAAATCCAATCTGAGCTACATTTTTTTGAATTTGCTCGGCTTGATCTAAGGCAGGACCCGCTTTAATTTCATCTAAACGTGATTTAGTTTTGTCTTTGTTCTCTTCAGCCTTAATTTTTTGCCAAAGTTCACTCACCTGCTGTTCATTCAGTTGTTCAAATTGAGCTGATTGAAAAACATGAGGATGTCTTCGAATCAACTTGTCACACAACGTTTCCACCACATCATGAAAATTAAATGCTCCTTGCTCACTATACATTTGCGCTTGAAATACAACTTGCAGCAGAAGATCTCCTAATTCCTCTTTTACATGCGCTGTATTTTGTGATCGAACTGCTTCTTCAACCTCATAAGCTTCTTCAATCGCATAGCGAGTCAAGCTTTCAGGCGTTTGTTTTTGATCCCATGGACATTTCGCACGAAGCTCTTGCATGATATTTAAAAGTTTTTCCATGAAAGTTGATCTCTAGTGAATGATGAGTTTAAAGATATTGTTGATTCAATGAACAATCTTATGCTCAACTAGGAACATAAAATGATGTAAAACAACAAGGATTTTCGATGACATCTAGCATTTTTATCAGTGGCGCAGCACAAGGGATTGGCGCAGCTACCGCAAAACTATTCTATCAGCAAGGTTATAAAGTCGGTATTTATGACATTAATCTCGAACAAGCTGAACAATTGGCTCAATCTTTAGGGCCAAATGCTAAAGCGGGTTTGCTAGATGTTTCCCAATACGACCAATGGCAAAGTGCTTTAACTGAGTTCAACGAATGGGCTGGTGAAATAAATATATTATTAAATAATGCTGGCATCTTATATTCAGGGGCATTCGAAAATACAGATATCTCATCGCATCATCGAACATTTAATATCAATGTTAACGGCGTTCTCAATGGCTGTCATGCTGCGCTCCCTTTCTTAAAACAGGCCTCCCACGCACGTATCATCAATATGTCCTCTGCTTCTGCTATCTATGGTCAAGCTGATTTAGTGTCCTATTCAGCAAGTAAATTTGCTGTTCGCGGCATTACAGAAGGTCTTGATGTTGAATGGCAAAAATATGGAATACGCGTATTAGACATCATGCCATTATTTGTTCAGACTGCCATGGTAAAAGGCATGGATGCGGGTACGATTCAAAATATGGGAGTCAGTCTCAGCGCCCAAGACGTTGCTCAGGAAATTTACCGTGTCGCACGTTTAAAAAACCATCACTTAACCGTGACTCACCATACTGTTGGCATCAAAACTGAACTGATGTATCACCTGTCAAGATTCAGTCCTCAATTGATCAATAGAGTGACAAATTTAATATTAAGTAAAAAGAAATGACAAATTAGTCACATTTGTGTAATATTCTCTCGCCCCAATAGGGGCATTTATAACAATGCGTTACAAATGAGAATATATAATGAAAAAAATTTTAACTTTAGCTATCGCTACTGCTTTAACAACGACTCTTGCTCAAGCTTCGGGTGAACTACCAACGAAACAACACTCAACTGCTGAACTCAAGGCAATGGATTGTGCAACACTAGCTGTTGAAAAAGCCAATGCTAAGCGTAACTTAGAAAATGCTGATAAAAATATTGCAGCTGCTGCAACCCAAACGCCAGCTAAATCATTGAGCAAATGGGCGGGTATGGCAGGTAATGCATTATCTACTTTCGGTGGCAACTCAGAAAAAGCAACAAAAATGGGGCAAGTTGCAAACTCTGTAGCGGGTGAAAGCGATACTTCTGATGCTGCAAATATTCCATTACAGCAACAGATCAAAGCTGCATCACAAGCAAACATCGATAATATTGGAATCTATCAAGGTTCTAAAAAATGCAAAATCTGATTTAACGCTATTTGAGTGATCAGTCATAAAAAAGCCTGCTAAAGCAGGCTTTTTTTAATTTCCTTGAACCAAACGTCTTGCGCTAATGATGCCTGGTTGCTGTTCCAATCGAGCCAATAAACGAGACAATTGAGCCAAACCTTTAACCTCAATCAACAGCTTCATATTGGCAATACCATCCGCTTCGGAAATGGTATTCACTTGGCGAATATTAATCTGATCTGAAAAAATCACTTGGGTTAGATCCTTCAGCAGTCCTCGACGATCATAAGCCTCAACCACAATTTGGACACTCTGTCCTCTTGTCGGTTGCATTTCCCAATCTGCTTCAACAGCGCGTTCAGGTTCTTGGCTGATCATACGCACATAATCCGGACAAGCCACCTTATGAATACTCACGCCACGATTGAGTGTGATATATCCAGCAATCGACTCACCATGAACAGGCTGACAACATTGTGCAATATGTAGTTCAACATTATCCAAACCGTCAATCAGAATCCCATGCGCTGATAATGTATGACTCGCCCGTGGATTTAATGCTGGCTTCAGCACTAACTCAGGCTCATCTTGATCCAAGTGCATATGACGATTGACTTGATTAATCAATGCATGAAGACTGATATCTCCACTCACCAAGGATACAAGAATGTCCTCACCTGTTTTAACGTTAAAGTGAGCACAATAATCACTCAAATCAATACTTTTTGGGTGAATTGCAAGACGTGATAATTCCTTGGTGAGAATCTCTCGACCGACTTCTAAGTTCTTACTACGGTCTTGCTGTCTGAACCAATGGCGCAACTTGTCTCTTGCACGTGCTGTCTTGATATAACCTAAAGAGTTCACCAACCAATCACGATTTGGCTCACGATCTTTCTTGGTCAAAATCTCGACTTGTTCACCTGTTTTTAATGTATAAGTCAGTGGAACATAACGTTGGTTCACACGTGCTGCATAACACTTGTTGCCAACCTCCGTATGCACATGGTATGCAAAATCTAAAACGGTTGAATTACGCGGTAATTCTTTGATGTCACCATCACGACTAAAAACATAAATTTTTTCAAAATCTTCAAAATCTTGAAGCTGATTGAAATTTTCAGTTTCGTCTTCATTCGGATGCGCACCTGCTTCATTTCGTTCTTGATAATGCTCAAGCACCGAACGTAAAGAGTGTAAACGATGATTAAATGAATAATCTGTAGTTTTCGCACCTTCCTTATAATTGAAATGAGAACAAACGCCTAACTCAGCTTCTTCATGCATTTCAGTGGTTCTGATTTGAATCTCTAAAGATTTATTTTCAGCAATCACTGCGGTATGTAAAGAGCGGTAACCATTGGCTTTCGGGTTAGTGATGTAATCATCAAACTGATGGGGAATATGACGCCAGATTTGGTGTACGATCCCCAAAGCGTGATAACACTCAGATACATTCTGAACCAGTACACGAACAGCTCGAATGTCATATAGCTGATCGAAACTTAAGTTCTTACTTTTCATTTTTCGATAAATCGAATAAATGTGTTTCACACGACCTGAGATTTCAGCCTCAATACCATGCTTCAGCAACTCACTTTTCAGTTTATCGACCACGAATTGAATATATTGTTCGCGCTCTAAGCGTTTTTCATTGAGCAAAGATGCAATTTCTTTATAGCGCTCTGGTGCTAAATAACGGAATGCAAGATCTTCAAGTTCCCATTTTAACTGCGCGATACCAAGACGATGCGCCAAGGGTGAGTAAATGGTTAAAATTTCTCGTGCGACACGCTCTTGACGCTCTTTTGGAGAGTTTGCCAACTCACGCAAAGCCAGCGTACGCTCAGCCAACTTGATTAATACAACGCGAACATCCTCTGTTACTGAGATCAACATCTTGTAAATCCCAGTTAAATGTTCACGCTGATTATTATTGAAGTGATCTTCTAAACGTTTATTTTTTTCGATCAGCTCTGACAACTTACCCATTGCCAAAGTGCCTTTCACCAAATTGTAGACACTTTCACCAAAGCTTTTACGAATCTCCTCAAGCGACGTCATGCCCTCACGCACACTACGATAAAGCATCGCTGCTGACAAAGTATCTTCATCAACATGTAGGTGAGCCAAAATATCTGCCATACCTAAGCCAGTCGCGAAGGTATTGGTTTTATGATGGTGATCAGAAGTCAGTTCTTTTTTTAAAACACTAAGAGCGACTTCTTCTAATTTTTTAAGTTCTGCACCGTCTAAAATAATCCGCGCACGGTCTAGCCAAGTTGCTAAACCAAGTTGCGCTTCAGCGGCATGTTCTACAGTCGTTTCCTCAGACAACTCAGTCAGTCGTCCAGGTAACTGCTCACGTACTGTGACCATACCCTTCTCCTTTTTTAAATCTAATCTTCATTTTATTAAATCAACACTTAGCACTAGCTTTTTTCAAATAAAGCAATAGATTCAACATGGCCTGTATGACTGAACATATCCATCACACCAGCTTTCTTCAACTGATAACCATGTTGTACTAAAATCCCTGTATCACGTGCTAATGTAGCAGGATTACAGGAAACATAGACGATTTTTTTTGCACCAAAATTTGGCACATAGTGCATAATTTCTTCAGCTCCAGCGCGTGGTGGGTCTATTAAGAGTGCATCGAACCCTTGATTTGCCCAAGAATGTTGCGAAAAATCTTGCGTTAAATCCTGAGCATAAAATTTTACGTTTGTGATGCCGTTTTTCAGTGCATTTTCTGTCCCACGCATCACCATTTCCTCACTTCCCTCCACCGCGACGACCTCACCCCGTGTTACAGAACGTGCAAGTGGCAATGAGAAATTCCCTAGACCACAGAATAAATCAAGAACACGCTCATTTCCGCTCAGGTCAAGCAATTCACATGCCAGCTTCACCATTTGTGGATTAATGGTGGGGTTCACCTGAGTAAAGTCAGTCGGTTTAAAACCAAACGTCACGTTAAAATCAGGTAGTGAGTAATGTAATCGCTCAGATACGTCACCATCCGCACGATGAACACTACTTACACCAGCTGGTTGCAAATAAAGCTGCCATGATCTTTCTAACGCAAATTCACGCAGTTGGTTGACATCATTTTGCGGTAATTTGTTGGTATGACGTATCAAAAGTGCAATCTCTTGATCTCCTTTCGCCAATTCAATATGACCTATATCTGCTTTTGCTTTTAGATTTTCAAGGAGTACCTTGAGGTGAGGTAACGCAGCATCTAGCTCTGCATCTAAAATTTTGCAGGTTTTAATTTCAGTAAGCTGATTAGATTGAGCCTCACGAAAACCCATGACTAATTTATTTTTTTTAGCAATGTAGCGAACGCCAATACGAGCCTTGTGACGATAATCTTCACGTGTCGAACGCAATGGTTCTAGCCACGACTCTGGAAGAGCACCTGCAAAGTGGGTGAGATGCGACTCTAAAACTGATTGTTTTAAACGAATTTGTTCATCTAATTTTATGTGCTGCATATTACAGCCTCCACATTTTCCAAAATGTGGACAAACTGGCTGTGTACGAATTGGACTCGGCGCCCCAATCAACTGCACACAATCAGCTTCTTCTAATTTTTTTGCCTGATGGGTAATTTGAGCTTCTACTGTTTCTCCTGGCAGTGCAAAACGAATAAAGACCTTTTTACCCAATTTGTCTTGAGGATGTTCCTGTCCTTGAAAATGTGCGATCCCTCGCCCTTCGTGTGAAAGTCTCTCAACTGTAAATGTATAACGAGGAAGTTGAGATGAGCGATGTGCGGCACGTTGTTTCAAAGAGATAACCTAATGTTGAGTTGATTTAAAATCCGAAGCGGTGAAGTCAGTTTTTTCAGCAGTTTCTTGCCAAATACGCAAAAATTCTGTTTGCTGTGGTTGACCTTGAAGATAATGAATCGTCGCTTGAATCCACAGACGATGATCTTCAGGCAAAATCTGTCCTTTTAACAATACATAGCGCAGATAGACTAACCATGTGTTTAAAACATCCCCTTCACAATAACTGGTTAATTCTATCCAATTATTGTTACGAACATATTCAGGGATAAAATAACCTGGTGTTCCGCGCTTACCCGGGTAACCGAGCATATAGGCGACATCATCCAGTTTTTGGAAGTGACGCGCATTAAACATTGCCATAAAATCCATCAAATCAATATGACGATGATGGTAACGATTCTGGTAGTTATTATAGCGCTTTTGCGTATCAATTTCGCCTTGATCAAACAGACTTGGCGCAGATAGCCCATGATACATTGCTCTATACATAATAACAGGCAGATCAAATTGGGAGCCATTCCAACTGACTAAAGTCGGATTACGTTTATCAAAAATTGATAGAAATTTTTGTAAAATTTCAGGTTCTGAATAATGTTCACGACTGAATGAAAATAATTTCATTCCCGCCTTTTCATCAATCCATAGTCCTGAAATACAGACAATTTCATGCAAAGCAAGTCGCTGAAAGTCAGTGCCCGCTTCTTGACGTCTTAACTTACTCAGCGCTTGTTCAATACTATCTTCTGGTAAATCTAAGCCATATAGATGCGCTCCTGATTTAAGATCGGTCAATGTTTCAATATCAAACACTAAAACAGGTAAGCGCATATAGATTTACTCGAATTTATTGTTCATCTTCTACAGAGAATAACCCCGTAGAGAGATAACGATCACCACGATCACACACGATACATGCAATCACAGCACTAGGATGTTGTTCAGCGATTTTTATTGATGCCCAAACTGCACCACCAGAAGAAGTACCAGCACTAATTCCTTCCTTACGTGCCAATTGACGAGCCATTTTTTCAGCTTCAATTTGTGGAATATCCATAATTTGATCAACGCGAGAAGCATCAAAAATCGTCGGTAAATATTCTTGAGGCCAACGGCGAATACCTGCAATATTCGACCCTTCAGATGGCTGTAGACCAATAATTTGAATATTTGGATTTTGTTCTTTGAGGTATTTTGAAATCCCCATGATGGTTCCCGTTGTTCCCATCGAACTTACAAAATGCGTAATTTTACCGCCAGTTTGTTGCCAAATTTCTGGACCAGTTGTCAAATAGTGTGCTTGGACATTGTCTGGATTACCAAATTGATTGAGTACTAAACCTAGACCATCTTTTTCCATTTGCAATGCGATATCACGAGCTTCTTCCATATTCTCGGATTCAATAAGCTCAGCACCATACGCACGCATTGCATCTTTGCGCTCTTGACTAGAGCTTGCAGGCATAATCAATTTCATTTTATAGCCACGCATTGCCGCAACCATGGCTAATGCAATACCTGTGTTACCGCTAGTCGCTTCGATCAGCGTATCACCTGGCTTAATGTCACCACGTTTTTCAGCTTGCATGATCATGTTATATGCTGGGCGATCTTTGACAGAGCCCGCTGGATTATTACCTTCCAGTTTTGCCAATACAGTCGCTTGAGTATGACTTGCCAGACGCTGTAACCTAACCAATGGGGTTTTACCCACATAGTGGTCTAATAAAAAATCGTCTGATTGAAAATCTACTTGTGTATTACTCATTATTTGCACCCATATTGAGGTGCAGGTATTGTATGAAAAAAAGTATCTCACTGCATCAATTTCAAAGGCTTTTTAATGAGGGTGATTAAAGCACCATCATTTTTTTAAAGCGTGCTAATATGCCCAACATGGGGAATGAGTCACTCTGCACATGTCGAATTTGAATAAAAAAATCTTCAATCGCTTAAAACTAAACCATGCTTATGGGCAATTGATTGCCCTCATTTTTGTACCCATTGCGGTACTGGCAAGCGTCGGCTCTGCACTGGTACTCACAGAAACGTCTAATTCCGCAAAATCAGAACAACGCTTTGCCGCAAATGCAATTTTAAGTCGTTATAAATACACGACAGAAAACCTACTTATTGCGCTTGAAAAAAACCCCTCACAAGCGCAACAAGACCGCGCTAAAAGCATCTTACAAAAGATGTTTAATGAAAAGTATTTACTCAGTGTCGCAGTCCTAGACCAACAACAAAAACCTTATTTTGGGTTAGGCTATCGCAATGATAAACCTTGGCCTAGCTTCCCGACCAATGTACAAACATTTGGTCCGATTAAAGATCAACATAATCATATTTATGGCTTAGCATTAAATACGCCTGATCAAAGTAAAAAATGGCTTGTTATCGAGCTAGATAATCAACCTCTAGCCATTTCTCAATATCGTGTTTTCATTGTACTGATCACGACGGGTTTGTTGACACTTTTACTCTTATTACTGTGCTTGAACTTTTATTCACGACGTTGGATTGCGCCTATGTACGAAATACGTATGCAATTACAGCGACTCAATGCAGACACACTCGACCAACACATGGTCATCAATAGTACTGGCGAGTTAAGGTTACTCCAACGTGATATTGCGAATGTCGTTAAGCGTCTACATTTCAGCTTTTTAGAGCTGAAGGAACATACCGAGCAGACCGAAGACGATTTAAGACGTACGCTTGATACACTTGAAGTGCAAAATATTACTTATAAACAAGCACGCGATCAGGCCATCTCATCCAATCAGGCAAAATCTGTTTTTCTTGCCAATATCAGTCATGAGTTGCGTACCCCGCTGAATAGTATCGATGGTTTTATTCACTTGTTATTGCGCCAAGAGAATCTCAGCAATGATCAAAGCCTGTATTTGCAAACGATTCGCAAATCATCAGCACATCTTTTAGCACTGATCAATGACGTCTTGGACTTTTCAAAAATTGATGCCGGTAAACTTGAATTAGAAACCGCATCATTTGATTTAGAAGAAGCGATCTTCGATGTTATGGACATGTTGTCGCCATTAGCCGCCCAAAAAAATATCGACATGGCCTTCTACTATGCCGATAACATTCCAAAGTATGTGATTGGCGATGCTTTACGTTGTAAACAGATTTTGACTAACCTGATTTCAAATGCCATTAAATTCACCCCTGATGGTGAAATTATTGTACGTGTTCGCATGGAGCATGACGATCTAGAACATTGCCTATTACATTTCAGTGTTCAAGATAGTGGTATTGGATTAAGTGGTACAGATCGGAAACGGTTATTTGAATCTTTTTCTCAAGGCGATGCTTCCGTCACTCGTCAATTTGGTGGCACAGGTTTAGGCTTAGCAATCTCAAAACAATTGGTTAATCTGATGCATGGCCAAATTGGCTTTGAAGATAACCAAGAACGCGCCCCAACTGAAAAGGGTTCAACATTCTGGTTTACTGCGAAATTTGCGGTTGATGAATATGAAATTATTCATCCGCAACTCCATGACATGCGTGTCATCTCCTATTTAGCCCACCCTGCAACTGCCAATGTTTTACGTCATTATTTAGAAAATTACGGTGTTGAACACACAGAAGCTCAATCCATTCTAGATTTATTCAGCCGTCTAAATGGTTTGACACATCAACCTGAAAATACGTGGTTGATTGTAGATCACAGTGGTGATCCAGAGGCTTTATTAAAAGAGATTCGCGGACGTTATCAAGGTCACTTGGCCGTATATGGCTATCAGATGGCGCTCGACCTCAACATGTTGAATGAATACAAAGCGAGACCACTGTATCAACCTCTGAGCCGTTCATCATTAATTCAGCTTTTGGAAAATCAGCCAATATTTGAAGTAGAACCTCATGATAACTTTAAAGCCCTTAATTTACATGTACTTGCAGTAGACGATCATCTACCAAACTTAATCGTTTTAGAAGCTTTGCTCGGCGAAATTAATGTTCAAACAACTAAAGCGCAAAGTGGACAAGAGGCACTACAAATTTTACAACAACAGATTCAAAATGATGAAAAGCCGTTTGATCTGATATTTATGGACATTCAAATGCCAGTGATGTCCGGCATCGATACGACTCGTGCGATCAGGTCACTAGAATCCACCATCGAGGGACGTCACACACCGATCATTGCACTTACAGCACATGCTTTAGCAGATGAGAAACAAAAGTTGCTTAAAGTCGGCATGGATGACTATGTCACCAAACCAATCCAAATGGATCAGATTATTCAAATTCTGACCCATTGGAGCAGTGATAAGTTTATTCATCCAATTAAATCCCAAGAAAAAACTTTACGTATCGAAACCTTAGATCATCAGGTTTTAGATTGGAAACAGTGCGTTCAATTGGCAGCGAATAAAGAAGACTTAGCACAAGATTTATTGAAGATGCTGGTGGACAGCTTCCCGAATGAACTTGCTGAAATAGAACAACTCATCGAACTTGAAGATTATCCGCAGCTCGAACATGTATTACACCGTTTATATGGGGCAACACGCTACGTCGGCACTCCGAATTTACAAAGCATCACAGGTGAATTTGAACAGTTCGTTTCAACGCTGCGTAAAGAGCGTAGAAAAGCAGATGAGCAATTTATTGAAAATGTGATGAAACGACTGGATGAATTAAAAGACGCGATTGTACAAGTAAAAGAAGCAGCCGAGTCTATTTTGAATCATTAATAGACGATCAACGCACTGTATTAGGCAATACGTGATGACTCTACTGTCACGACAGTCTATTTTGGACATGTTATGCTTAAAACAAGGAACAATAAACTCGAGTCACAATAATGGCTGTAATACGTGTAGAAAAAAATAATGGAATTGCGACGGTTTTCCTAAATCGTCCCGACAAACGTAACGCGATGAGCTTTCAACTTTTGAAAGAGTTGGTGCAAGTCGCAAAAAAAATTAAATCTGATCGTACTATCCGCTGTGTGATTCTCACTGGTGAAGCCAACGTATTTAGTGCAGGTATTGATTTAACAGACCTGAATAATCCACAAAATCGTGCTTATGCCGCATGGGAACTCATTAAGCCTGGTCAAAGTCTATTTCAAAAAGCTTTTTTAATCTGGCAAGAACTCCCTGTTCCAGTCATTGCAGCTATTGAAGGGTATTGCTTCGGTGCAGGTATGCAATTGGCTTTAGCGGCTGATATTCGAATTGCTCACCCCAACACCCAAATGTCGATTATGGAAACCCGTTGGGGCTTAGTTCCAGATATGGGGTTAACACGCTCAATCAAAGGTATTATTGGAGTCGACCTAGCCAAAGAATTATCATTAACAGCACGTGTATTTGATGGTCAATATGCCAAAGAAATTGGATTGATCACACATGTTGATAACGCGCCGATGCAAAAAGCTCAACAGCTTGCCGACGAAATGTTGCAGCGCTCACCTGATGCCTTAGCTGCAGTAAAACAAGTCTTAGATGCGATGGAACACGCACCCAAAAAATCACTTCGTCTTGAGAAAATTTGGCAACTCAAATTACTCCTTGGCAAAAACAGTCAAATTGCGCGTAAAAAAGATAAAAATCCAGATTTGGAATTTCTACCACGTCAATTCAAATAAATTGGTTTTCAAACTTAGATCAGGGATTAGCTTCAATAATGATTAACGGTCAAACTAAAATCGCATTCTTAGGTATGGGTTTAATGGGTAGCAGAATGGCGACTCGATTGATACAGGCTGGGTTTTACACTGCTGTATGGAACCGAAGCCCCAACGCATGTGTGCCGTTAATCCAGCTTGGGGCACTTCCCCTTCAACTCTCTGAGATAGCACAATTTGATCTGATCCTAACTTGTTTAGCCGATGACAATGCGGTAGAGGCTGTTTTTTCTCAAATTGAATCACTGATTCAACCCGAGCAGATTATTGTGGACTTCTCGAGTCTATCTGTGGATAAAACTAAAAATCTTGCACAACGTGCAACTGCTAAATCAGCGCATTGGATAGATTCTCCTGTGTCAGGTGGAACAGCTGGTGCTGAAAATGGCAGTTTAGTTATTTTTGCTGGCGGACCATCGAGCATAATCGAATCTTTACAACCAATGTATCAAGTTCTTTCACAACGTGTAACCTGTATGGGTGAAACTGGAACAGGACAAGCCACCAAAATTTGTAATCAACTCATCGTTGCTGCAAATAGCACACTCATCGCAGAAGCTGTTGCTTTAGCAGATCAGGCGGGTGTTGATACTCAACTGCTTGCACCTGCCTTAGCAGGTGGATTCGCCGACTCTAAACCTTTTCAAATTTTAACACCACGTATGGCAACGCATGAGTTTGAGCCTGTGCAATGGAAAGTTCAGACGCTGTCTAAAGATTTAAATAATGCCTTGAGTTTGGCTCGACAATTTGACCTTAATATTCCTGTCGCTCAACAAGCCTTAGAACAATTGAAAGCGCATCAATCCAATGGCTTTTCTGAATCAGACCTTGCCTCAGTCATTCTGCAAGTTGAACAAAACAATAAATAGGTCGCATTCAATATGAAGCTCGCTGTTAATTTATCGATGATCTTTACAGAAGTTCCACTCATTGAACGCTTTGCGCTGGCTGCTGAATATGGGTTCCAACATGTAGAAATTCAATTTCCATATGAGCTGAGTATTGAGCAAATTCAGCATGAACTTAATGAACATCAACTTAGCTTGTGTCTCATCAACGTTCCTGCCGGAGATTTAATGCAAGGCGGATGCGGATTAGCAAGTATCCCAAGTAAAACTGATGAATTTAAACAAGCTGTTGACTTAGCGATTGAATATGCATGCTCACTCAATATACCTCGAGTGAATATTTTGGCTGGCAAGCAACCAGATAATGTTGAATATCAGGTCTGCTATGAAACCTTAGTCTCAAATCTTAAATTTGTCAGCGAGATCTTCACAGCGCATGGGATTCAACCCGTTTTTGAGATGATTAATGGCTTTGATATGCCCAACTTCATGATTCAAACAATGCATCAAGCCAAAGAGTTACTGAAAGACGTCAATCATCCAGCTCTAAAAATGCAATTCGATTGCTATCACATGGCTAGAATGCAAGAAGACCTGATTCTGTCACTCAAAGAAAATATGCAACACATTGGGCATATCCAATTTGCAGATGTACCAGGTCGACATGAACCACTCACAGGGATAATTGACTATCCCGCTATTTTTGAATGCATTGCAAATAGCATGTATAAAGGATTTGTCGCAGCCGAATATCGCCCCCAATCTCATTCAACAGATTCTTTCGAATGGAAAAATAAACTTCTTTAATATCATCATATTGTGGTATAAAATTTGTTCAAAGTTTGAATTTTCAAGCAGAAAGCGCTATAGTGAAAGATGAGTTATAGTCAGGAAAATACACTTCTCATGAATTTAGAACCATCGCCCGGCGCTTCTAATTCTCACGAACTCTCTTTGAATTCTCCAAAACAAGACGTTCAAGCTTGCTTAAAAGTTGTTCAAGAAGCATTGCTTGACGTTAAAGCAAAAGAAATCACAACGATTGATGTTAGCGAAGTGAGCAATGTTGCAGATGCAATTGTCATTGCTTCAGGTACTTCCACACGTCACGTGAAAGCGCTTGCAAACAACGTCGCTGATGAAGCACGTAAAGCAGGTTTTCGCCCTATCGGTATTGAAGGCGAAAGCGATGCAGAATGGATCCTTGTTGATCTTGGCACTGTTGTAGTACATCTGATGTTACCTACAGCACGTAAGTTTTATGATCTAGAAAACTTATGGCGTAATGCTTCAACTACAGATTCTGTAGCATAAACATATTAAAGCGACCTTCTTGGTCGCTTTTTTATACTGTGCATTTTAAATTTATAACAATAAAGCCAACAAAAAAGAACTCACTAATTTGGTTTACCTTGATATGACCATGATAAAAGCCACAAGAACAGATCACGATGCATTAGTAGAAACATTAATGCAATCCTTTTGGAACGAAGAGTTTTGCAACTGGGCGATCCAAGCTGAAAAACTGAGTTTCCAACAAAAACATGAAAAACTAGAGCAATTCTTTAGTATTCAATTGAAAGATATCGCTCAACCATATGATGAAGTCTATACCAATCCCGATCGCTCAGTTGCTGCACTTTGGATTCCACCAAATCAGTGGGATTTAAATCTCATTCAGCAGGTTAAACTACTCCCTCAATTAACGAAGATTATCGGTTTAAGACAACTGGTGAAATTTATTCACATCATTAATCTGGTGCAGAAACATCATCCCAGTGAGGCGCATTATTATTTACAACTCATAGGTGTAAGTCCTGACCACCAAGGACAAGGCTTAGCCAGCAAAGTCTTAACACCTATTCTCACAAAGAGCGATCAACACGGTATCCCATGTTATTTAGAAACTGCAACACCAAGTAATGTTGGACTCTATCGTCATTATGGATTTGAAGTGATCTTTCACCTTCGCGATCTGCCCTACGATGCACCTGAAATTTGGGGAATGTGGCGAAAACCTACACATGAAAAATAAAAAAACCACCCGAAGGTGGTTTTTTTAAAACAGTCTATAAATTAGTGACCTGTACCATTAATGGCTTTCGTCATATCTTCAACAACTTTCTTCGCATCACCAAAGATCATCATTGTTTTGTCGTTATAGAACAAGTCATTATCAAGACCCGCATAACCTGTCGCCATAGAGCGCTTGATCACCATAATGGTACGAGCTTTATGTGCTTCAAGAATAGGCATACCATAAATTGGCGAGTTTGGATCATCTTTCGCTGCAGGGTTAACGACGTCATTCGCACCGATGACCAACACCACATCTGTTGCTGGGAAGTCTGAGTTAATCTCATCCATCTCTAAGATGTCTTCGTACGGAACATCTGCTTCAGCTAAAAGGACGTTCATGTGACCAGGCATACGACCTGCCACTGGGTGAATCGCAAAACGTACAGTTACACCTTGCTCTTTCAATAAATTTGCAAGCTCTTTCACCGCATTTTGAGCACGACCTTGCGCCATACCATAACCCGGTACAATTACAACACTGTCTGCATTTGACATTAAGAAACCAGCATCGTCAGCAGAACCAGAACGGTAGTTGCGTTGAACTGCTGCACCAGCTGCTGCTGTCGGTGCTGCAGCACCACCCATTGCACCACCAAACAATACGTTGATGATTGAACGGTTCATTGCTTTACACATAATATAAGACAGAATTGCACCTGATGAACCTACAAGCGAACCTGCAACAATTAACATGTTGTTTTCAAGCGTGAAACCAATCCCTGCTGCCGCCCATCCAGAGAATGAGTTAAGCAAAGACACCACAACTGGCATATCACCACCACCAACAGGCGCAATCCATACCCAACCAAAGGCTAAAGCAAGTGCTGTCATTGCCCAGAACGAGGTCATGTTACTCGTCAAGAAGAAGTGAATCCCTGCTGCTAGCATCGCAATAAAAATCAAAGCTTGAACAGGTTTAACCCATGCACCTGAAATCGTTTTTGCCCATTTCTTTGCCGCCAATTTACCATAAGCAAATACCGATGCAGTGAATGTAATGGCACCAACGAAACACCCTACGAATAATTCGAATAAATGTACGCGACTCATTTCATGGAAGTTCACACCATTTGCAGCCAGTAAGTCTGGCCCAAGCTCGACGAGCTTGTTGTTGTGAATAATTGCAGCGATCGCAATCAACACTGCAGCAAGACCCACGAGTGAGTGCATGAGAGCAACTGTTTCTGGCATTTGTGTCATAGGCACTGTACGAGCTCGAGCAATACCAACGACTGCACCCAATACCATTGCACCGACAATCATCCATACCACAGGATTATCAGCAACAAAGAAAGTTGTTAACACGGCGATTGCCATTGCAATCATACCGTAACGGTTACCTGCAATTGCTGTCTTAGGACCAGACAAGCCACGCAAAGTTAAGATAAAAAGAACGGCACCGATTAGGTAAAACCAATCCGCATACTCACGAATAAATTCCATGTATTAACCCTCTTTTTTCTTTTGCTTTGGCTTAAACATTTCAAGCATACGAGCGGTTACAGCGAAGCCACCGAAAATATTAATGCTTGCTAAGAAAACAGCGATCGCACCTAATACACTCACCACATTGATGGTATCGAAACTCACAGCCCCCTCAACACCCATAACAGGTAGACCAACAGTTTGGATCATCGCGCCGACAATAATAATTGAAGACAATGCATTCGTTACGGCCATCAGTGGCGTGTGAAGCGCAGGTGTCACTCCCCAAACAACGTAATAACCTACGAAGATTGCGAGGACAAAAATTGTAATAGTTTCAACCATGATCAGTCTCCTTAACCACGCTTCAACAGCACTTGACCACCATGAGTGACAAGCAATGCTTTTTGGATTTCATCTTCTTGATTAATGCTGTAGTTTTTATCTTGATCAAAAAGCGTTTCAACAAAGTTATAAACGTTACGTGCATATAGCGCTGAAGCTTCTGTAGAAACGGTCGCTGGAATATTTGGAATACCCAAAATTTTCACGCCATTATCAGTCACAACAGTTTCACCGCATTTTGAGCCTTCAACGTTACCGCCAGTTTCAACTGCCATATCGAGGATGACTGAACCTGGTTTCATTTTGGCAACTGTTTCAGCTTTAATTAAGCGCGGTGCATCACGACCTGGTAAAAGCGCCGTCGTGATCACGATGTCAGCATTCGATACCGCTTTGTCTACAATTGCAGCTTGGTCTTTAATATATTGTTCACCAGGCATCCAACCATAACCATTTTTTGCAGCTTCATCGGCACGCGCTTGCTCTTCTGCTGACATTGGTACGTCTAACCATTTACCGCCTAAAGATTCAACTTGATCTTTGGCTGTTGGACGTAAGTCTGTCGCTTCAACAATAGCACCTAAACGTTTGGCTGTTGCAATCGCTTGTAAGCCTGCTACACCAACACCCATAATGACTACACGAGCTGGTTTAACCGTACCCGCCGCTGTCATTAACATTGGGAACATACGTTGGTACTCTGCCGCCGCAAGAAGCACAGATTTATAACCTGCCAAGTTTGCTTGTGATGACAACACGTCCATATTTTGGGCACGAGATAACGTACGTGGTAATAACTCAAGTGCAAATGCAGACACTTGCTGAGCAGCGAATTGATCAAGTTCCGTATTACGGTACGGATCAAACATCGCAACCACTGTGGTGTTTGGGGCTAATTTTTGTATTTCTTCGCCTTTAGGTGCGCGAACTTTTAAAACCAATTGACTGCCGGTATAAGCATCATCAACAATTTTTGCACCAACCTGTTCATAGGCACTATCAATATAAGCAGCTTTAACACCTGCATTACGTTGGATAACGACACTGTGACCAGCACCAATTAACTTCTTTACTGTTTCTGGTGTCGCAGCTACACGACTTTCACCAACTACAGTTTCGGTAGGGATTCCGATCTGCATGAGCATTCCTCAAGCTAATTTTTCTTAAAGTAGATATCGCATTCCTGCGATATACCCCTGGATGTATTCATGTGAATTTTTTGGATTCTAATTGAACTTTTTTAAATTACCACCCAATATTTATTTAATAAATACCCTCATTTTGAACTCATGATTCACAATCATCACAAAATTTCATGGTATTTGATCTATCATTTTCATAAAAAATAGTTCCAGATTCGTTCAATTTTCGATCCATTTTTTAACAAAAAAGAAACTTTTTTCTAATTTATCGTCAGTATAGGGAGCTTGACTTTATTAAGCTTTGATCATTCTGACATTTTTTAGCTTTCTTTTTATCCCTTTTGATTGTGTTAAAGCGCCGTGCATGTCACATTTTTAGTTGCTTCTTTCATTCTCATAAATCTCAATTTGCCGAATTGACAAAAAATCAGACTAATCGATTCAAATTCTCACGACATTCTTAAAAATTATAAATAAGACAAAATTTAGATAAATCTTGGTTTTAAAATTGAGCTTAAATTTTGGCTGAACATGAAATACAAGCTGACTGATTCTTGAAAAGAATGCTTACAAACCGTGCAAAAAAAATTTGAAATATTTTTTTGATGTATTTTTTGGGTTGATAGACCACTGTTTTTTTCATATTACGCACCACAATGATGCATTTAAACAAAAAATCAAAACGCCTTATGTCGCTAGGTAGGTGATTTAGCGAAAATTAGAGATTGAATTTTAGAGCTTACAATGAAGATTGGCTTATACTTCCATTACTTAAAAATTGATTTTTAACATTTATGGTACTTAAGCTGACTCCCACTCAGTTAGGGAGTTTATGTGCGCTGTTGGCAGCATTCTTGTTTAGTAGTAAAGCGATCTTAATCAAACAAGCTTATGCAGTTTCTGAAGATGTTGATGCAACATTGCTGGTTGCCTTAAGGATGCTCAGTGCCTTACCCGTTTTTCTTTTTATTTGTTGGTTGAACCGACACCGTAATCGCGGATTTTCAGCGCAGGATTGGGCCCTACTCTTCGTTGCTGGTTTGATTGGATATTATTTTTCAAGTTGGCTCGATTTTATGAGTCTGATGTACATCAGTGCCTCTTTGGAGCGTATTATCCTATTTCTATATCCCACCATGACAGTAATTGCATCAAGTGTAATTTTCAAACATCCTCTTTCAATGAAGACTATTTTTGCGATTGGACTAAGTTATGGCGGCACGCTTATAGTGATGCTCCAAGAACAAAGCAATGTGCCTCATGAAAGTAATTTTTGGCTAGGTGTAAGTTTAGTTTTCGCAAGCGCGATTTGCTTTGCGAGTTATCTATTGATGACTCCAAAATTAATCCAAAAATTTGGATCGTGGAATTTTACGGGCTTAGCAATGTCTATCGCCTGCTTAGGGACGATTCTTCACTACTTTATTGCTCAGCCAAGTCCTATATCCAATATCCTTCAACAACCCATAGAAATAATCGGATATGGTGTTGCATTAGGTATTGGGGTAACGGTGATTCCAACTATTCTCATTGCGCAAAGTATTGCTCGTTTAGGTGCTTCTCAAACAGCCATGATTGGTTCACTTGGTCCAATTCTGACCATTATATTGGCAACTATCTTTTTAGGGGAATCAATGAATATGATTCAATGGTTTGGTTGTGCGCTGAATATATTGGGTGTGATGATGATTACGCTTTCCAAAACTAAACTGAAATAAAGACAACATTAACCTCACAGTTCAAATTTCAAAATAATGCTTCACGATGAAACTTAGTCTTCATAGTGAATTTCTATTTTCCCTTGATCATCGTCAAATTTAATGTCGAGTGGAACAAAGTGGGAACCCGACGATGTAGACCCCATTTGATCATTTTCATTTCTTAATGGGCATTCAGTTAAAGATAAGCACCCACAACCAATGCACCAATCCAGTTGTTGACGAAGTTGAAGCATATTTAAGATTTTTTGATCTAAAATTTTTTGCCATGCACTCGATAATGCGGTCCAATCTGATTTAGTCGCGGTTTTATTCTTAGGGAGTATGTTAAATGCTTGCTTCACTTCAGAGAGTGAAATCCCAACCTGCTGTGCCACTTTGATGATGGCAATCCTTCTCAGCATATATCGAGGATATCGCCGTTGATTTCCTTCCGTCCGCACACTCCAAATAAGTGCTTTGTCTTCATAAAATCTGAGTGCTGCGACCGATACACCACTTCGAGCAGCTAACGCGCCTATACTGAGCCACTGTTGTAATTTTTGTTCTTCCATGCTTGACCTCAAGTTAAGTTGAGCTTTCATAATTCTCTTCTAAGCTTAATCCAGAGAAGATAGAATGACAAAACCAAATAAGCCAACGTTTAGTTTAACCACTAAAAATCCGCCTCAGCTTTATTCTCCAAGGCAACTTGGATATAGCCACATCTGTGAGGTCAAACACTTCAACACAGTCGTTCATATATCAGGTCAAGGTGGTGAAAATGCCGACGGACATTATTCCACTGATTATTCAGAACAACTCAACCAAGTCTTCGAAAATCTCAAAATCGCTCTCAGCTATGCACATATCGACTTTTATAACATTGCTGTTCTAAGCGTTTTGATTGTCAATTTTGACCAACAAAAACATCACCTGTTAAATCTGAAAATGAATACAATATGGAAAGATCAAAATTTCCCAGCATGCACACTAATCCCTGTGTCTCGCTTGGCATTAGACGCCATGCAAATTGAAATCGAAGCCACAGCTTACTGCTCCTCATCCACTGAGCCATTTATTCATGTATAACGATCTTGACGATTTAAATAAAAAAGACATCACGAATGACACTGCTTTACTTTGGTTGATGGCCATTGCTTGTGGTATTTGTGCAGGCGCTAATTATTATTCGCAGCCCTTAATTCACTCTGTTCAACTTTACTTTAATGCCCCTGCAACAGATGTGGCATTAACTGTCACTTTGGCTCAAGTCTCTTATGCTGTCGGACTGCTTTTTATCGTACCACTTGGTGATATTCTCAATAAAACGAAATTAATCCCATTTTTAATGTTCTTTGCAGCAGTGGGATTATTTATTTGTGCTTTTTCGCTCAACCTTTATATGTTATGGGCTGGCACAATTATCACTGGGCTTTTCTCAGTTGCAGCACAAATTTTGATTCCGTTTGCCACGATGGCGGTTCGACCAGAACGAACAGGCGAAGTCGTCGGGTTACTGATGAGCGGATTATTGGTTGGTATTTTGATTTCGACCAGTTTAGCTGGTTTGTTATCCAACTTATTTAATTGGCAGCTCATTTATATCGTCAGTGGAATTTTGATGTTAATGGTCGCTGTGGTACTTAATATTCGTCTGCCTTATATTCCTAGCTCTAAAATTAGTTATTTTGCTGTGTTTAAATCCATGGGGCTGCTACTTAAAGAAGAGCCTCGTTTAATCTATCGCTCTATCATTGGTGCCTTTGCATTTGCAACGATGAGCATCCTATTCTCCACCATTTCTATTTTACTTAAATCCTCTTTTTCTCTTGAAGATGTCATGGTGGGTTTAGTCACTTTGGTTGGCGTATTTGGCGCCTTGTCCACCAAGAAAATTGGTAAGATCGCCGACCGTGGTTACGTCAAACAAATCACTTGGTTTGGCATTTTAATCCTAGGTAGCGCATGGATATTCCTTTATTTAGGTGCATTCTATTTAAGTTGCTATATCATCGGTTTTGGACTGATGAATCTCGGTCTAGCATTGGTGCATAGTAGCAACCAGAATGTGATTTTTAATTTAAGACCGGATGCTAAATCTCGTGTAAATTCACTTTATATGACCAGCTATTTTATTGGTGGCGCAAGTGGTTCCGCGCTAGGAATTTATGCTTGGGATCATGGTGGATGGGCAATGGCGTGTATCGTAGGATTAATCTTGGTCAGTTGTACGGCACTATTCACGCTAGTGGATCAACGTTATCATCGAACCCAACTAAGCTAACTCGTAAAATATGCATGTTAAGCCTCTATAAATAGAGGCTTTTTCAATAATTTAGCCTCTGCAGTCATCATTCAGTCCTCTAAAGCTGTGTATCTCTTGTGCGTAATCACACACACTGTTCACTATCATTATAAAAAATATTCGTGAACAAGAATGAAAGCAGTTGTATGTCATCAAAATGAATTAACACTTGAAGATGTCAGCCATCTAACACCATCACAAGGACAAACTTTATTAGAAGTTGTGCGATGTGGTATTTGTGGCAGTGATTTACATATGCAACATAGTTGTGACCACATGCATGAACTTACGGCTAAAGTGGGTCTAAAAGGTGTTGCAAAGTCAACAGACCGTTTTGTCATGGGGCATGAATTTTGCGGTCGTGTTCTAGATTATGGTCCTAAAACTAGAAAAAAATTTAAAACAGATACCTTAGTTTGTGCGATGCCACTATTGAAAGTTGATCAGTGGTGTTATCAAGCGACTGGTCTTTCCCCTCAAGCTTCTGGTGGTTATGCCGAACAAATCTTGGTGCAATCTCAACTCATGTTTGCGGTGCCAAATGGATTACATCCCGATCTTGCAGCAATGACCGAGCCAATGGCGGTAGCTTTACATGCAGTACGTCGGAGCAGAATAAAGAAATCAGAACCCGCAATTGTTATTGGTTGTGGTCCAGTAGGCTTAGGTGTCATTTTAATGCTCAAAGCGATTGGTGTGAAAAAAATTATTGCCAGTGACTTTTCACCAAATCGCCGTAGGCTGGCTCAACTTTGTGGCGCAGATGTCGTCATTGATCCTAAACAATCATCGCCTTTTGAGAGTTGGAAAGAATACGGTTTATTGGGTGATGCTTCTGAAGCGATTAACTATGGAATCGGTATTTTTGAAAAGATTCAGTCTATGCATATTCCATGGTGGCATGCGTGGCGTGTGGCTGACAAATTAGGTGCTTTACCCAAACGTCCTGTGATTTTTGAATGTGTCGGGATGCCAGGCATCCTTCAACAGATTATTAACGGTGCGCCATTATTTTCTAAAATTATCGGTGTGGGTGTATGTATGCAATCCGACAGCATCGAACCCGCTTTGGCTTTAAACAAAGAAATCGAAATCCAGTTTGTGATTGGTTATACGCCACTTGAGTTCAGAGATGCGCTCCATATGATCGCTGAAGGTCAAATTGATTGTTCTCCTCTGATAACGGGCGTTGTAGGTCTTGCAGGAGTCAAAGATGCTTTTCAGGCCTTAGGTGATCCTGAACAACACGCTAAAATTTTGGTCGACCCCAAAAAGACCGGATCTGATATCAGTGCACTTTAGATAATCTTTAGGTTCTATACGACATAAGTGCTCAGCGATTTTTTTACTATGGGGCTCAAACTTGATCAGATTCCCTTATTCATCCTGCATGATACTCAATCGAACTTTAAATTTTTAATTTCATCTATGAATAGATCTTAAACAAGGAAGTTTTATGTCAAATTTAAATCACATGCCTTTCAATGTTGAAGCAAGTTGTTCTTGTGGCGCAAATACTTTTCGCTTTTCTCATGCACCCATCGCACATTTTATTTGTCACTGCCAAGTTTGCCAAGAATATACAGGTCAGACATTTTCCGATGTTTTGGTATTTCTAAAACAAGATGTTTGTGATTTGAATATTAAACAGACTACTTTTAAACGTTTGAAATCACCACCCAATATCCGTCGTGGGATATGCAAACAATGTCATTCCCCTTCTATTGAATTTGGAATATTAGATCAGTTGGTATTTATTCCTAAATGGAACTTAAAAGACTTCTCGCAAGTTCCCCATGAAAATATGCATATTTTTTACCATCGTCGTGTGCAAGATGTAGCTGATAATTTGCCAAAATATAATGGTTTTATCCAGAGTCAAACTCAAGCAGCTAAGTTTATTTTAAAAGGGTTAACTAATAGAATCCTAAAATAAAATCACTAATAAAATATGACTTCACTTGAACACTGTTTAAACCAATGATTGAAAAATTTAAATTAGATCTCTTTCATAAATCAAAAAAAGATCTATCCTTTACTGATTATTTGTACCGAATAATTTTAAATATTCATACATAATTTGCGAATGAAATACATCGACTCAAAGAAGCTTTCTGAAACACATTTTAAGCGATATACAGGCATCTCATGGTCAATCTTTGATTTAATGGCTGAACAGCTAAAAATGCTTGTACCTGCTAAAGGTAGACCATCTAAGTTAAGTGTAGAAGATCAAATCCTTCTGTGCTTAAGTTATTGGCGTGAATATCGAACATTGTTTCATGTCGCAACGAGTTATGGTGTATCAGAGCCTACTGCTTCAAGAATCGTCCGCCACGTAGAGGATTGCCTGATCAAGTCCAATCTATTTAATTTACCCAAGAGTTTGCCTGAAGGCGAAGGTATCGACTGGAATGTGGTGATCGTAGATGCTACAGAAATTCCAATACAAAGACCTAAAAAAACAGAAGAAAAGCTATAGTGGTAAGAAGAAAGCTCATACTTTCAAAGTACAAGCCCTTATCCATTATAGAACACAGCAAGTTCTGAGTTTATGCACGAGTTGTGGTGCTGTACATGATTTCGAGCTTTTCAAACGCAACATGAATCAAATTCCTAAAGGGTCTTTTATCCTTGCAGATAAAGGCTATCAAGGGATTTATACGGTGTATCCAAATAGTCTATTTCCATTAAAAGCAAAAAAGTACTGTAAACTAGATCCCGAGCTAAAAGTTTACAATCAAGAAATCAATAAAAGAAGAATTGGAATTGAGCATGTATTTGGGACTTTGAAGACCTTCAAAATCCTTGCTGAGCGATATCGCAACCGTGGCAAAAGATTGGGATTAAGATTCAGTTTAATCGCAGGGATTTATAATTTAGAACTGAGTAAAAATGATTTATGAAAGAACCCTAATATTTATACCAAGCAAAAAAATATAATAACCAAGAGGCTTTGTTTCAAACAATAATTCATAACCGCCTGATTCAAATCAATTAAAATAAAAAATTATATTTCCTATAATAAAGATTTATTCATATAAAAAAATTTATATAACAAATCCAAAGCTTCTGATAATATTTAAATTAATATTGAAAATATCCAACCACCTATAACATTGATATAAGAAAAAAAATACCATCTAATTTTAAGTAGAATTAATTTAAATAAAAAACTAAATATCCAAAAAAATGTATTTAAAGCAAAACATATACAAAAATAAGTGAGAATTAATGTTAGTTCCCCAAAAAATGAATTCTGATAGTGATCAAACAACAATTCAATACTGAGTACAAATGGAAGCGAGCCAATTACAATATTCCAGTTCAATATCTTTTCTCTTTTCTCTTTTAATTGCCAACCAAAGAGAGTCAATGTAGCCTGAAAAATAAAAAAATAAGTCAAAATGAGTAAAAAGTCTCCTGGGTTTTTAAAACCACTCATCATTTTGAAAACCCACATTTGGCTTCATAGCCCATATCCACACATCCTTTATCTATTCGATAAAGCAGTGTATTAAACTTCCTCAAAGTCTGGCTAAATATACCGTCCAGTTTAATACATGACGCCACATCACTTTGACCAATAAGTATTAAACATCTCTTTGATACCATCATCATCTTCCATATATTCCTCAGGTGATATTTTTAAAGCTACACCACTCAAATAAATTATTGCTTTCCATAGAAGCTCCTCTTCAGTAGGAGGATCAAAAAACAATTCATTATGGTCAAGCGCATTCATCCTTATTCTTGCCCACTCTTCAGCTTCCTCTCGACTGATTTTATGGGTCAATAAGCCGCTGAATACTTGTTGTACATCTGATAAAAATATTTTCATAACACCATTTCCCAGTATATTTCACATTCTTATCAAATAAATGATGTGTTTTAGTTCCATTAGGCTTTGTTGCACAAAGCTATTCTTAAGGGCTTCTTCAGCCATATAATTTTCAAATGAAGAAGCCTACACATAATCTACCGCACAACCAATTGGCCCGCATATAACCGAGCACTCATTAATCGCGGAAATATTGCCATTTGGTTTGATCCTACTACGCAATGGTATGCTCTATCAAAAGGCAAACAAGGACGAAATCAAACCTACTCCGACGCAGCCATCCAATGCTGCTTAATGATTAAATCCTTATTTCGTCTGTCTTTACGTATGGTCACTGGCTTTGTGCAAAGTCTGATTAAACTTTGCGGATTAAATTGGACAGCGCCAGATTACAGTACGCTTTGTAGAAGACAAAAGTATATTGATATTGCAATCAGCTACCAAAAAAGTAGCTATGGGCTGCATCTACTCATGGACTCTACAGGCTTGATGTTTCTAGGTAAGGGCGAATGGAAACGCAAGAAACATGGACCTGGATATCGTCGCCAATGGCGTAAGCTACATATTGCTATAGATGCTGAAACCTTTCAAATACGTGCTATACAGCTCACAACCAATAATATCAGTGATTCACAGGTACTTGGTGATTTACTTGATCAGATTCCACAAGATGAACAGGTTGACTCTGTTTATACCGATAAAACTTATGACACCAAGCAATGCCGTCAGGCTATTGCAGATCGGCAAGCGCATACGGTGATTCCACCTAGAAAAAATGCGAAACCATGGAAAGATACAAAGAGCAGCTCGCTAGAGCGAAATGAATTACTTCAAACAGTTAAACGTTTAGGTAGGACACTATGGAAAAAATGGTCAGGCTATCATCGCCGAAGTTTGGTTGAGACTAAAATGCACTGCATCAAATTATTAGGAGATAAACTCAGTGCAAGGAGCTTTGATAGCCAAGTCAATGAGGTTCATGCACGTGTAGCAGTCCTCAACAGGTTTACGGAATTGGGTCGACCACTTACCCAAGTTACGCCTTAAATTTGGCTCAATTAGGGGCGCTTTGCCTTTCAAATCTTTGTGCAACAAAGCCTTTAAAAATTAGAGATTCATTAACCTTTAGAAGCAGTATTCTTTAACACCTTCCTCAATGAACCATTTTTTAAATTATGGTAAGATGCCGAGCTTTTCACGATTTACTCAATCTAGGTTTCACCATGTCTTATATCCAATCCTTACAGCCTCGAATTTCCGTCGCACCCATGATGGATTGGACGACTCGTGATTACCGCTTTTTTGCACGTCTATTCAATCCAAATATCATCATGTACACCGAGATGGTGACCACAGGCGCAATTTTATTTGGCGATGCAGCCCGTCATTTAGATTACAGCAAAGAAGAACACCCTATTGTGTTACAGCTTGGTGGATCAAATCCTAAAGACCTCGCAACCTGTTCTAAAATGGCTCAAGATTGGGGCTATGATGAAATCAATTTAAATGTTGGTTGCCCTAGTGATCGTGTTCAAAACAATAAAATTGGTGCTTGCCTCATGGCTGAGCCTGAGCTGGTTGCTGAATGTATTGCTGAAATGCAAAATGCAGTTGATATTCCCGTCACGGTAAAACACCGAATCGGCATCGATGATATGCAATCGTATGAGGAGATGCTGCATTTTGTCGATACCGTTGCAAAAACGGGATGTCAAAATTTTATCGTGCATGCACGCATTGCTTTACTACAGGGTTTGTCACCAAAAGAGAATCGAGACATTCCGCCTTTACGTTATGAAGATGTCTATCGTTTAAAGCAAGATCGCCCAGAACTATTGATCGAAATCAATGGTGGGATCAAAACATTTGCTGAAACTCAACAACACTTACAACATGTGGATGGTGTCATGATTGGTCGCGAGGCTTATCACAATCCTTATCTACTGGCTGAACTAGGACAATTATGGAATTTGTCAGCACCTGATCGTTTTGAGATCATGCAGGAAATGATGCCATATATTGCAAAACGTTTAGCTGATGGTGCGCCACTTTCAGTGATTACACGTCATATTTTAGGCTTATTTCAAAACCTTCCTGGTGCACGAAAATGGCGACAAGCCCTGAGTGGGGGTAACGCGAAAACATTAAAAGATATTGAAAATGCCTTAATCGGTATGCAACAAGCCATTCAAAGACATGCTGAACAAGAAAGCTTAAAAATCAATGCTGAATAAACAAATTTCATCATTAAAAAGGTCTCTTGATAGAGACCTTTTTTTGATAATCACTTTTAGGCTTGTTTTGCTTGAATTGAATCTAATCGTTTTAACACTTCAGCCACTGCTACCATTGCAAAACTTGATGTCACCACCACGGCTGAACCATAACCACCACATCTTAACCCAGCACTCGCACAAATATCAGCATTCGAAAAAGGATTATCCACCGAATAAATACAGGTGATACCGAACTTCTCTTTCGGCTTTTTACAGATACCTTTTGAGCGTAACTGACTTCTTAATTTTGCCAGCATCGGGTCGTATTCTGTTTTTGACAAATCTGCGACCCGAATTTTGAGTGGATCTAATTTACCACCAGCACCACCAGATACAATCAAAGGGACTTTATTGAAACGACAATGTAGCATCAATGCGAGTTTTGCTTTGACATCATCAATGCAATCCAACACAACATCTGGATTTGAACTCAAAATCTCCGTTACATTTTCAGGCGTTAGATAATCATCAATTAAATTGATTTTTATACGTGGATTGATTTGGCGACAACGCTCTGCCATCACTTCAATTTTTTCATGACCTAATGTTGATGTCATCGCAGGTAACTGACGATTAATATTTGACGCTGCAACAGAATCCATATCAACTAGTGTTAACTCGCCCAAACCTGTTCTAGCCAAAGCTTCGACAGCCCAAGAGCCAACACCGCCAATACCAATCACCATGACATGACTGTTTTCATAATGCTGAAAATTTTCTTCACCATAAATTTTGGCTACACCCGTAAAACGGCGTTCATATTCATCATCATGAACTAAGTCAGTCATATTGCTCTAACACTATTTGGAAAAGGCGTATTTTAGCAAAACTTCGGAGGAATAGAGAGTTTTGAACTCACGACAATTTCAGTTCATTTTTTAGGTTGAGTGCAGACACACTATTCTCCCAAACACGTTGCGCAATATCTTCGATTCTCGTATTTAGACTATGTGCCAAACCTTCTAAAACATAAATTAAATTCTGTGGGGTATTTCGGGTTCGGTGTTCAGTTGAAGTTTGACAACATAATGGCGTCATATCAGGACAATCTGTTTCAATGACCAGATGCTCAATGCCAACATACTGAACTGTTTGGTGTAATTTTTTAGCATTGGGATTGGTAATCTGTCCCGTGATACCTAACTTAAATCCAAGTTGAATAAATGCCTTCGCTTCTTCTATCCCTCCACTGAATGCGTGGGCGATACCACCGTGAACAAATTGCTTTGCTTTTAACAGCCTTAATGCTTCAGCATGAGATTTACGAATATGTAACAGCACAGGAAGCTTAAATTGTTGAGCCAAATCGACTTGTTGCGCAAAAAAATCCTGTTGCTTAGCGAAAACTTCCGACTGCTTATGTTGCTTGAGAAAAGTATCTAAACCAATTTCTCCAACGGCGATGCATTGTTGTACTTCAAGAATTTTTTTTAAATCGTCTAGATGATGAGGCTGATGTTGTTCGATATAAAAAGGATGTAGACCAGGAGCGAGATAACTCCTCGGTGCCTGATCTAAACCATTTAACCAATGGTGTGTTTCAATCAGTGTATGAAAGCGTTGGTGTTGAAACCCGATCAATACAAGGGCATCCACTCCCTTCTGTTTAGCTTGATACGCAAGTTGCTCACGATCGAAGTCAAAAACTTCTACATCAAAGTGCGTATGCGTATCAAACAAACGTGGCATGGGCATGTTATTTTGCTTCACCTGCAGCTTGAGGTACAGCAACTTGAACCGCAGGATGAACAGCTTCCAGCATTTCAGGTTTAATCACACCCTCTAGCTTTTCATAAGGAATCGTGAGTCTTGGCAAACCCACCACATAAGGACCAATTTCATATTCACCGTATTGAAGAATTAAACCCTTTTTACCCAAATAATAGTTATCAGTGAGTTTAAATTTCCAAGCCTCTTCATACTCTTCAACGTTATCTGCTAACTGCGAATCTATGACCCATTTTTTAAATTCTTCATGGGCCAATTGATTTAATTTATTCTTTTGGTCTTTCACTAAAATTTGATCCAGTGACACTTGTTTCTGCTGTTTCAAATCAAAATTAAAGTAAGTTTGTGAAGAAGAACCATGTGCACCTCCTAAATAGTTACTCGTATTCAATACGACGGTTGCAAGTGGTCCTTGTGAATTTAAAATTTTAGGACTAATACTCAAACTAATTTGATGTCCAACCCCCAAGTGCTTTAACTCTTTATCTAAACCCACAAAGTTATCAATATAGGGCTGAATCTGCTCTGCAAGTAACTGCGCTGCAGTTTTATATTCAACAACTTCACTTGCGGCTTGAGTATCTTTGTCTTTAGACAGCGTCTGCTCAGGTTCGAACAACTCTAGCGTTTCTTGTAAATTTTTGATAATCGCTTGATCAATCAAGCCATCTAACACAAATTGATTCGTTCTTAATCGATCAATTGAAATTTCTGGACAATTGTTACCATCACATTCTACCAACCGAACAGGCACTTTTTCAGTTTCACCCTGAAGCATGAGTATCTGAACTTCCGATGCTGCTTGAGTTTGAGTGTCAGGTGACTCTTTAGGCCCGTCCCCTTTTGGCTGACATGCGCTCAGCGTAATTGCGGCAGTAAGTACAGATACAGTCCAAACTATTTTATTTTTTAACATCTCACAACCTTGAGGAGAAACGGTCATTTATCATTGATTTAAGCCTAACCCGATGAAATTGATAGCTCAAGCTTCGTTTGTATGGGTTTAACTGCAATTGTATATGCTACATTACAATATTTGTAATATTTCAAAACATCTTTTGGAAGATCTGCGGCACAACTACTTGCTTAGTTTGAGCATGATTCAAATAGATATCCAATTGCTCACCACCTTTGACAATTTCGTTCGCGCGAATATGAACACCAATCCCTTCACCATCAAAGAACCACTCCTGATTTTTCCAGCTAAGATTCACTGGAGCGATACTTCTCACTTCACTACTCTGGGCCTTTAACCATTTTTGATAGGACAACTGAAGTATTCTTTCAAAATCATTTATTTGGTTCTTTCGAATCACATCCTGCAACTGTAAAACTTTTTTCTGCTTTCGATCCAATACCATAAAGTAACCACGATCTTTAACGATCACTTCAGCTTGTTTTGAGTTTACGATGAATTGTATCAACACATATTGATTTCGTTGGGTGGCGACTTGCGTCAGTATATCCAACTCATAAGGCTGATTCAGTGAAAACTCCTTCATCCATGATTCAGATCGACTTATATAGGTTTCGATGGATTGATCCAAACTCAATTTTTCTTTTTCATTGATTTGATCTTGAATCACAAAAGCCAAATGGTTGTTAAGTTGTTGATTGACCCACTGATCTGCGGTTTTTAGACTTAAAATTTCAATTTTTTCGCAGACCGATTTTGTACAATTTTCGCTCTTTATTTCAACTTGAAACGCGTCATCATTTAAGTAAGGTAACACATCAGCGTTTTTAACTTGGGCAGACTGCCCTGACTTTTGTGTCGTAGACTCTGGTTGTTTTTCACAAGATGCCACCCCAATGACTAAAGTAGCAAGAAGAATACGCAATCGTTTTTTTTGTAAGTTTAGAGTAATCACAAGAATCAACCGAAATTAAAGCATTGGTTATTCTTATACAAAAACAGCTTCACGAGGAAGCTGTTTTACATTTTCAAGCAAAATTAATGTTCACGTGTATTACGGAAAACAATATCAGGATAACGCTCTTGCATTAATTGTAAATTGACACGGCTAGGTGCTAAGTACGTTAAATGCCCACCACCATCAACTGAAAGTTGGTCATGTGCTTTTTTCTTAAATTCATTAAATTTTTTCTCATCTGGACATGAAACCCAACGAACAGTGTTAATGCTCACAGGCTCGTAAATACAATCTACTTTGTATTCTTCTTTTAAACGATAAGCAACAACTTCAAATTGAAGAACACCCACAGCACCGACAATAAGATCATTACTGTTTTGTGGCATAAATACCTGAGTTGCACCTTCCTCTGAAAGCTCTTTTAAACCTTTTTGAAGTTGCTTCGATTTTAAAGGATCTTTTAAACGAACACGACGGAACATTTCAGGAGCAAAGTGAGGAATACCTGTGAATTGCAAGTTTTCACCCGAAGTGAAAGTATCGCCGATTTGAATCGTACCATGGTTGTGTAAACCAATAATGTCGCCTGGCCATGCCTCTTCTAAATGCTGACGATCACCTGCCAAGAAGGTTAATGCATCTGAAATACGCACATCTTTCCCAATACGAACATGCTTCATTTTCAAGCCTTTTTCATATTTGCCTGAGCAGATACGCATGAAAGCAATACGATCGCGGTGTTTAGGGTCCATATTGGCTTGAATTTTAAAGACAAAACCAGAGAAACCCTCTTCAGTCGCTTCAACTTTACGGTCTTGGGTAGGATGTGCTTTTGGTGGTGGTGCATATTCACTAAATGCATTTAAGACATGGTCTACACCAAAGTTACCCAACGCTGTACCAAACAATACTGGAGTTTGACGCCCTGCTAAGAATTCTTCACGATCAAGCGGTTCATTTGCCATTTGAACTAATTCTAGTGACTCTTCAAATGTAGCCCAAGCTAATTCACCGACTTTTTCACGAAGGTCAGCATGGTCATAACCATCACGAATTTCAATATCTGTAATGGTTGAACCAAAACCTGCTTTATAGACATAGAATTTTTCTTCGATCAGATTAAAAACACCCGCGAAGTCACGGCCTGTACCTAAAGGCCAAGTTAAAGGTACGCATTTAATTTTCAGGACATTTTCGATTTCGTCGAGGAGCTCAAGCGGCTCACGGATTTCACGGTCCATTTTGTTGACGAATGAAATAATTGGTGTGTCACGCATACGACACACGTCCATTAACTTAATAGTACGATCTTCGACACCTTTCGCACCATCAATCACCATCAACGCTGAGTCTACGGCTGTAAGGGTACGATATGTATCTTCAGAGAAATCTTCATGCCCCGGTGTATCGAGCAGGTTGATCATTTTGTCTTTATAAGGGAACTGCATCACAGAGGTCGTGATCGAGATACCACGCTCTTTTTCCATTTCCATCCAATCTGATGTCGCAGCACGGTCAGATTTACGGCTTTTTACCATACCTGCAACTTGGATCGCTTGCCCCCACAACAATAACTTTTCCGTCATTGTGGTTTTACCCGCATCGGGGTGGGAAATAATGGCAAATGTACGTCGCTGAGCAACTTGCTCCGCTAACTCTTGCTTAAAGCTCATGAATAACACCTACTGCAGACATGCAGTTTAGAAGATCAAAAAAGATCAAAATAAAAATTGGCGATATTGTAGCAGATCAATACCGAATGTGAATGTGATGAATCAGAAACTGACCAGAAGTTAATAGTTCTTAAATGTGCTTTCTAAACGATCCACAGGTAATGGCATACCCAATAAATAGCCTTGTAATTGTTGACAACCTAAACGTTTTAAGATATCGGCTTGTTTTTGAGTTTCAACGCCTTCAGCTGTCACCACCAAACCTAAACGTTTAGCCAATACAATAATACTTTCTAAGATAATTTCATCTTTAGTATTGGGTGAAAGATTTCGAATAAATTCACGGTCAATTTTAAGCTCATCTACCGGGAGATTCTTTAAATATAAGAAGCTAGAATGACCAGTTCCAAAATCATCAATCGCAAGCCCAATCCCCAAATTACGTAGGCTCTCAAAAGTACGAATACTGACATCGATATGATGCATTGCTGTCGATTCAGTAATCTCAATAATTAAATGGGCTGGATCGATCTGGTATTGCGTGATTAAACATCTTAATGTATCTACCAGCGCTTTATGTTCAAATTGTACAGCTGATAAATTTACAGCGATCGGACAGAAAGGCAATTTCTTTTTTTGCCAAGCTTGAATCTGTATACACGCTTGTTCAAGAGCCCAGTAGCCCATTTTAATAATAAGACCTGTTTGCTCCGCACCCTCAATAAACATATTTGGTGCTAGAAGTCCTAGACTTGGATGCTTCCAACGAATTAAAGCTTCAACGCCACAAATTTTAAAATCTGCTGTGAATTTCGGCTGATAAAATAAAATGAATTGTTGTTCTTCAACAGCACGATACAAATCATTAATAAGTTTTGATTGGCTACGTGCGATTTCTTGTTGATCTAATGAATAGTTAAACACACTGTAAGTATTGCGACCTTGCTCTTTGGACATCAGCATTGCAGCATCAGCATTCACCAACAAATCATGTAAATCAGCACCATGATCTGGATAATAGACCACACCTAAACTTGCTGAGATATTGATTTCCTTCCCAGAAATCACAAAGCCTTCTTGGATTTTACTCAATACTAGATTGGCAACTTGATCAATTTGGTCTGTAGAAAAGTCTTCAACAACCAATAAAAACTCATCACCACCAATACGAATTAATTTTTGGTTTTTTTCGAGTAATGCATGAAGTCGATGTGCTAAATTCACTAAAAGCTGATCACCAATATGATGTCCAAAAGCATCATTTACTGCCTTGAAACGATCTAAATCAATATAAATGAATGCAACTTTATGATCTTTAGATTGGTGTAGTGAAAATAATGAAGTGGTGTAATCAAGCAAAAAAAGTCGATTTGGAAGTTTGGTCAAATTATCTTGAAGGGCAAGGCTTTCCAATTCCTTATTCATTTTGATTAATTGTTGATTTCGCTCTTCAAGTCGTAATTCTAAAATAGCGACAAAAAAACTGACCACTAAAACCAAGCAGGTGACAAATATAATGACAAAAAGTAATAAACCTTGACCTTCATGGAGTTGATTCAATGCTGCATATTTGGCATCCACGGGTTGGAAAGTCGCAGCCGCCATACCAATATAATGCATTCCCACAATACTAAAAGCGATCATGAATGCCACGGCAAGCTTGAAAGCCAATTTATTGTGATAGGTACGCTTATATTTAAACATCAGCCAGAATGACAATCCTGAACCACATACAGCAATCAGTACAGAAAAAATCACCAAAATGGTGTCATAACGAATAATGTAGTTGGGAACGATCAATCCCGCCATTCCAGTATAGTGCATACCTGAAATACCGAAACCCATCAGAAGTGCACCCAAAACCAATCTAGCCAAAGGAAGTGTAGATCTAGTCGTGAGCCATATGGCAAAAATTGAAGCGAGAGCTGCGATCACATAAGAGAATAGCGTTAAACCTATATCGAAACTATGATCTTCGGGTAAATGACAAGCCAGCATTCCAACAAAATGCATGACCCAAATCGCAAGACCAAATATCATGCCACTTACACCGAGCAGCACTTTTTGACCAACTGGGTTTTTGTGGGTACTAATGAGTTGTTCAAATGAAATAGCAATAAAGCAGACGATCACTGCCGCCACAGCAGAACCCGCCACCATTGCATAATCGTAACTCATATGAATCATATAGAGACTTATCCGTACCTGAACCTGTTTTTATTTTATTTAAACCCCAAAAGTACAGCAAATAAATGTAAGAAGGTTCAACTTTTTAATGAGCATTTGTCGCCTACAACAATATCACCATCTCATTGAACGTCAAGTTGTTTTTCGGCGATATCCATAAAAAATGGCGTATCGAAATACGCCATTTTTTAAGTAAAACTTAACAATAAATATTTTTATTTTTGCAAGGCAATGTAATCGAGCAAGATATGAGCTGATTCAGTGACAAATGCCTCTTCTTCAGGTAAAGGTGGGCGTTGATTAGTTTTCATCTTAGCACGCGATTCAGCCAAAGCTTCCATCGATGCCTGATAACTTTCCCAATTTGGATAAGCAGTTTTACCCATTGCTATACGGCGTTTATTTTCTTCTGCCAACGTTTCTTTTTCCAAAGCGATGAGTTCAGCTTTACGTTGATCGATATCCAACACGATTTGTTTATTCTCTTTAGCTTTCTGCGAAATCGCTTTACGCGCTTCTAAATACTTAAATTGAATATCATTCGCAACACGCTGTTTTGAATGAGCAGCTAATTTTGGTACAAAGGCTTGCACTTCTCCCTCACGTTTGAAAGGAGCTGTAGGGATGGTATCCCACTCTAAAGCATTCTTAGCTTTACGCTCCCCAAACTCTTCATCGTAGATATCAACCAATTGAATATCAGGCACAACCCCTTTATTTTGTGTGCTTCCACCAGTAACACGGTAAAACTTTCGTTGCGTCAATGTCGCTTGACCATACGCTAAGCTGTCCAATTGAACTTGAGCTGTACCCTTACCTGTCGTAGTACTTCCAATCACAATCCCACGACCATAATCCTGCACAGCAGCTGAATAGATTTCACTTGCTGATGCAGAAGCCAGATTCACCATGACAGCCAATGGACCTGCGTAGGTTTGAGCGCCTCCATCACGATCTTCGAAGACACTGACGTTACCATTCCCATCCCGAATTTGAACCACTGGACCAGATTTAATCACTTGCCCAATCATTTTTGCCACTTCTTCGAGTGAACCGCCAGGGTTATTACGAAGATCGACGATAATGCCATCGACATTTTGCGCAGCTAAACTTTTCAATGCATTATTGGTATCTTCAGATACTGAACGATAGCTTTCACCAGCACGACGGGCACGGTAGTTGTAATAGAACGATGGAATTTCGACTACCCCAACTTTATGTTTCTTGCCATCTCGTACAATTTCTACTGTTCTTGAACGTACACCTGCATCCTCTTCTTGAATCACATCACGTACGATAGTTACGGTACGTGCCTGACTCATAGATGCTCCAGGTCCGAGCAATTTAATGGTGACTTTAGTCCCACGCTTACCTCGGATCAATCCAACGATTTCAGAACTGGTCCATCCAATGACGTCGACCATTTTGTCACCGTCTTGCGCGACACCAATAATACGATCACCAGACTTGACCTGTCCCGTCTTAAACGCAGGACCACCATCTACGATCGTCTCGATACGCGTATAGTCTTCATTCCCGCGTTCTGGACGGATCGACACACCAATCCCCTCAAGCTGCAATGTGGTCTGACGATTTAACTCAATCGCATCGATTGGTGGGAAATAATTACTGTGCGGGTCATAAGTCGCTAACATAGCATTGAGCGTTTTTTCTAAAACGTCATCGCTTTTTGTACGCTTCATACGTTCTAATTGACGCATATAGCGCTTGGTCAAAGTCTGAACTGGCGTTAAATCTTCAGCTGAAGTGAGATCTTGCCCTGCTGCTAAAGAAGGATCATCTTTCAGCGCTTTTTGCTTAGCCAAATCTTCTTCTTTAGCAATCGTTAAATTGATTAACTGAGACACCAGCATTTTGCGCCATTGATTTTCTTGCTCAGCTTTATTTTTGAAAAATGGAGCCTTTTCACGATCAGACTCGATAAACACATTAGGTTGATTTAGGTTTTGCGGTTTTTTTAACTCCGCCAACATAAACTCATAGAATGACTTTAAACGATCACGATATTGAGCGTGAATGGCATAAGGTCCTTCAAGGTTACCCGCTTTGAGCGCGGCTCCAAAAGTTGGTCCGTATTTTTTCTTATAGTTTGCCACTTCATCTGCCAAGAAAAGGCTATGGTCAGGATCAAGACTATCAATATACATATCAAAAATACGTTGTGAGGTCGTAGCATCTAAACGCATATTTAAATAGTGCTGACGATCCACCAAAGTTGCTAATTGTCTTGAAACTAAAGCTTGTTCTTGTGTGGGCTTTATATTCTGAACCTGTTGAACCGCTGGTTCATTCGCTGCGATCGCAACATTAATTGTATGACCAAAAAATAAACCACCAGTGGCAATGGCTACCGCGCAAGCGATTGTTTGAAGTTTCATAACGAATTTGTCTTTCCTTGGATAAACCAAATTTACACTATTGTTTTCAGATAGAAATATTAATATTCAAAACCTTAAACAACTTTTTTATTTCTGCCGTATAGTTTTATCATAATCTGTACGGAGAAAATGTAGCAAATCATTGCAAAATTCGGGTATTGTTTTCTCTTTTAAAATTAGAATCACGGATTCCACTATGATTGGCGCATTGATGCTTGATATTGAGGGCACAACACTTAATCAAGAAGATATTCAACTCCTACAATCTCCACAAGTTGGTGGAGTCATTTTGTTTGGAAGAAATATTGAATCACCTCAACAAGTTCGCGCCTTAACGGATCATATGCGCCAAGTTCGTCCCGATATTTTAATTGCAGTCGATCAAGAAGGCGGACGCGTACAACGTTTAAAACAAGGCTTCTCTCTCCTTCCTGCTATGGGACGTTTCGGTGAGCTGTATCTAAGACAGCCAGAACGCGCAATTGAATTGGCTGAACAATGCGGCTGGCTCATGGCTACCGAAGTTCTTGCAGTCGGGATCGACTTTAGCTTTGCACCTGTATTAGACCTTAACGACATCAGCGATGTTATTGGTGATCGTGCTTTTGCTAAGAATATCTCAGATATCATCCCTTTAGCCCAAGCCTTTATGCAAGGTATGAAACGCGCAGGCATGGCAACCACGGGGAAACACTTCCCTGGCCATGGCTCGGTTAAAGCAGATTCACATATTGCTGCAGCTGTGGATACACGAAGTTATGCTGAAATTGAAGCTCAAGATATGCAAAGCTTTATTCAACTCCAACCTCAACTTGACGCACTCATGCCAGCACATGTGATTTATGAAAAAGTAGATCCAAATCCTGCTGGTTTTTCTCAGTATTGGGTTCAAAAAGTACTTCGTGAAACACTTCAGTTCGATGGTGTCTTGTTTTCTGATGACTTAAGTATGCAAGCAGCTTGTGTTGCAGGTGGTGCAGATGCTCGCATCAAAGCCGCGCTTGAAGCTGGCTGTGATATGGGCTTAGTCTGCAATAATCGGGAATCTGCATGTGTCGCGCTCAGTGCCATAGAGAATTATCCATTGCCGAACCAAGAACGCTTAGAGCGTATGCGCGGTAAGATTCAAGAGATTCGCATTGGTGAACAACTTGACTTAGGCAACGAATGGAGATCTGTCAAAAAGGTCATTGAAGATTTTAGACAATCATTTTAATAATAAAGGGAGCATCTAAATGCTCCCTTTATCTTGACCAATCCAATAATAATCATAGCTAAGGATGTGTATGTCTCAATCAAAACAATCAAAGCACCGTCATATTTCGTTTACTGCTCACTACACTGGCTATATTTGGTACCAAATGGGTATCTCTCACGAAGCATTTGCGACTTCGAAAGGTAAAGCGTTGGCGCAATTCGCTCACCCTTTTGAAAGTATGGCTGAGAAGTTTATCGGTGGAAGTATGCGTTCAACTCTGAAGACACGACATACATTATTAGACGACCATTTAAAATTATTAATCAAACAATATCCAAACCTGCAAATTTTAGAAATTGCAGCGGGACTTTCACCTCGTGGTTGGTGGTTTAGATCTCATTATCCCGAAATAGATTATCGCGAATTAGATTTACCAGACATGGCTGCCACAAAACAATCCGCTTTGAATAAAATCGATCCCGAAAGCCCTAAAGTTTTATCAGCAGACTTATTCACGGATGATTTCAAAACAGCTTTTGACGAATTCGACCCAACACGACCGCTAGTGATTATCAGTGAAGGATTAATCAATTATTTTAATCAAGATTTACTCAAACAATTGCTGAATTCGATTGTGCGTTTTGGTCAACCATTCCAAACGCTTCATTATTTAACTGACCTTTATCCCGAGCCTGTGCAACATAAACTGGCTAACTTAATTTGGTCGAGCAGCAAATTACTCAAATACGCTTCAAGAAGTGCATTTACCTTCCACTTTAAAGACGCTTTAGAGGTACAGCACTTTTTTAAACTGTCAGGTTTTACTGAAGTTGAAGTCATTCAACCTCAACTGTATTTTGAAAAAAAGAATCAAAATATGGATACAGATCAGCATCTTGGTGATCTAGTATGGATGATTCATGCAATAAAATAATGATTCGTTCGTAGCAATATTACGAAGTATCTATTTTTTGATTCAAATGAATTCAATGACAGCCTAATCCACGCTGTCATTGTGTTTATGGGTATCTATAAATTGAAGTAAGCGATCAGCCACTTCAAAATAACCATGCTTGAATAATGCTCTTACTTCATTGCCAATAAAATCGAATATTAAACATTCGACAGCAAAATGTCCTTGCTCATCCTCAAATTCAATTGCAAAACTTCGAGCATCTTCCTGTAAGACTTCAACCTGAGATGGATCATCCAAAAAGAATGATACACCAAAGTAATTCAGGTCTTTAATTTCAACTTCAAAACGTTGTGCATTTGTTTGATGAATTAAAACAGAATGTGCATTTTTAAGGGCAAATCGAACTTCCCCTCTGCGATCCAATGATTGCATTTGGTCTTTATCTAAATAAATGATCCCATCTAGATTATGAATGGATTCGCCTTTTAAGAAACTGGTAAAAAGATTCATGGTTTCTTTTCGGCGTTGCAGTTGAGGCACATGATCCGCATTTGCAATCATTGCAAACTCAACATCAGGACATTGCAAGGCAAAATTCGCATTCTCAAATGGCAAAGTAAAACTATCGAATTGACCACATGCTACTAATGTTTTACACATCGGAATTGGAACATGGGAAAGACGCAATAAACGATTACAGTTGATTTCATATCGCTCACGCTCAGCGATATCAAACTCAGACATCTGCTTATAAAAAAGTCGTTTAGCTGTTGGAGACATGCGCGTTTGATCTAATTTTGCATGATTCACCAAATACAAAATGACAGCCTGACCAAACTCATCCATACGTTGCTCTTGCATCAATATTAATGACTCTTCAAGCAACATACGCCAGCTTTTACGCGTCTTCTGCATGACGCCCATCAGAATTAATCGATCTACCAGTTCTGGACGATAATGAGCAAAACAGGAAGCAACCACAGAGCCTAATGACATCCCCATAACAGAGACTTTCTTAATCTCCACCAAATCCAACCATTGACCTAACATTTTTGAAAGCTCTGGTAGCTCTAGAGTACCAGCAGAAATTCCAGTATCACGATTGTGGATTTGTTGATTTGAACCTAAAGATGGTAAGTCGATTAAAATAACAGGTCCTTTCTCGAAGAGCTGTTCAACGCAATATTTATATGAATTAAAATTTTGAAATGCGCCTCCGACAATCAGCGTTGGCGTCTGATGCAGTGTTTCTGGCGATGCGATCGCCATATATTCAATTTTCCACCCATCAATCCATGTGGTTCGTGGCGGCTCTTTAAAACTATTTTTATGGTACAGATCAAAAAAATGAGTGCTGTCTTCAGCTGAATAATCCTCAAGCTCCATTTTTATCATGGAATTCATTCCCTTATCTCCATTTGGCTTTATTGTTTTGTTTTCACAGCCGTTAATTTGATCATACTCTCAATTCGTTATGATTATGCAACATAATTAACATTCATTTCATTTTATACAGATGCATGAAATCTGCGCAATGCAAGAATTCACCTTTTATCTTTTTTAACTGCCGTTAGGTTCTAAAAATAGTTACAAGTTTTATCAACTTAGCTTTTTTCGCTTATAAACATAGATTGTTGTCATCTGCGCTGCTACTATTTGAATGAGATTTTAAAATGATCAGTTAAACTGCTATGCAAGACTCCATCGAACAGTACATGCAAGTCGTCGGTCAGAATGCGCGTGAAGCTTCACGCTTTTTGGCTGGCTCTTCGACTTTTGAACGAAATAATGCTTTGACGGCAATCCATACCGCTTTGGAAGACCATCAAGCTCAAATTCTAGCTGCGAATAAACTAGACATGACTCGTGGTCATGAAAACAATTTAGACAGCGCATTACTCGATCGTTTGGAACTTACACCCACACGCTTCAGTGGAATGTTACAAGGTCTTAAAGATGTCATCAGTTTAATTGATCCCATTGGTGAAATTACTGACCTAGCTTATCGCCCGTCTGGTATTCAGCTTGGAAAAATGCGAGTGCCTTTAGGTGTCGTAGGTATGATTTATGAATCACGTCCTAACGTCACTCTAGAAGCAGCCTCTTTAGCGATTAAGTCTGGCAATGCCATCATTCTTCGCGGTGGTTCAGAGGCATTAGAGTCAAACAAAGCCATTGCTACCGCAATTCAAAAAGGTTTAGAGCAAGCTGGTGTACCAGTTAACGCAGTCCAAGTTGTCAATACAGCAGATCGTGCTGCAGTTGGGCAATTGATTACCCTCTCTGAGTATGTTGACGTTATTGTTCCACGTGGTGGCAAAGGCTTAATTGAACGTATTACACGTGAAGCGACTATTCCTGTAATCAAACATCTTGATGGTAACTGTCACGTCTTCGTTGAGGCCCAAGCAGATCTACAAAAAGCATTGCCAATTGCGTTAAATGCAAAAACTCATCGCTATGGCGTATGTAATGCCATGGAAACGCTGCTGGTTGATGAAAAAGTTGCTGATGACTTTCTGCCTCGCATTGCTGAACTTTATGCTGAAAAACAAGTTGAGTTGCGTGGTTGCTTGAAAGTCAAAGCAATTTTAGGTGAACAGATTAAAACTGCGACCGAAGAAGACTGGTATGAGGAATATCTAGGACCTATTTTAGCGGTTAAAGTAGTCAGTGGCGTTGAAGAAGCAATTTTGCATATCAATAAATACGGATCGCATCACACTGATTCGATTATTACTGAAAACTTTAGCACGGCCCGAAAATTCCTTACTCGCGTCGATTCAAGTTCGGTCATGGTTAATGCCTCTACTCGTTTTGCTGATGGTTTTGAATATGGTTTAGGTGCTGAAATCGGCATTTCAACAGATAAAATTCATGCCAGAGGTCCAGTCGGATTAGAAGGACTCACCTCACAAAAATGGATTGTTTTAGGCGATGGCCAAATCCGTCAATAAATCTAACTTAAAAAAACAAAGCCCTTTGAGTAAAGGGCTTTGTTTTTGAGTGATTCAACTCATCATAACGAAATAAAAAACGTATAAATTAAATCAATTACAAAGCAGAAGTGGTATATAAAAAATACAATACATGCTATGTTTTACACATACAATTTAATTAAAACATAACCATTATTTATTTTATAAATGAATAAAGAAAGACTATAAATTTTAATTATTATTGCCTTAGTGGTCGATAGTGCTTAAGTCTAATCACCTAAAGTCTATCTAGGACAATAAAAAAACGCATGTTACAAATGCTTCACGATCAAGAAATAACATTTTTTGTTCATTTGGAAGAAAACAAACGAAATATTAAAATTGCCAGTAAAGGAACACACCATGCCCCATTCAGTTCTTATCATCAATTGCGGTTCTTCTTCGATCAAGTTTGCATTATTACTTAAAGATCAAGATTTCCGAATTCATGGTCTTGCTGAAAACTTAGGTACGCCAGAAGCGCGCATCAAAGGCGTGACTATAGGCAACGAACCAGTTGATATTCGTATTCCAAATGCAGACCACAAAGAAGCTCTTGAAGTTGGATTATCTCGCTTAGCGAATCACAAGCCTGATGCCATTGGTCATCGTATTGTACATGGTGGTTCTTTAACTCAAGCAGAGTTAATCACCGATGAAATTATTGAAAAAATCCGTGAAGCAACACCTTTAGCTCCATTACATAATCCTGCACATCTCGTTGGGATCGAAGCGACTAAACGTTTGTTCCCAGACTTACCGCAAGTTGCAGTGTTTGATACAGCGTTCCATCAAACAATGCCAGCGCATGCCTATCGTTATGCGGTACCAAAATTTTTATACACTGAACATAATGTTCGTCGCTATGGATTCCACGGCACAAGCCATGCCTATGTATCAGATCGTGGCTCTGAGCTTGCTGGTAGTTTCCGTGAAGGTGGTTGGCTCACCGCTCATTTAGGCAATGGTAGTTCTACTTGTGCAATTTGGAATGGTAAAAGTGTTGATACCTCTATGGGATTAACGCCACTCGAAGGTTTAGTGATGGGTACCCGTAGTGGTGATGTAGATCCAAGTTTACATAATTTTTTAGCCAAAAACCTAGGATGGGACATTTACAAAATTGACAGAATGCTCAATAGCCAATCTGGTTTATTAGGACTTTCAAACCTGTCAAACGATATGCGAACACTTATCGAAGCTTCAGAAGAAGGCAATGAAGATGCTGCACTTGCTATTGAAGTATTCTGCTATCGTCTTGCTAAATCATTAGCAGCACTCAGCTGTGGTTTACCTCGTCTTGATGGCTTATTCTTCACAGGTGGTATTGGTGAAAACTCAGCATTTATTCGTGAAAAAACATTATCTTATTTGCCACATTTTGGTTTTAACTTTAGCAAAGAAAAAAATAACCAATTAGCTCGCGGTACTGAAGGTCGTATTGATAATGGTACTGGTCCGCAAATTTGGGTCATTCCTACAGATGAAGAAGGACGTATTGCACAAGAAACAGAACATGTGGTGAATCAAATCGGAGATGTGAATTCATCTGAAAAAAAGTCTGAACTTGAAACCGCGACTGCTTAAGTAGTCGCCCGCTCAGACATATTTACATATTTCTTTTTTATTTTTAGATATAGATTTTGATGATATGAAAACAATTGTACTTGTTCCAACTGGTGAAGGTGTAGGTCTGACATCAGCGTGTTTAGGCTTAATTTATGCACTTGAGTGTCAAGGTGTAAAAGCTGGTTTTGTTAAGCCATTTTCACAAGAAGTACATGCTGAAAATTTCGATCGCACCACAGCGTTATTCCGCCATGTTTCTCAGAACGAAACAGTTGAACCAATCTCATATCAAAATGTAGTTCAGCAATTAAATGCTGATGAAAGTGATGAGTTATTAGAAGAAGCTGTTCGTTTACATCGTCAAATTGCTAAAAAACATGATCTTATTATTGTGGAAGGGTTAGTTCCAAATAGTCGTGATAGTTTTGCATCTGAACTGAATGCTCAACTTGCTCAAGCACTAGATGCGAAAGTCATCATTGTGAGCAATGCTGATATCAAACAACCAGCCTATACTGCAGAAAAAGTAGAAACCCAATTACGTAATTTTGGTGGAGCAAACAGCAACCGAACAGCTGGTGTGCTTTTCATGCGAACCAAAGGTCTGTCCGAGGAGTCTGCACAGATTCCAGTGACCATTGATCCAAGTCTGCGTCTGACACAAGAGACTCAACAATTTGTTGGGGAAATTCAAAAAACACATCCACTGATTGGTTCCGAACAACTTCCTGTTATTGCATTAGTACCATTTAGTAATACTTTAAGTGTGCCGCGAATGTCTGATATCGCGCAACATATTCAAGCAGAATGGATTAACTTAGGTGAGGCTGCACAACGACGTGTTCTGCATAGTAGCCTGATCGCTTCAAATATCGAGCGCGAACTGCACAAATTCACGGCAGGCGAACTGATTATTAGCGCATCAGATCGTATTGATGTCTTACTTGCAAGTAGTTTAGCAAGCAGCAATGGTATCCCTCTTGCTGGTTTAGTATTGACTGAACATTATGCACCTAATCAACAAGTACTGGCTTTCTGCCAAGCTGCGATAAAACAGGGCTTACCTATTTTACACACACCATTGAGCACCTTTGAAACGGCAACCCAACTGGCTAATTTAAGTAATGAAATTCCTGTAGATGATACTGCTCGCGCTGAACAAGTCACTCGATTTGTATCTAGCCATATTGATGCGGATTGGGTAACGCAGTTGCTGAATGGTTCATACCAACCACGTCTTTCTCCATCTGCATTCCGTCATGAGTTGGTACAAAAATCAATTGCAGCGAAGAAAAGAATTGTTCTTCCTGAAGGTGATGAACCTCGTACGATTCAAGCAGCCGCGATCTGCCAATCACGTGGTATTGCTCACTGTATCTTACTGGCAAAACCAGAAGCAGTTTTAGATGTAGCCAAAGCTCGAGGGATTGAATTACCTGATGATTTAGAAATCATTGATCCAGACCTCATCCGCGACAATTATATTGCGCAAATGGTAGAGTTGCGTAAAGGCAAGTTAAATGAACTGCAAGCGAAAGAACAGTTACAAGATACAGTGGTTCTTGGAACGATGATGTTAGCACTAGATCAAGTGGATGGATTAGTTTCAGGTGCAGTTCATACCACAGCCAATACAGTTCGCCCTGCATTTCAGTTGATTAAAACGGCACCTGATTACTCTTTAGTTTCGTCTGTTTTCTTTATGTTACTACCAGATGAAGTGTATGTTTATGGTGACTGTGCAATCAATCCAGATCCTAATGCAGAGCAACTTGCTGAAATCGCGATTCAATCTGCCGATTCAGCAAAAGCGTTTGGTATTGATCCACGTATTGCCATGATTTCATATTCAACAGGAACATCTGGCACAGGTGCTGATGTTGAAAAAGTTGCTGAAGCAACACGCATCGCAAAAGAACGTCGTCCAGATTTATTGATTGATGGACCCCTTCAATATGATGCTGCCTCTGTAGAAAGTGTAGGTCGCTCTAAAGCACCTGACTCTCAAGTGGCGGGTCGTGCCAATGTGTTTATTTTCCCTGACTTAAATACTGGTAATACCACCTATAAAGCAGTTCAACGCTCTGCCAATGTGGTCAGTGTCGGTCCAATGCTCCAAGGTTTAAACAAACCTGTAAACGATTTATCTCGTGGTGCATTGGTCGATGATATTGTCTTTACCATTGCTTTAACAGCGATTCAAGCTGAGCAACAAGCCCAATAATTTGATTTGCATATGAGTTACCATCCTCGCGAAAGTGAGGATGGTTTTTTCAATAAGTCCCTTAGAACACTCAGATCTATGATTAACTCCTACGTGTTGTAACTTAGAATCATGAGGTTAACTAAAGACTTATATAAAAAAACAAGAACTCTTAAAGAGTTCTTGTTTTTTTATAATAATTAAAATTAATTCTGAATAAATTCAAGAAGGTCAGGATTAATCACGTCAGGATTAATAGTGAGCATCCCATGTGAATAACCTGGATAAATCTTTAAAGTTCCATTTTGTACCAATTCAGCCGATAACTTTCCTGAAATATCAAGAGGAACAATTTGGTCATCATCACCATGTAAAACTAATACTGGCACCGAAATTTTCTTAAGGTCTTCTCTAAAATCAGTTTGGGAGAAAGCCACAATCCCATCATAGTGTGCTTTAGCAGAACCCATCATCCCTTGTCTCCACCAATTTTGAATCACTGGTTCAGACGGCTTCGCATTCGGACGATTAAAGCCATAAAATGGACCTTCAGGTACAGCACGATAGAATTCAGCTCGATTTTTAAATAACTGAGCCTGCATATCATCAAAAACAGCTTTCGGCAATCCATTTGGATTATCTTCAGTTTTCACCATATAAGGTGGTACAGAGCTCACAAGAACAGCTTTAGAGACACGTTCCTCACCATATCTTGCTATATAGTGTGCAACCTCTCCACCGCCTGTTGAATGACCAATATGAATCGCCTTTTTAATGCCCAAATGCTCTACAACAGCCGCAACATCATCAGCATAATGATCCATATCATGACCTTCAGACACTTGAGAAGATCGTCCATGACCACGGCGGTCATGCGCCACTACACGGTAACCTTTGTCTAAAAAGTAAAGTATTTGCGCATCCCAATCATCTGAACTTAAAGGCCACCCATGATGAAAAAAAAGAACCTCACCGTCACGTGATCCCCAATCTTTATAAAAAATTTCAACACCGTCTTTAGTCTTTACATAACTCATTTTCAACTCCTTAAATTGGTTGAATAATAATTGAATATGAAATCAAATTAATTCTTAAGCAATTGAATATTTTTTAAAATTTAATTCGATTTATTAGGATTAGAACTTCATTAAAAACTTAAATGTGTTAAAAACCAAGTAACCATTTAGAGTGTTAAAACTGTTCTACCTCAGATTAAAGTAACGGATTTGGCATAAGTTTAATTGACTCAGATGATATAGTTTAAGTATCAATTGAATCATTTTCTGGAGATTTTTCTTTTTCGGTATTGCAAAGGTGTCTCACCCGTCCAACGTTTAAATGCTCGTGAAAAAACAGAACTCTCTGAGAAACCGAGAACGCTGACAATATGGCACATGGAAATCTCTTTGGATGCTAATAATTGCTTTGCAGTCCGAATACGATAATGAGTTAGAATTTTCTCAAAAGAAGTGTCAATATCGTTTAAAGATGCACGCAAGGTGTTGACCTTCATATTTAACTTGTCTGCCACATGCTTTAATTGAACATTGCCTGATTCGAGTAAAACATCAGCTAGAATTTGTTCTATATCAGAAATAAGTTCATATTTTTCAACCTGTCTCATCTGACGTTTTGCATAAGTTTCATGGATGGCAAATAATTCAGGCTCATACCAGTCAAATTTTAAATTCAACAACGCTGCATCAAATATAATTTTCCCATCTGGACAGCCCAACTCAACTTCACATCCCCATACGCGCTTGTATTCTATTAATGTCGCACCATATTCATAGGGTAAATAAATTTTAATTGGGCGGAATTGATCATCTGTAATGAATTTCAAAAACTTTAAAATCACACTGATCACAATCTCTAAATAGTGCCGAACAGGATGATTAAACCCTTGAATTCCAGCAACATGCTCATCTGTGAACAGGCTAAAATGAAAAGCTGAAGAAAGTAATTTTTGGTAATTTAAAGCTTTCTCTAGTCCAACTTTAAATCCCGAACTACTCAAAAACAGATACTCAATCACTGAGCCTCTAATTACAGGAAAATGCTCTCCTACATGTAAACCAATATCTCTGTCATTAGAAACTTTTTGCGCTGTATTCCAAAATCGGTACTGACATGAATTATCTCTGCGAACTGTCTTATCAGGCAACTGTGCGGGCAATCTTACATCTTCTAAAATTTGCTCTACATTTAATCCCATCTGTTGCATTGTGATATAGGCATAACTTAGAAAGACTCCAGCGTCACTTGACTTCATATTTAATTAACTTCTAGATTTTATGAAATATATAAATAATATTGATTTTTAATTATATAAATATTTACTTAATACTTTCTATTGAAAATCTTAACAAAATTTAATTTCATAAAGTCAATGTATTAGAATTATTGATGACTAAAATAGTGAAATTTCACCCATTTAATCTAAAAATATTATGAGATAAATTTGAAAAAAATTATTATTACGTATAAAAAAGCTTAAACAACTTATTACGTAAACGTATTTCCATCTAAAAATTAATTAGCAAATATTAATTTTAACTTTTCTATGAATGAATCTGCTCTCTTAAACTTTCGCCCAATTCCTCAGCAAAAAAGCCACAATTGAATCATTTTGTCTTATAATTTAGCCCGCTAGCTATCAGCCCGCTCAAGAGATATTTGTATGACAACTATTATCAAGCAAGACGACTTGATCACATCCGTTAAAGATGCGCTTCAGTTCATTTCTTACTATCATCCACAAGACTTCATCCAAGCAATGAGTCGTGCGTATGACCGTGAAGAAAACAAAGCTGCCAAAGATGCGATCGCACAAATCTTAATCAATTCACGTATGTGTGCCGAAGGTCACCGTCCGATCTGTCAAGATACTGGTATCGTCAACGTATTCGTTGAAGTGGGCATGGACGTTAAATTTGATTTAACAATGAGCTTAGACGACGCGATTAACGAAGGTGTTCGCCAAGGTTACTTAGAAAACTCTAACGTACTTCGTGCATCTGTACTTGCTGATCCTGCTTTTGGCCGTAAGAATACGAAGGACAACACCCCTGCTGTGATCTACCATAAACTTGTTCCAGGTAACAAAGTAGATATCACTGTTGCAGCAAAAGGTGGTGGTTCAGAAAATAAATCTAAACTTGCTATGTTAAACCCATCCGATTCAATCGTGGACTGGGTACTGAAAACTGTACCAACCATGGGTGCAGGCTGGTGTCCTCCTGGTATGCTTGGTATTGGTATCGGTGGTACTGCTGAGAAAGCCATGATGCTTGCAAAAGAAGCATTGATGGAAGAGATCAACATGGACGAACTACTTCGTCGAGGTCCGCAAAATAAACTTGAAGAACTTCGTATCGAAATCTTCGAGAAAGTAAATGCTTTAGGTATCGGTGCACAAGGTCTTGGTGGCTTAACGACTGTTCTAGACATCAAAATTAAAGACTACCCTTGTCACGCTGCGGGCAAACCAGTGGGTATGATTCCGAACTGTGCTGCGACTCGTCACGCACACTTCACACTAGACGGTACAGGTGTTGCGAATATTATTGCACCTAAACTTGAAGACTATCCTGAAGTCACTTGGGACTCATCTTCTTCTAAACGTGTTGACTTAGATAACATCACACAAGAAGAAATGAACTCTTGGAAACCAGGTGATACGCTTCTTCTTAACGGCACAATCTATACAGGTCGTGACGCTGCGCACAAACGTATGGTTGATATGTTAAACAACGGTGAAGAGCTTCCTGTAGACCTTAAAGGTAAGTTCATTTACTACGTTGGTCCTGTTGATCCAGTGGGTGACGAAGTTGTAGGTCCTGCAGGTCCAACAACTGCAACACGTATGGATAAGTTCACACGTCAAGTTTTAGAAGCAACTGGTCTTTTCGGTATGATCGGTAAAGCGGACCGCGGTCCTGCTGCGATTGAAGCAATCAAAGACAATAAAGCAACTTACCTCATGGCTGTAGGCGGTGCTGCATATCTCGTATCTAAAGCAATTCGTGAAGCGGAAGTTGTCGCTTTTGAAGATTTAGGTATGGAAGCAATCTATAAGTTCGTGGTTAAAGATATGCCTGTATCTGTTGCAGTAGACGTTAACGGCACATCAGTTCACGCAACTGCACCAAAAATTTGGCAGGCTAAAATTGGTAAAATTCCAGTTGTAGATGCAGCTGCACAATAAATAATATTCGACTTGTCTCAAGTTAAAAAAGCACTCTATCATTAGGGTGCTTTTTTATACCGAGAATACTCATGAAAATTTTAAGAACATTATTTTTGAGCGGATGCATGATCTGCTCACCTGCGGTTATGGCAGCTCAAGCGACTGATCAACAAATCGAAAAACTCATACAAGTATTGAATTTAGATCAGCTCTTACAAAGTACACTTAAACAAATCCGACCTCAAATTGATCAACAGGCCTATAGCATTGTTCAAAATATTGTTAAGGCCGAAAAATTAACACCACAACAACAAGTTATTGCCAATGAGCTGGCTGATAAAATTCACCAAGAAAATATTAAGCAAACTTCTTGGGAAAAACTTAAACCGATCTATCTGAAAATTTATAAAGATGTCTATGATGCCGAAGAAGTTCAAGCCCAGATCGACTTTTATTCCTCTCCAACAGGTCAATCCATTTTAAATAAAGGTCCACTTGTTGCTCAAGAATCCATGAAAATCCTGAATCAACAACTTGCAGGCTCTTTACAATCTACAGAAAAGAATTTTGCTGAAGTCCAAAAGAAATTAGAACAACTACAAAAACAAAGTATTCATACTGACTCTAAATAAGCTAAAAACCATTCTGCTGAATCAGAGTTACCATGTGCGTGGATCATATATCTTAAAAGGTTCTGTTAAGCGCACATCATCACTGGCTTTATATTCTTTATTTTTAATTTTTTCTTTTGATTTTTGCAATGTTCCGTTCGGTTGAATAACGGCAACATAGTTAAGCCCAGGCGTTTTCAACTGAGTCATGCCAATTTCTCTTAATGCCTGTTTTGTTGGCATTTGCATCAATGGTCCAACTCTGAGGAGATCTTCACTACCATTTGGTCCACCTCGAAACTGTTCTTCTTCATATTTTAAGAAATACTGCTGCCCCGCTTTAACACTAAAACTTGCAACCAAAGGTTTTTGAAAATGCATCACAGTTAAAGGTCGACTGATACTAAGTTGATAATCCCCTTCAGCCAGCTCTATCCAATAATAATGATTGCTGATTAAACTCGGAATGCGCTTACCATTTAGAAAAAAACTCGGTGCAATAATTTCCTGACGATTCCACTTACTATCAGGACGGTACAGATACAACACTGCGGCTTGCTGATGTTGAGGTTTTACACGGCTGAAAAACTGTCCTGGTTTTTGATTTACCCATGAGCCCAGATCAAATCCTGCAACTTTATATTGAGCTAGCTTCTGAGATACAAAAGTTTTTTTCTCACTAAAATCTACCGGTTTTAACGTTGAAACCACATGAGTTTGATTATTTTCGTTAAGCCCTTTATGTGTCTGACATGCCACAAGAAACAGACTCAAAGCACACACTGCTACGGTTGATCGCATGATTATCCCTCATCACGAATACTTTTTATTCTATGTCATATTTTTGTTATCGTTAGATTATCATCTCAATCCGAGATTAAAAACAAAAAACGCGCAAAAAGTGGGACTTTTTACGCGTTTCAGATGAATTACAATCAATTAAGCAGATTTAGTATCTAAAATCTTTAAATCGACCTTTTCTTCAACTTGTTGTTCTTGTTTAGGTTGGCGCTCAGTTCGATATTCTGGTTCAGCATTTTCATTGATCACAGCTTCATTGATCACAACAGTACCAATATCAGAGCGACTTGGTAAATCGTACATCGTATCGAGTAAGACGTTTTCAAGAATTGAACGTAAACCACGTGCACCTGTATTACGCTCAAGTGCTTTTTTCGCAACAGCTCGCAATGCTGAATCTTCAAATAATAGATCAACATCTTCCATTTCGAACAAGTATTGATACTGACGCGTTAATGCATTTTTTGGTTCAGTCAAAATTTGCATTAATGCTTCTTCGTCCAATTCTTCGAGCGTTGCAATCACTGGCAGACGACCAATGAATTCAGGGATTAAACCAAATTTCACAAGATCGGCAGCTTCTACCTGACTAAATAATTCAGATAACTTCTTAGAGTCATCTTTAGTCTTCACGTCAGCAGTGAAACCAATTCCACCTTTTTCTTGACGCTGTTGCACGACACGCTCCAAACCAGAGAATGCACCACCGCAAATGAACAGGATATTAGACGTATCAATTTGAATGAACTCTTGCTGTGGATGCTTACGACCACCTTGAGGTGGAATTGAAGCTACCGTGCCTTCGATCATTTTTAAAAGCGCTTGTTGAACACCTTCACCTGAAACATCACGTGTTATTGAAGGATTTTCAGACTTACGGGTAATCTTATCGATCTCGTCGATATAAATGATACCCTTCTGTGCTTTCTCAACATCGTAATCTGCTTTTTGTAGCAATTTTTGAACGATATTCTCAACATCTTCACCAACATAACCAGCTTCAGTTAATGTCGTTGCATCAGCCATCGCAAATGGCACATCTAATAAGCGCGCTAAAGTTTGCGCCAACAAAGTCTTACCCGAACCTGTTGGTCCTATGAGTAAGATATTGCTTTTAGCAAGTTCTACACGATCTTCTGACTTTGCAGTTGATTGAGTCACTTTAAGACGTTTATAGTGGTTATATACCGCAACAGAGAGCGTTTTTTTCGCAGTGTCTTGACCAATCACATATTGATCTAAAGCTGCACGAATTTCATGCGGCTTAGGTAATGGACGAGTTGCCCATTCACCAGTTTCGACTTGCTGGCTCGTCTGAACTAAATCTAAGCATACATCTACACATTCATTACAAATGTAAGCGTCCTCGCCTGCAATGAGTTTACCCACTTCAGACTGCGTTTTACCGCAAAATGAACAATGCTTTTGTCCTTGAGGATTTTCAGACATCTTCACTCCAAATAAATTTCTATGCTTTACAGCTTAAAGTTGCGGACGTTTCGTTAAAACTTCATCGACCAAACCATATTCTTTTGCAGCTTGAGCGGTCATAAAGTTATCACGGTCTGTATCACGTGCAACAGTTTCATAATCTTGGCCACTGTGTTCAGCCATTAGACGGTTCAAACGCTCTTTAATAAATAGAATTTCACGTGCATGAATTTCAATATCTGAAGCTTGACCACGGAAACCACCCAATGGTTGGTGAATCATAACACGAGCGTTTTCTAAGCAGTAACGTTTACCCTTAGCACCAGCATTCAATAAAAAAGCGCCCATTGAGGCTGCTTGGCCCATACAATATGTCACGACATCTGGTTTGATGAATTGCATCGTATCGTAAATTGCCATACCCGCAGTCACTGAACCACCAGGTGAGTTAATGTACAGATGAATATCTTTTTCTGGATTCTCAGCTTCTAAGAACAACATTTGCGCAACGATTAAGTTCGCCATATTGTCTTCAACTTCACCCGTTAAGAAAATTACACGTTCGCGCAAAAGACGCGAGAAAATATCAAAAGAACGCTCACCACGAGATGATTGCTCTACGACAACTGGAACCAAAGCATTATCAATTGTTGGAACATACATACGTTATTTATTCCTGAATTTTTTGTCACTCAATACATTTTCACAATATGAGGGATAATTGTCGAAAATGCAAAATATTCACCATTAAATATCAGATATTTTTTAATTAGGCTTTGTGAATACAGGACAAGTTGATCCATATTTTTTACAAGAAAAAAGGCGCGTTAAGCGCCTCTTCCTTCGGATAACCGATTAGCCTTGTTGACGAGCTTGTTGTTCTTTCAACAATTCTTCATAGCTAACAGCTTTATCAGTTACTTTAGCAGACGCTAAGATGTGATCTACAACTTGGTCTTCTAAAACAACAGCTTCGATTTGTGCACGTTGTTGCTTATCATTTTTGAAGTATTCAATAACTTCTGTAGGATCTTCATAAGAAGTCGCCATATCTTCGATATAAGCTTCTACACGTGCTTGATCAACTTCGATTTTTGCTTCAGCAAGAATACTGCTCACCAAAACACCTAATTTTACTGATTTTTCAGCTTGCTCTTTGAATAATTCATCTGGAAGCATGCTTGAATCAAATGCTTTAGCGCCTTGAGCACCAAACTGTTGAGTAAACTGTTGGATCATTTGTTGACGTTGACGGTCAATTTCTTGAGACAACATAGATGCAGGTACTTCGATTTCATTTGCAGCTACAAGCGCATCAAAAGTTGCACCTTTCACTTGATTGCGAAGACCGTTTTTCACTTCACGTTCCATATTTTTGCGAACGTCAGCTTTTAACTTCTCAACACCTTCTTCTTCAGTTAAACCAAAGATTTTTAGGAATTCAGCATCTACGTCAGGAAGCTTTTGTTTTTCAACAAGCTTAACTGTGATTTTGAATTGAGCTGATTTACCTGCAAGGTTTTCTGCTTGGTAATCTTCAGGGAAAGTTACATCAATTACTTTCTCTTCGCCTTTCTTCATACCAACGATACCGTCTTCGAAGCCAGGGATCATACGACCAGAACCTAATACTAGTTTGAAGTCTTCAGCAGAACCACCTTCAAATTTTTCGCCGTCAATAGAACCTTCGAAATCAAAAGTAACTTGCATGTCTTTTTTAGCCATGCCTTTTGTTTCAGTCCAAGTCGCGCGTTGCTTTTGAAGATTTTCGATCATTTGATCTACATCTTTATCATTTACTTCAGTAGATTTACGTTCAACTTCTAAACCGTCAAACTTAACTGAAACTTCTGGATAAACTTCAACAGTAGCTTCATAAACTAAAGCATCTTCTTTGTTTTCAACTTTTTCAATGTTAGGCATGCCTACAGCATTGATTTTCTCTTGTTGAATTGCTTCGAATACTGTGTCACGAATAACATCATTTACCACTTCTTGGTAAATGCTCGCGCCGTATTCACGACGAACAACATTTAAAGGCACTTTACCTGGACGGAAGCCGTTGATCTTAACTGTTTTAGCAGTACGTTTTAAACGAGCTTCGAATTGCTCATTAACACGGCTCGTCGGTACAGATACATTTAAACGACGGGCTACGCCCGAAACCGCTTCAGAAGTTACTTGCATGGCTTCCTCGATATAGAAATAGTAATTGCAATTTTTAAAGTGCCACATTATATGACAACAATCAAAGATATACAAAATACCTTTTTCAAACCATCTTTTTTATGAACCTGAGAATATTTTTTTGCTCACAAGGTTTGACCATATTCAATTCATATTTCTTAATTATTGTTTGTTTTTTATTGCAAATGATAAAGTTTATCATTAATATTTGCATCAAATTTGATCATGCCCTCAAGCATCACTCATACCAGCGGAAGAACATAATATGAGTAAGTTTAAGCTTCAACCTCTTACAGTTGCATTATTCGCTTTGACTAGCGGTGTAACATTTGCAAATACCACAAATGAAAATAGTGCTCATCAACTTTCTACAATTGTAGTTTCTGCTGCGGGTTTTGAGCAGGATCTTAAAAATGCCCCTGCATCAATCAGTGTTGTTACGAAAGAAGATATTGAAAAGAAAAATGTGACTAGTATTGCTGACTTACTTGCAGATGTTCCTGGTATTGATGTTCGTAACGGCGTTGGTAAAACTGGTGGCTTGAACGTCAGCATGCGAGGTATGAATGCCGATGACACGATGATACTAATTGATGGTCGTCGTCAAACTACTGCTTCTGAAAATATTATGCCAAATGGCTTTGCAGAAGCAGCTACCAGTTTTATGCCTCCACTTTCGGCAATTGAACGGATTGAAGTTATTCGTGGCCCGATGTCTACTCTTTATGGCGCAGATGCAATGGGTGGTGTAATTAACATCATCACAAAAAAAATACATGATGAATGGATTGGCAACATTACGATCAGCGGTAATCTGATGGAAGATAAAAATGAAGCAGACTCGTGGAAAACCAGTTTTCTTTTCAATGGTCCAATTGTTAGTAACAAGGTAGGTCTACAACTTCGTGGTAGCTATTATGATCGTAACCGCTCTGAACGAATTAATAATGGAACAAGCCGAGATCCACGACCTACAGAAGCTGATAACTACGATTTTGGCGGAAAGTTAACACTCAACCTAAACAATGAAAATACACTTTGGTTAGATAGCTTTACTTCAAAGCAAAGTTACTCAAATGATGATAATCGCTTAGGTAACAAGGATATTCCAGCAAAAGCCAATGGCTATAAAGATGAGTTAGAGTTTTCACGTACACAATTTGCTGTAGGTCATGATGGTGACTATGACTTTGGCGTCTGGAAATCATATATAAGCCATTCAGAAACCGAAACTGATGGTCGTACTTTGCCAACTGATGCTTTTCCTAAAGGCAGTAACAATCCACTCATTGGAACTGACCGTACGTTAAAAAGTACAGACTTAATTGCAGACAGTCATATCATTTCAGAAATTGGTGCTCATAAGCTAACGCTTGGGATAGAATTTAAAAAACTTGAAATCGAAGATAATATTGCTGAACACATTACGGGTAAAAAGATTTTTGATAAAAACTCATGGTCAATTTATGCTGAAGACGAATGGCGTCTAACAGAAAGTTTAGGACTAACATTAGGTGGTCGTTATGAAGACCATTCAGGCTTTGGTGGACATTTTAGCCCACGTGCATACTTAGTGTGGAATACAAATGATATCCTAACGATCAAAGGTGGAGTAACTACAGGTTATAAAGCGCCGACACCTAAAGACCTTGAAAATGGTTTGGTCGACATGAGTGGTCAAGGTTCAACTTATATCTTCGGTAATCCTGACCTAAAGCCTGAAACATCTACAAACTATGAGCTGGGTTTCAACATTCAACCTACTGATCAAATCAACTTTACTGCAACTGGTTTTTATAATCAGATTGAAGATGCCATCATTACTAATGACCTTTCTGGACAAGCAATTTGCCCTGTTACCAATTGTTCACAAGATATAAATGCTCAAGAAGCTAAAGTCTACGGCGTAGAAACTGCGCTTCAATATAGCATTATACCTCAATGGGATATTAAAGCAGCTTATACCTACACGAAGAGTGAAATTACCGATGGTGAAAATGAAGGACTCTATTATAACAACAATCCACGTGATGCCTTTAACTTCACCTCTACTTGGCATGTAAACTCTGCTCTTAATCTCTGGTTGCAGCACGAATACAAATCCAGTCGTACACGCTTTACTAGTACACCGACTTCAGGGGACAATTTAGAAATTTATAAAATGTATGGCAACCAGTTTGCAGGATATAACTTGTTTAACTTTGGTGCCAGCTATACTATGAATGATCAAGTACGTCTGAATATGGCAGTAAATAATTTACTTGACAAAGACTTTACAGAAAATAAAACTTTAAATAATGTCACTGGCTACAAGTATCTTTCTACTGGCCGTAGTACAACAGGCACATACCTACCTGGTCGTAACTACTGGTTATCTATTTCATATGATTTCTAATTCTAGGTAGATTCTCTCTAGTAAAACCCTGCGCTAGCAGGGTTTTTTATTTTATTAAAAATTAATTCCCTATCAAAAATAGCCATACAAAAATGTAGAAACTTTAATTTTTCCAATATTATTTAAATTCATTTACTTATACATAAAATATTACATTATTACATTTAAGCTTCCGTTATTTAGTTTAACTTAAATCGCAAATATCAATTTTAAGACCCGTTAAAGCTAAAAAAGAATCATTATTATTCTCAACCTGAAAACAAATTCATATCAGGTTGAACATGGCCTTTATCAAGACACGTAAAAAAATCGTTTCATCTGCAATAGCAACGTCATTGGCTGTTATTTCAGGTCAAACTTTCGCACAAGAAGATACAGCGCATTTAGAAACAATTAAATCAGAGGCTCAATCAGAGCAGTCATTTAAAGTCGACAAATCCTCAAACGCTAAATACGTTGCTCCCCTACTCGATACTCCCAAATCAATCTCTGTTATTTCTCAAAAACAGATACAAGATACTCAAGTGACTACGCTGTCTGATGCTTTAAGAACTGTTCCAGGAATTACACTTGGTGCGGGCGAAGGTGGCAACCCAAATGGTGACCGTCCATTTATCCGTGGTTATAACTCTGAAAGTTCAATGTACGTTGACGGTGTGAGGAACTCTACTTCTCAAAACCGAGAAATGTTTGCCGTTGAACAGGTTGAAGTCACCAAAGGCTCCGCCTCTACTTTAGGTGGTGGAGGTTCCACGGGTGGTAGTATTAACCTAATTTCCAAATTAGCCAAATCTGGAGATGCTTTCCAAGGCTCTGTTGCTGGCGGTACTGATGCTTATGCACGTATCACATTAGATGCAAATAAAGATTTTGGGAATGGTATTGCGACTCGTGTCGTGGCAATGGGTCACCAGAATGAAAAAGCGGGACAACATAATGGCGCTGAATATGAACGTGCTGGTATTGCACCAAGTATTAGCTTTGGGTTAGACACGCCCACTCGAGCGACACTAGCCTACTACTACCTAAAGTCTGCTGATAAGCCAGATTCAGGTATTCCATATAAATACGACACTGACAGAAAAGCGACCGTCGGCTCACCCGTTGATGTTAAACAGGGTACATACTACGGTTGGTTAAATCGTGATTTTCAAAAGCAAGAAAATCAAAGTGGGACCCTTAAGCTAGAGCACGATTTTAGCGAAAATCTAAGCTTGATGAATACTGCTGTCTATAGCAAATCAAAAAATAATTACTTATGGACTCAACCAGATGACAGTCAGGGCAACGTCGCAAATGGAAAAGTTTGGCGTCGTCTAAATACCAACCTAACAACCACTGACAGTTTTACAGATCAACTCGCATTAACAGGTAAACTCCAAACAGGCATCATAAAACATAATTTCAATTTGGGTGCTGAATACAGTAAACAAGATTCTGAACGCGGCACAAACATTGTAACCGACCCTAATACCACGTTAATAGGCGGTAGTGGTGCTAATAATGCATGCTCATTAAATATTTCAAATGGTTGGTGTACTGATCTTTATAACCCCAATTCGAATGATGCTTGGCTAGGTAAAGTTCAAGCTAATCCAAATGTCATGAAGATTAAATCTGAAACACAATCAGTATATGCCCTAAATAATATTGAGCTTAATCCTCAGTGGCTCCTTGACCTTGGTATTCGCTGGGATGAATTCGAAACTGAAATGAAATACAATCAAGATACTGGTTCAGGCACTTCAGCAATTCAAGCAGGAACAAAATATAATTCAAAACACGATTTCTTCAATTATCAAGCTGGATTAACCTTTAAACCAAGAGAAAATGGATCAATTTATGCAAGCTATGCGACTTCAGCTAATCCCGTTGGAATCGATGCTGGTAATGGTTCAGAAGGGTTAAGTGTCCCAGGACGAAATACGACTGATGCACAAGCAAGAGCAATTAACAACCTCAAACCTGAAGAAGTCAAAACCTATGAAATCGGAACCAAATGGGACCTTTTGAATAACAGAATTAATCTCACAGCTGCTATTTTCCGTACAGAAAAAGAAAATACTCGCGCTTTAGATAGTGATGGATTTACAAGAAATATTGGTGAGACACGTGTTGATGGCGTTGAATTAGGCTTAAACGGCAATATCACAAATAAATGGGCTTTATCTGCAGGATACACATATTTAGATAGTGAAATTGTTGATGCAGGTTATGTAAAAAATAGCGATGGAAGTTATTCGGCTAGCCCAACTAATGGTAACCAAGTCCAAAATGTCGCAAAACACTCTGCCACTTTGTGGACAACTTACCAAGTTCTCCCTAAATTACAATTAGGTGCTGGTGTTTTAGCTATGGATCGAGTGTATGGAGATGCTGCAAATACCAAATTTGTACCAGGCTATGTTCGTTATGACGCCATGGCTCGCTATCAAGTAAATTCAGATGTTGATCTTCAATTGAACGTCAATAATCTCTCAGATACACGTTATTTCACGAAAGCTTATGCTTCGCATTATGCAACTGAAGCTGAAGGTCGAAATGCTGTATTGTCTTTAAATTTCAAGTTTTAATTTCATTTCAGCATAGCTCTATACAAGCTATGCTTTTCATCACCTAAAGCAGTGAGTGATCGTAGTGATTCATCATATTCCAAATATTCTAAGCCCTGAACAAGTTCGATATTTTCGTGAAGAAATGTCTAAAGTAGATTGGGTCAATGGAAAGGTAACAGCTGGAACACTCTCTGCAACAGTGAAACATAATCAGCAACTTTCCAATAATCATCCCCTGACCAAACATCTAGGCGATATTATTTTAGAATCCCTAGGTCAACATCCTTTATTCTTATCAGCAGCAATTCCACTAGATATCATCCCTCCTCTGTTTAATCGCTATGAACAGCATCAATCATTCGGTTTTCATGTCGACAATTCGATTCGCAGAGTTCAAGGCTCACAAGAACGCTTGAGAACAGATTTATCTTGTACTTTATTCTTGAGTGATCCGCACGAATATGACGGCGGTGAATTAGTCATTGAAGATACTTATGGATATCACGAAGTCAAACTCCCTGCAGGAGATTTGATACTTTATCCATCTACTAGCTTACATGAGGTCACTTCTATCCAATCGGGTTGTCGCTTGGCATCATTTTTTTGGGTACAAAGTATGATTCGAGATGATTCAAATCGACATATGTTATTTACTTTAGATCAATCTATTCAGCAACTTCGTATGGAATTAGGGGATCAACATGAGCAAGTCATCAAACTCACGAGCCTCTATCACAATTTAATTCGAAAATGGGCAGAACTCTAATTTATTTTTCATCGTTAATTTTTATAATGAAAAATTTTATTAAAAAAAAATATATTGTGAAAAAAAATTTCACATTCATCATACTTTGATCTAAATCAGGGAATAATTCTCTTGAAGATCGCACTATAATAAAAGAAAGAATTTACAAGCACTGTGACGGTATAGCTAAGCTCTATATATTCAAAAGATTTTTAGAGAATTCAGCAAAATGATGCAGTAAGCCACTTGTAAATTGATAGAATAGACACAATCGATATAAATAGCGCAGTGCCTTTACACAAGACCCAAGCATGTTGTGCTATGAAAGGAGTTATCTCATGATGTTGGCTGATCCAAGCAAAAAATACCGTCGCATGTACCAACGTGTAGACTTACCTGACCGTCAATGGCCAAATAACGAAATTAATAAAGCGCCTATCTGGATGAGCACCGACCTTCGTGATGGTAACCAAGCTATTTTCGAACCAATGAACATCGAACAAAAATTCAAGATGTTCCAAATGTTGGTGAAAATTGGTTTCAAACATATTGAAATTGGCTTTCCATCTGCCTCACAGATTGATTTTGACTTTACCCGTAAATTAATCGAAGAAAATCATATTCCAGATGATGTCTATATCGAAGTATTAGTTCAAGCTCGTGATCACTTGATTCAACGTACATTTGAATCATTACAAGGTGCAAAACGTGCAATTGTGCATATCTATAATTCAAACTCACCAACATTCCGCCAAAAAGTATTGAATGTTGATGTAGCGGGTGCAAAAGCCTTAGCAGTGAATGCGGCTCAAAAAGTGAAAGAATATGCAGCGCAATACCCTGAAACTGAATGGGTGTTCCAATACTCTCCTGAATGCTTTACCGCAACTGAATTAGAAGTTGCAAAAGATGTCTGTGATGCTGTCACTGAAATTTGGGACGCTCGTCCAGATAATAAGGTTATTTTGAATTTACCAGCGACTGTAGAAGTTTCTGGACCTCATATTTACGCTGACCAAGTTGAATGGATGCATCGCAACTTACAACGCCGCGATGGTGTCATTATTTCTGTACACTGTCACAATGACCGTGGATGCGGTATTGCAGCATCCGAGTTAGCGATCATGGCTGGTGCTGATCGTGTGGAAGGTTGTGTATTTGGTAATGGTGAACGTACAGGTAACGTTGACGTTGCAGCGATTGCATTAAATATGTATACCCAAGGTGTCGCTCCAAATCTAGATTTTTCAAATATTAATGAAATCATTTCTACTATTGAAGAATGTACAGGTATACCCGTTCATCCACGTCATCCATATGCGGGTGATTTAGTATTTACTGCATTTTCTGGCTCACACCAAGATGCGATTAAAAAAGGCTTTGAGTTCCAGAAAAACGAAGAAATTTGGGACATGCCTTACTTACCAATTGACCCTAAAGATTTGGGACGTGATTATGACGCAGTCATTCGTGTCAATTCACAATCAGGTAAAGGTGGTATCGCATACTTGTTAGAGTCGAACTACAACGTCGTATTACCACGTCGCTTACAAATTGAGTTCTCGCAAGTCGTACAACAGGTAGCTGACGAAGAAGGCGTAGAGGTTTCTGCTGAGCAAATTTGGAGTTTATTCCAAAGTACATATGTAAATCAGAAAGATAAACATTATGTCGCGAAAAACTATCGATTATCTGATGAAAATGGCAATCAAGTCATTGAATTAGATATTGAAGTCGGTGGTCAAGTTCAACATCTACGTGGTGAAGGCAACGGACCAATCTCTGCAATTTTAGATGCTTTACAGTTGCCAATCGATGTTGTGAACTATGAAGAACGTAGCATTGGTTCTGGTGCAAATGCTAAAGCGTTGGCACTAATTGAACTTCAAGTCAAAGGTACAGGTAAATCAGCATTCGGTGCTGGTGTACATGACAACATCGTGACTTCATCTATTGAAGGAATTATTGCATGTACAAATCGTTTAATTGATCAAGGTGTTTTGAGCACAGATCAAGTGATCGCTGCGGCAGTATAAATATTAGCAATAATATTTAGCACGAAAATGACTTTAGAAGGATACCCTCAAGTGGTATCCTTTTATTTATTCATACTTAAGATTTTAGGCGAATTTATCCTGTGTCTTTTCCAGCTGACTCAGTGGGCATTGTTGTTCCACAAAAGTTCCAATTTGAAGAACCACTCGCATTAGAATGTGGCCGCGTTTTACCACGTTTCGAATTGATGGTCGAAACTTATGGCACACTCAATGCAGATAAATCTAATGCAATTTTGATCTGCCATGCGCTTTCTGGTCATCATCATGCTGCTGGTTATCACCATGAAGATGATAAAAAAGCAGGTTGGTGGGATGCTTGTATTGGGCCAGGCAAAGCAATTGATACCAATACATTTTTTGTGGTGGCATTAAACAATATTGGTGGTTGTAACGGATCAACAGGACCAACCTCCCCAAATCCTGAAAATGAAAATCGTCCTTATGGTCCAGATTTTCCATTAGTGACCGTGCGCGATTGGGTTAAAACTCAAGCAATGCTGTCTGATCGTCTTGGTATCACTGTTTGGCACTCTATTATTGGTGGCTCTTTGGGAGGCATGCAGGCACTTCAGTGGTCTGTAGATTATCCTGACCGATTAAATAACTGTGTCATTATTGCCAGTGCGCCTAAACTTTCAGCGCAAAATATCGCATTTAATGAGGTCGCGCGCCAATCCATTTTGTCCGATCCTGATTTTCATCATGGTCGCTATTTAGAAAAAGATAGCTATCCTAAACGTGGTCTTATTCTAGCGCGGATGGTAGGCCACATTACCTACCTTTCTGAAGAAGCCATGAAACAAAAATTTGGTCGTGATTTAAAATCTGGCAAATTCATGTATGGTTTCGATGTTGAATTCCAAGTTGAAAGTTATCTTCGTTATCAAGGTGAACAATTTAGTCGTAACTTTGATGCGAATACCTACTTGATCATGACTAAAGCTTTGGATTACTTCGATCCTTCTCGTGAGTATGAACAATCTTTAGTTAAAGCAATGTCGAATACAAAATGTAAATTCCTTGTGATTTCATTTACTACGGATTGGAGATTCTCTCCTTCCCGATCTGTTGAAATTGTGGATGCATTGATTACCAATCATAAGCCTGTGAGCTATGTTGATATTGATGCAGAACAAGGTCATGACTCATTCTTGTTCCCTATCCCTTTATATGTCAAAACTTTAAGGGCTTTCTTAGGTGGTGTAGACCATCTTGCTTCAACCCCTAAGGAGACCGTGTAATGCGTATCGATCAGAAGCTTGCAGAAAAATGGATTAAACCTGATTCAAGCATTTTAGATCTTGGTTGTGGCGATGGTGAATTACTTGCTCATATGAGCAAAAAGCACAACATTCGTGCATACGGATTAGAAATCGATCAAGAAAAGATTGCAATTGCAGTCAGTCGAGGGTTAAATATCATCCAACAAGACTTGAACCTCGGTTTGGGACGCTTTGCAGACCAGTCATTTGACTATGTTGTCATGGCACAAGCTTTGCAAGCTGTAGATGCACCTGATGTGCTTTTGCGCGATATGGTGCGTGTTGGGAAACAAGCAATTATTACTTTTCCTAACTTTGCACACTGGAAAACACGCTCTTTCCTTGCTTTAAAAGGGAAAATGCCTGTTTCGGATGCCTTACCCTATATGTGGTATAACACTCCAAATATCCATCTGTGCACGTTTAAGGATTTCGAAGCACTTTGTGCTGAGAATCAAATTAAAATTATTGACCGTTTAGCCGTGAATGGGAATCAACAAGGGAGTTTGCTCAGCAAGCATATCCCGAACTTGTTTGGCGAGGTCGCGATTTATCGAGTGAGCGCTCTATGAAAAAGTTATTCTTAGGTACTTCATTATTTCTAGGGTTGTTGAGTTTCCAAGTTCATGCAGATTATGTACCTCAACAACCATCAACTTCTGCACTGGCTGCACAGTATTCACGTATGCCTGTATCTGAGCTGCAAAAAGCTGCTCGAGCAGGTCAACCGGCTGCCCAGTTTTATCTGGCAACACATTATCAACATGGTAAAGATGTTGCTAAAGACCTAAAACAAGCTTTCGTTTGGTATAAGGCAGCAGCCGATCAAGGTATTTCATCTGCTCAGCTGAATGTGGGTCGTATGTATGCTGATGGTATTGGTGTTACTAAAAATGAAACCTTAGCTCGCCAATACTTCGAAAAAGCAGCAAGTCATGGTGACAATCGTGCAAGCTTCAATTTAGCCGTTATGGAAGAGCAAAAGAAAAACTATATGGGTGCTTACCAATGGTATGAGCTTTCTACACGTGATGGCATGTTAGATAATAAAGTGATCAATATGTCTGAGACGAAAAAGACGGCTTTGGCTGCCAACCTGACACCAGAACAAATTCGTACTGCACGTGACCGTGCTGATCAATGGATTCAAAGCCGTTAATTACGCTTATAAGTTTGAAGAAAGCACCTATCGGTGCTTTTTTTATTCGATCATCTTCTTCATTCTTATGAATTTCATATCTTCGAATATGTCCACTTCACTATGTGAAGTAAAACCTAATTTTTTATAAAAATGAACAGCCCCTATATGTGCATTGACTGTTATCTGTTGGATATCCGTTTGAGTTAATTGATCTAACACATAATTAAATAAATGAGTTCCAACGCCTTGAAATTGCAGATTTGGATGAACAAAAAAATGAAAAATATGGGCGGGTTGTTTGTAAGCAATCACCCCCACAAGCGACTGCTTTAATTCTGCAACAAAGTATTTTATCTCTTGATGATTGATGTGCGATACAAGAGCTTCTTTTGAAAATAGGGACTTACTTTTTGGAATTTCATCAAAGTGATTCAAAGCTAAAGCAATACAGGATGCAATATTTTCAGCATCAGCGATCTCGGCTTGACGAATATGAATGCTATTTAAATTTGTCATGATTAATGATTGGTTATTTTAAAGATGAGTTCATCTGTATCATCGCAAATATCCGTTAGAATAGCTTCAAATTTGAAACAGAAAGTGATTCAACATGGCGTCTAAAGATTGGTTAGATCAAGGTACTTTGGTTTTAGCGAGCAACAATAAAGGGAAAATAGCTGAGTTCGAAAAGTTATTTGAAGAATTAAAACTCCCTGTTAACGTTGTGCCTCAAGGACAACTGAACATTGAGGATGCGGTGGAAGATGGGTTAAGTTTTGTAGAAAATGCCATTATCAAAGCACGACATGCCTCTAAGATTTCGGGTAAACCAGCTATAGCAGATGACTCAGGTATTTGCGTCCCTGCACTTGGTGGTGCTCCTGGTATTTACTCTGCACGTTATGCTGGTGAGCATGGCGATGATGCTGCCAATAATGCTAAATTACTGGCGGATTTAGCACCATTACGTAACAATGGTGACGTGATTGAAGGGATGTTTGTGTGTGTACTCGCCTTAGTTCAACACGCTGAAGATCCTTTACCTCAGATTTTCCAAGGAATCTGGAAAGGTGAAATTTTGGAAGTAGCACGTGGCAAAAATGGTTTTGGCTACGACCCACTGTTTTGGCTACCTGAACTCAATATTAGTAGCGCTGAAATGACCAAAGAAGAAAAAAATAAGATCAGTCATCGTGGTCAAGCCATGCAGTTATTCAAAGCAAGCCTCGAAAAGAACTAAACGATCAGTCCATGATAAACCATGGCAAATAAACCAATTGTCATGCAACTTACGATGGTACCCGCTGCGATATATTGGGCTGAAACGCCTGTTCCTGAATAATGTGTTTCTAAAGCAACAATATTCGCTGCGGGTGGCAATAAAAAAAACATAGACATCAGCGCAATAATAACCAGTTCGTGAGGAATCGGTAGAAGCAAATAGGCTACCGCACAGCACACTAAACCAAATAAAAATTTAATCAAAGCAAGTTTTAAACTTTCAATTAAGTCGGACAAGTGAATTTTTACTTGAGATAACCACATCCCAAGGATACACATCCCTGTAAAGGTCATTAACCACTTATCCAATATATACAATGATTGAATTATTGCATTCTGCTGAAAATGACTAACATTCCATAACGAAAGAAAACCAGCAACTAGTAAAGCTAAAATCGGTGGAGAGAAAGTCAACTTTCTCAAAATCTCCATCGCAGACTGCTTTTCAGCACTTAATACGGTCACTGCACAAATATTACCAAAAATAGAGCCCCCGACATAAAGTGCAACCATAGGACTAGATGCTTGCGCACCAAAAATAGCGAATGCAAATGGAAAGCCAAGCCAAGCCATGTTTAGGTAACTGGAACATAAGGAGACTAATTTGTCTTTTGTACGGTAATAAACAAATAAATACAGCAAAAATGAAGCGATAAAACTAAATAACATCAACCATAAACTGCCCTCTTGATAAAACACCATATTGTAAATAATGATGAGAGGAATCAGCACTTTCGCCAACAACATCGCCATAAAGGGACGAATTTTTTGTAAATATTCTACGCCAAAATAGCCGATAAGAAAGGAGACTAGTGGGAGTAGAAGAACCATATTAAATATGAAATAGATTTTTTCTCATCTTAGCACAACATCTATTTCACTTCAGGATAAGTCTCTTGCACACATAAAAAAGCCATGACTTCAAACTGAAATAATTCCGTCAACTTGCTGTCATAAAGAACTGTTGAAATCATTCAAGATCATTTTCAATAAGGAATATATCATGGCTGGATTATCAATTTGGCACGTACTTATTTTCGCAATTGTCGTTTTACTTTTGTTCGGTACGTCTAAGCTAAAAAATTTGGGTAAAGATGTTGGTGGTGCGGTTAAAGATTTTAAAAAATCAATTAAGGATGACGAAGACCAGAGCACATCTGCTCAATTAAAAGAACCACGCACGATTGAACATCAAACATCTCATGATTTGAACTCAACTGCGAAACATTAAAGGTAGGTAACAGTAATGCTGAATATTGGTATGGCTGAACTATTAATGTTTGGCATCATTGCATTGCTTGTTCTTGGACCTGAAAAGCTTCCTGAGGGTGCGCGATTTGCAGGTAAATGGTATGGCAAAATTAAGCGTATGGTCAGTAATGTACAAAATGATATTGATCGTGAACTAAGAATGTCTGAACTTAAAGAACAAATGCAGACTGAAATGAAGCGCATTCAAAAATTAGAAGAAAAAATGAAAGCGCAAATGCAGGAAATTGAAAAACACACAGTATTAAGCGATGAATATTTAAATCCACCTATCGATCTACAGGTTCTCTCTGAAACAAGACCTATTTATGTGTATTTAAACGTACAGCACAGTACAGCAGTTCCTTTTAGAGGACACGCTACACCTAAGCAAAGTTTTATTCATATTCAAAATTCAGCGCAACACAATAAACCGTATGTCGTCTTAGCGGAGGCAGTATGAGTCACAATACTCTCCCAAATATCATCTCTTCAAATGAGGAAAATCCTCAGCTTGAAGAAATGCCAATAACCAAGCATCTTATTATTTTAAGAAAATATTTATTTAGAATAGTTGGGGTCATTCTCGTTTTATTCTTTTGTTTATTACCATTTGCAAATCAAAGCTATCAAATGATGTCTGAGCCTCTTAGAGCTCAACTCCCAATAAATTCATCAATGATTGCAACGGATGTCACCGCGACATTTATGGCACCATTTAAGTTAAACTTCTTCGTTGCTCTAATGATCGCCATACCATTTATCATTTATCAAATATGGGCTTTTGTCAGACCGGCGCTATATAAAAATGAGAAAGCTTTAGCTCTACCATTACTCATCGGAAGTATTACATTATTTTATGCGGGTGTTGCTTTTGCTTACTTTATAGCCCTCCCTTCGATTTTACATTTTTTTATTAGCGTTGCACCTGAAACGGTTGCACCCATGACTGACATTAATAGCTATCTGAGTTTCTGTTTAAAATTATTCTTGGTTTTTGGTTTAACTTTTGAAATTCCAATTGTGACTTTATTACTCATTATGATTGGGGTCGTTACCACAGAACAATTGGTTGAAAAAAGACGTTTTATTATTGTAGGTTGTTTCTTCGTTTCTATGTTTGTGACGCCACCTGATGCACTATCGATGATTATGTTGGCGATACCAATGTGGATGTTATTTGAATTGGGGCTTTTCTTTGGAAAATTACTCGAAAATAGAAGAGCAAAGTCAGTACTTTGATATTTTGACCCTTTTAAACATAGGCGAGTCTTAAGACTCGCCTTTTTCATACTCTTTAAATAAAAGCTTAATTCAACTGACATAAATCTATCATTTGATTGTCATGATTGCGCATTAAGTTGTTGGTGACGCTAAAAACTACCAAGCAAGATGCTAGGAACGAACATGACTGATTTAACACCTTTTAACGATGATTACGATAGCAATGATTCGGGGAATCCAGAATTTCACCATTTACTTGAAAAGCAAATTACGCGTAGAGATCTTATTAAGAAGACTGCTGGTGGTGCAGTAGCATTGACAGTAGCGGCTTCAGTAGCAGGCTGTAACAGTGACGACAATGAAAATAACAACTCAAATCCTTCTCAACCTGAATTCGACAAATCAAAAACGCCAACTGAACTAACATTTAAAGCGGTTGATAAAAATATTAAAAATGAATTCACAGTGCCTGAAGGATATGAAGCACGTGTTATTTATGCACTAGGAGACCCGCTTTTTGAAGGTATGCCTGAATGGGATGCAGATAATATTCCGAGTGGTGCTTCATTTACCATGCGCTCAGGCGAATGTCATGACGGTATGACATATTTCGGCATGAAAAATAGTCGTTATGATCAAAACGAGTCAAATGTAGGTTTACTGGTACTCAACCACGAATATGTAGATAACAAAGCGATTTTGCATCCAGCGAATAATACCATTTCAGCGGATATTCGTTCTGAAGATGAAGCATTACGTGAAATCAACTGTCACGGCGTTTCAGTGATTGAAGTACAAAAAAATCCTACAACTCAACAAGTCACTCTAAACAAACGCTCTGTATTCAACCGTCGAATTACAGCTGCAACACCGATCGATTTCGCTGGTCCTGTAAAAGGGCATGAATTGGTACAAACCAAGATCAGTCCAGAAGGCACATTTACATTAGGTACGATCAATAACTGTGGTAACGGTTATACGCCTTGGGGCACATACTTAACCACTGAAGAAAACTTTAACCAATACTTTACTCGCGATGATAAAGATCGTTCTGAAAAGGATTTGGAGTCGTTAAAACGCTATAAAATTGCTTCAAATAGTTCTTATCAGTGGCACACAGTTCAAGCACAACTGTTCCCTCAAGATGTCTATGAGCGCTGGTTAACTAAAGTCTCTGCATCTTCTGCAACTCAAGATTTTAGAAACTCACCAAATACATTTGGTTGGATTGTTGAAATTGACCCGTTTGATGGTCGTCAACGCCCAGTAAAACGTACAGCTCTTGGACGTTTTGCACATGAAGATTGTCGTGTCAGTCGTGCCATTCCTGGGCAACCACTAGCCTTCTATATGGGGGATGACTCTCAAGGCGAATATATCTATAAATTTGTTTCAGATGCGGTTTGGGACCCTAAAGATATCAACGGCGGTTATGCTGCTGGTGATAAATATATGAATAACGGTAAATTCTATGTTGCTAAATTTAACTTTAATGAAGCAACTCAAAAGACGTCTGGTGAGTGGATTGAACTCAATATCTCCAATCCATTAATTGCTAGTTATTCAAAATACAAATTTACAGATCAAGCTGATGTATTGGTAAATGCCCGTTTAGCAGGTGATGCAGTTGGTGCAACCAAAATGGATCGTCCAGAATGGGTTGCAGTAAACCCAGAGAATGGTGAGGTTTATGTCACCTTAACAAATAACTCATTACGTGGAAGTGAGCATACGATTGATGCTGCCAACCCTCGTAATTATGCTGATAATGATAAAGGTGGTAGTCCTCGCGGGAATATCAACGGACATATTATTCGTTTCCGTGAAACTGGTGATACTGTTACAGCAAAAACATTTGTATGGGATATCTTCTTATTTGGCGCAGAAGAAGATTCACTTCCGGGTGTAAACCTATCTGGACTCACATCAGCAAATGATTTCTCAAGTCCAGATGGCCTATGGTTTGATCCACGTGGTGTCTTGTGGGTACAGACTGATGATGGCGCTTATACAGATGAGACGAATTGCATGATGCTCGCTGCACTTCCAGGTCAAGTAAGTGATGGTAAAGTGACTTCTGCAAATGCTGGTTCAAATAATGCCACTCAACTTACTCCTGCTGGCGCACAGCTTGATGATTCAAAGTTACGTCGTTTTTTAACAGGCCCTTCAGGCTGTGAAATTACAGGTGTAACGATGACACCAGACTATAAAGCTATTTTTGTGAATGTTCAGCATCCAGGTGGCACTTGGCCTGCAAATCACAGCAACACTATCAGCGGTGGTAAAGGTACACGTCCTCGCTCTGCGACGGTCGTGATTACACGTAAAGATGGTGGCGAGATTGTTGGCGAAAGTCTAGAAAAGAAAGAAAACACTCCTGCTGCTTAATTCAAACATTGAAATAGAAAATGCCGACTACGATGTCGGCATTTTTTTTGAGAAATGCAAATCAATTTTGACTATTTGATTCTGATGCTTACCTTGCTGCGTTTTTTCAAGCCAAGTCCATTGATTTCTTTTCATCAATAAATAGTTTGAACATCGTGTTCCATATATTGGGCTTCGTATAAAAGTAGAAGATAACAGCTGCTCCATTTCCACCGATATGCCCGTTTGAGGTAATAAATCTAAATCAATTTTTCTTTCATCTTGTAAGATATCCCAAACGGCGTGCTCTAAATCATACGCTTTTTGAGCATTGGGATTTAATTGCAATAATGGTAAGAACTCTTGTGTAAAGCGTTTACGCAAATGTTTAGTTTTTTCCCATGGATCACTTAATACACCATTGGAAACCACATATACACCTTTGGCAAGCACTTGTGGAGATTCACCACGATTACTCATATAAACCGCTTGATCAGAGGTTCCGATAAACAGGTTGAATCCAGCGTAATCACATTGCTTTTTTTCTAATTCTTGGGCAAATCGGATCGGTACTAAATCGGATTCCAGATATTGCTGAATGATATGTCCTCTTGAAGTTGGATATTCCTTCTTATCATTTGCATCACGGTAATTTGTCACAAGTGCCCAACGTCCTGCAGCAGTAATCCCCATCCATGTCCCACCAGATTGTAAATCTTGACCTGCAATAATTGGGCTATTTTCCCACTTATCAATTTGTGAAGCAGGTCGGTCATAAAACTCATCCCGATTTGAAATTAAGCATAATGGTGTTTCATCCAACACTTGCCATGCGATTGCTACAATACACATCGTTGCATCCTTAGAACTTTACACATTGAATGTACAACATTTTTTCAGTCTTTCCGTTAGAATCGACACAAAACATAATATAAAGGAAAAGCAATGCTGACCTATCCTTCTATTGACCCAGTGGCAATATCTGTGGGTCCATTACAAGTTCACTGGTATGGACTCATGTATCTACTCGCATTTTTATTTGCGTGGGGCTTGGCAACATTCCGTGCTAAGCAACGAGGATGGACACCAGACATGGTCTCTGATCTCATCTTTTACGGTGCATTAGGTGTCGTGATTGGTGGTCGAGTAGGCTATGTGTTCTTTTATGGTTTTGATCAATTCCTTGCAAATCCGATATGGTTATTCCAAGTTTGGACAGGTGGCATGAGCTTCCATGGCGGCTTCTTAGGTGTCATGTTGGCCATGTTATTGTGGTGTAAAAAATACAAAATGACTTGGTTCCAAACACTTGATTTTATTGCCCCATGTGTTCCAACAGGTCTGATGTTTGGTCGTATTGGCAACTTTATTGGCGGCGAACTTTATGGCCGACAAGTCACAGATACAAATTTCGCATTGGGTATGATTTTCCCTACAGATCCTTTACAACTCGTACGACACCCATCCCAACTTTACCAAGCACTCTGTGAGGGTTTGATTCTTTTTATTGTTCTGTGGTGGTTTAGTTCTAAACCTCGTCCACGCATGGCTGTTTCTGCCCTCTTCTTAATTGGATATGGCATCGCTCGCTTCACAGTTGAATTCTTCCGTGAGCCAGATAATGGACAATTATTTATCGGATGGATGAGCAAAGGACAATTCCTTACAGTTCCAATGATTCTCATCGGGCTATGGATGCTTTGGTATGCCTACCAAAAGAAAGTATATGACTGGGGTCCTCTACAAAATAATGGCAAATAAGTAAATTATGTCCTCAAAGGTGAACATCTTGTTCGCCTTTTTTTGTGCTAGAGTTTTGACTTATTTACTTTGATTCAGATTGCTATGCTCGAGTTTTGGTTTGATCCTAAAGTTTCAATACAACACAAAGCTTTATTTTTTATTTTGATTGCGAGTGCTACCGCTACGTTATATTGGATGCAACCGCTTAACTTCGATGCCCTCTTAATGTTTATGGGCACAGGTATTGTTTTTCTTATTTGCCGTTACTGTAAAATTCATTTCGCTTCACACCATCCAACTGGGCTGATGTACCGATTATTTACTTGGATTCCTATCGCTTTGCTACTTGCCTTAATTTTCATGCATGCAAAGGATGGAGAAATTCTTTTACCTGGTGCTCAAGGATTAGGATTTATGGCTTTATCTATTTGCTTATTTTCTCCACTGTCTCTACTTCATCAACATCAGCATTAAGACGTCATTATGTTAAATTTCTGGTATTCGGAACGATGCACACGCACGATTAAATTGATCATTTGTATATCAACGTGTGTAGTGATTCTGTTGACAGCTGAAATTAAAAAACTTGATTTTCTATCGACACTAATGAGCTTATGTTTAGGCTTAATTCTACACATTATTCATCATGTTTTGATCCAATCTACGCGTCTAAAGCATCAACTGAAAGTATTTTATGCTTTTAGTCCTTTCATCTTGATTGTATTTTTTATCTTCATGCTTTCAGCGCTGAACTTTCAAAATAGCAGAGAGTTTTTTGCACTTTTTGTACAACTCATGGGTTATAGCGCAGTGGGATTATTCGTAGTGAGTTTATATGCATCTCGTACACCCCGCTGAATTTCAAAACTACTAAGCAAATGAAAATAAATATAAATTAATCACACTCACTTAACGCTTTGCTACAGAACAGTATTATTTCTACTCCAAAACTGTGCCTATACTCAAAGGATGTATCTAATTTAGATTAAATGGAGTACATCATAATGAGTCAAAATTTAACGACCGTATCTAACTTCCAACTTGAACGCTATTTAGGTACTTGGTATGAGATTGCACGCTTACCAATGAAGCACCAACCTGAAGACAGTACGGATATTTCGGCAGTCTATACCTTAAACAGCGATGGAACCGTACGTGTTCAAAATCGTTGTCTTGATGGCAACAAAGAACTGGATGAGTCTATTGGCGAAGCCACAGTTGTAGATGCTGAACATGGCAAATTAGAAGTCAGCTTTTTGCCTGAAGGATTTCGTTGGATTCCATTCACTAAGGGTGATTATTGGGTACTTAAGATCGATGAAAATTATCAAACTGCTTTAGTCGGTGAACCTAATCAAAAATATCTTTGGATTCTGCACCGTGAACCTGTGTTAAATGAATCTATCAAACAAGCGTATCTAGCATATGCTCAATCCATTGGTTATGACCTAAGCGATTTAATTCATACTGTACATACAGGACACAAAACTGCTTAAGCCCTAAAATTTTGTGTTAAATGAGAGCACCCTAAAGGGTGCTTTCTTATTTCTTTAATTACTCGCTTTCAAAGAGTCTATTCCGTAAGGAAGATATTAAAATGCATGCTGCTTTAGTATAAACTGATGCCAATGAAATTTTTGGCATTGGTTTATTCTTCAAATGCCACATTCAAATCGATCAGGACATTTATGAAAGCGTATTTAGACCTACTACAACATATCCTCGACAATGGCGGTGATAAAGGTGACCGTACTGGTACAGGTACTCGTTCTGTATTTGGTCATCAAATGCGCTTTGATCTTTCTAAAGGTTTTCCTCTACTGACCACAAAGAAAGTTCACTTCCGTTCAATCGTGATTGAATTACTTTGGTTCCTTAAAGGTGATACCAATGTTAAATATCTGCAAGATCATAAAGTTACAATTTGGGATGAATGGTCGACAGCTGAGCAGACTGCTCGTTTTGGACGTCCTGAAGGAGAGCTAGGTCCAGTATATGGACACCAATGGCGTAACTTTGGTGCAACTAAAAAAGACGATGGTTTATACGAGCAAGATGGTTTTGATCAAATCAAATGGTTAATTAATGAAATTAAAACCAATCCAAACTCCCGTCGTTTAATCGTATCAGGTTGGAACCCAAAAGAAGCTGGACAAGTGGCACTCCCTCCTTGTCACACGCTTTACCAGTTTTTTGTTCAGGATGGAAAATTATCATGTCAGCTTTATCAACGTAGTGCTGATGTTTTTCTTGGCGTTCCATTTAATATTGCAAGTTATGCACTTCTCACCCATATGATTGCGCAAGTCTGTGATCTAGAAGTCGGTGATTTTGTTTGGACAGGTGGTGATACTCATCTTTACGCCAATCATTTCGAGCAAGCACAACTTCAATTAACACGTGAACCACTTCCATTGTGCCAACTCAAACTGAATCCCGAAATTAAAGATATTTTTGATTTCAAATTTGAAGATATTGAAATCGTAAATTACGAATCGCATCCTGCAATTAAAGCACCAGTTGCGGTTTGATTTTAACTAAAGTCTTTTGGGATCACCGTTGGTACCAATCGTGATCCAACTTTACATTTCCCTCTTTAACTCATATTCGCTGGAAGAATAATCATGGCATTTCAAGGTTTAGAAGTCGTACACGTCGTTGCAATGGATCAACAACGTTGTATTGGCAAAGGAAATGATTTGCCATGGCATATTTCAGCTGATCTCAAACATTTTAAAGAAATTACTCAAGGTGGTGTTGTGGTCATGGGACGTAAAACACTTGAGTCTATGGGTAGAACACTTCCTAAACGTGTAAATTGGGTCATTACACGAGATACGTCATGGCAGTTTGAAGGAACAAAAATCGCGCATACAATCGAGAGTGCACTTGAGCAGGCAGTCCATGATGTAAAAGCTTCAGAAAAGCCTGGATCTATTTTTATCATAGGTGGTGGAGAAATTTTTAGCCAAACGATCTCTATTGCGGATCGCTTAGAACTCACGCATGTTGAATTAGACGTTCAAGGTGATGCTCATTATCCTGAGATTCCACCTGAATTTAAAAAAGTGGCATCAGAGCAACACATTGATGACAAAACAAATATTGCATTTGAGTTCGCAACCTACCAAAAATAAAGCTTTCTTACATATAGCCAATAACAATGCATAACATCGGTAAAAGAGAGTTTATTCTTGCGCTTGCAAAGGGAGCTTTTCACTCCCTATTTAGTTTATTTGTCATCTTCTCTTCAATTTGGTTATGTATGGCCTTATGGGTTCAAGAGCCATTTGGCTGGTTAGTCAGTCGTATTATCATTGGCTTTTGGGTCGCTTTTGCCTTAAGTGTTTTAGGCATATATGCAACACAACATTTTTTCAGCCGTAGTAAAGATGTTGTCTTATACATTGTCTTTTTTGCGTTCAGTTTAGTTTGGTATTTTAGCATCCCTGCCAAACAAGACCGTGAGTGGAATCCTGAAGTCGCAAGAATTCTCAATTATGAACGTCAAGGTGATTGGGTCACTTTACACAATGTGCGTAATTTTGCATGGAATGAAGACGGAAGCTATCAAGAACGCTGGGAAACACGTCAAATTGATTTGAATCAAATCAGTGGGATTAACATCATTACTTCATATTGGATGGGACCACAAATCGCCCACACTTTAGTCAGCTTTGATTTCAAAAACTCTAAACCACTGACCTTTTCGATTGAAATTCGCAAAGAAAAAGATGAAGAGTTTTCTGCTATTGGTGGTTTTTTTAGAAAGTACGAAGTCAGTTTAGTTGCTGCTGACGAGAAAGACATTATTTATACACGTAGCAATGTACGTAATGAGCAGGTCTATTTTTTCCCAATCAACATGAAAGCTGCTGAAATGAAAGCTTTATTTGAGGAATATTTAGAGCAAGCAGATCAACTTAATCAAGAACCAAAATGGTATAACACCTTGACCAGTAACTGCACCACTTTGGTTTTTGATATGGTTCAAGCGATTTCCAAACATGAACTGCCAGTGGACTACAGATTATTAGCCTCAGGTTATTTACCTAATTATCTGTATGACTTGGGGGCATTACAACATCATTGGGATATCAAAACATGGTACAACAAGGCACATGTCAACCCAAGAACAGACCAATTTAATCAATTTAAATATCAAAGTAGTGAAAATTATTCAAAATTGATTCGTCTGGGTCTCCCTCAGAGTCAGCCAGAGCTTGCACCTTAGCGTATCAGTTGATATACATAAAATTGACTTGAATTTAATTTATATTAGAAAGAAATAACACAGGGGCATTTCATATGTTAAAACAACTTTTAGCCGTATCCGTTATAGGCTCAGCATTACTTTTTACAGCATGTACCACAACACCATCTGCTGAAAAGCAGCAACAAGCACTTAATCAATTGCAAAATAAAACTTGGATTTTGACACATATCGGCGCAACAGAATTTAAGACCGACCCTACTGCACACAATGTTCCAAGTATTCAATTTGATGCAGCATCTAGTCGTTTGAGTGGTGCAGATGGTTGTAACCGTTTTATGGGTGCATATAGCATTAAAGCTGACAAAATTAGCTTGAGTGAAGTTGCAACTACACAAATGATGTGTGTGAATACTCAAGAACTTGCAAATCGCTATAATGCTGCCTTGGCAAAAGTCGCGGCATTCCAAGTCTATGACAAAACACTTCGCCTACTCGATGAGCATGGTAATCCAGTATTGCAGTATGAGTCTGCAATACAACCGCGTTAACAGTTAAGCAACCATTCCACTGGTTGCTTTTTTCAATCTACACCCCATTATTTCAGTCATTACAACTCAATAAGGTGAATCCCATGCAACAAGCTTTGCTCGGTGGCGGATGCTTCTGGTGTGTTGAAGCAGTTTTCCTTCAACTTAAAGGTGTCACTAAAGTCGTGAGTGGTTATGCGGGTGGGTATACGGTCAATCCAAGCTATGAGGACATTTGCAAAGGAGACACCCATCACGCGGAAGTGGTTTTAGTGGATTTTGATGAAAGTCAAATTAGCTTTGCTCAATTGCTTGATGTATTTTTTGCAACACATGATCCAACCACACTCAATCGCCAAGGTAATGATATAGGCACTCAATATCGCTCTGTCATTTATTATTTTGATGAAGAACAGCGCCAGATTGCAGAGAAAGCGATTCAACAGTTAAAAGCAGAAGGTTTAGATATTGTTACAGAACTAAGCTCAGTACCGACCTTCTACCCTGCTGAAGAATATCATCAAAATTTCTTTGCTCGTAACCCGACTCAAGGCTACTGCAATTTTAGTATCCCACCAAAACTTTTAAAGCTGCGCTCTAAATTTGAAGGTTTACTCAAAGACTAATACAGGTTTAAAAAAAGCGACCTTATGGTCGCTTTTCTCATGTTAATCAATTAATTATCTGTGGCAAAGGCAATGTCAGCAAGCCCGGCTTCGCTTGCACGTGACATCACTTGAGCAACAGTATCATAACGTGATTCTTTATCTGCTTTAAGAATAATCGTCGGTTGTTGTGCTGAACCACCCGCATCGTTAAATCTTTTTTGCAATTCATCTAAGCTGATAATTTCCGAATCCCATGCAATCTCACCCTGTGAGTTAATGCTTACTTGAATCGATTCAGGTGGTGGATCAATGATATCCGCTGTCGTTTTTGGTAAAGTTAATGGAATTGATGGGTTAGCAACGGTCGCTGTCACCAAGAAGATGATCATCAAAACCAACATAATGTCAATTAACGGGATGAGGTTCATCTCCGTCATGCCTGTATCGTTGTCTTCACCCAATTGAAAAGCCATTAAGCTTGACCTCCAACGTAACTTTCTTGAGTCGCTTTCACTTCAACTTTTTGCGCAGAAGAATCTTGTTGCAGCATCGTGTCGATTAACAGACTGTGAGCATGATCTTGTAGTTCATTACTTAATGTACGATTAAAGCGAATACAAATGTTGTATGCGATCACTGCTGGAATAGCAACTGCCAAACCAATACCAGTCATAATCAGGGCTTCACCCACAGGTGTTGCCACTTGTGCAAGTCCTGCTTGACCGCTTTTACCTACTGCAACCAATGCATGGAAGATTCCCCATACTGTACCAAATAGCCCTACAAATGGTGCGAGTGAAGCAATTGTTCCGAGTACAGCAACACCTTTTTCAGCAGATGCTTTTTCCAAAGCAATCTGACGCAATAAAGCTTGCTCCGCAACAGCTTTACGTTGTTCAAATCCCAAAGGAGCGAGTTTTGCTTTCAATCCTGCTAATGCTTTAGAGAGTTGAACATAAGCAACTTCTTTCAGTTGACGTGTTCCCATCACACGTAAAACGACAATTGTCCATGTCGCAATAGACATTGCGAGTAAAACGAAATAAAGCGTCTTACTGACTGCATCAGCATGTTGCCAATAAACTGAAAAGTTCATACTCGAACTCCTAATAAAAGTTAGCCGTTAGAATTCAACTTAAGTTCAAATGGTTGTTCCGCTCTAAACGGATAAGCCACGCCATTTTCCTTATAAGGTCTGAATTTTGCATTACGCACTGAGCGTAAAATCTTTTGATCAAGCGAATCAATTCCACTTGATTTTGTGATTCTGGCATTCACTACATTACCGTTAGTGTCCGCTTCAATCGATACTACAACAGTACGATCAGAACCTTGTAAATCTCGGTTGGTATATGATGGCTTCGGTGTACGAGACCATGATATTTGCCCAATACTTAAATTCTTTGGTGTATTGCGTGCTTGCTGCTCACGACGTTCTTGTTCGCGTCTTTCATTTTCCAAGCGCTCACGTTCTTGTTGCTCACGTAGCTGTTGGTCACGCAATGCTTGCTCTCGTCGCTGCTGTTCCAGCAACTCACGATTTTTACGTTCTTGCTCTAACCGCTGTTGTTCCTGCTTTTGCTTTTCTAATTTATCTTCTTGAACAATTGCTTTTTGTTCGACAGGTTTAGGCTTTTCAGCAATGACTTTGGGTTTAACCACAGGAGGTGGTTCAACCACTTTAGGTTCTGGTTTTGGTTGAACTTGAGGTTTCACAGGTTCAACAGGAGGTGGCGGCAGTGGCGCATCCTCTTTAATCTGAACAAAACGAACCTTAATTGGATCTTTATCAATAGGTTTTAATTCAGGTGTTTTCATCTGACTCACGGCAAATAAAACACCAATATGCCCGATCACCACTGCAATGAGCGAAATAAGCACTTTCTTTTTCATTGAGATTGGATTTTGCATCATAGGAATGGGAGATGGGCTCATTAAAATTTATGACCTGATATACATTGACGCTGTCTTCAGAAGGAAGATTTCAATCAAACTTATCGGTTAGTACAATTAAAGTACGCCAATAATAAATGAGAAGTGTTTTCATTTGCAACTATTAATTCTGCAGTTTTGATGAGTTTTTTTGATCATCAATAAAAAAGGCATGCTCATGCATGCCTTAATAAATCAGTGATATTTAATTAAAAATCACTGGAATACCACAGTTTTATTACCATCAACAATGATACGGTCTTCTAAATGCCACTTAACAGCACGCGCCAAGACATTACGTTCAACGTCTTGACCTAATTCACGTAATTGATCAACTGTAAAATCATGGCTGACACGCTCAACATCTTGTTCAATAATCGGACCTTGATCCAAATCAGCTGTCACATAATGCGCTGTTGCACCAATCAGTTTTACGCCTTTTTCATACGCTTGCTTATAAGGGTTAGCACCCACAAAAGCTGGAAGGAAAGAATGATGAATGTTGATCACTTTCATTTCCCACTTAGAGACGAACTCTTCATCAAGAATCTGCATATAACGTGCGAGTACAAGCAAATCATTACCTTGCATTAACTCATCAATTTTTGCATATGCTTCGCGCTTGTTCTCTTTATTGACAGGCACAACTTCAAAAGGAATACCGAAGTTTTCCACAGACTCACGTAGATCTTCATGATTCGACACAACCTTAGTGATTTCACAAGGTAATCCACCACGTGCATGACGCCATAAAAGTTCAAGCAAGGCATGGTCGACTTTCGATACCAAAATACCGACTTTCTTTACATCTGACACTAAAGCTAAACGCCAATGCATGTTGTAACGTTCAGCTACGTTTGTGGCGAAAGTTTGTAGAATATTTTCCTTACGGCTTTGCAAATTGTCGAGTTCAAACTCAACACGCATGAAATAACGCCCGCCCTGAGCTTCTGTTGCATATTGATCAAGCGCAGTGATGTTTGCCCCTTGATGATACAAAAAGCTCGATACAGCCTGCACGATTCCTGGTTTATCTTCGCAAGTAATCAGTAAACGTGCTGTGTTAGCAGTTGTCATATTCATGATGATTTATATCACTTAACAGTTAAATTGAAAAACAGCCGCGTATTCTAACTCTTTTTTTAATGCTTTCAAATTATCTTTGCTGAAATCAATCTTCTCGATCAGCAGAAAGACTAGCAAATAATTCAGATGTTCCCAGCGTTTCAAGCAAGCGCTCATAAGTCTGACGACTTTCACCACGTAAATAAGGACCTTCAAGAAACACCATTTGACGCAGTGCCTGCCAAACCCACTTTTCATCTAGATGGTTGGAATCTTTTAAATGACCAGACATATAGAGAAAGTTCGTCCAATTGGTTAGGACGATCCATAGGTTAATGATCAACGCTTCAATTTCAGACTCTGTCATTTGCATGAGACCTGCATTGACGAAGGCTCGGTAAATCTTTTGACCTTGTTGCATCACTTTACCTGCGAAACGCGGGTAAATTTTTCTAAAGTCATCATTATTTTCGGTTAAATGATATACATCACGATGCAGAAAACGATAGGCCCATAACTGACTACTGAGTACTTGAAAGTATCGGATTTTATCATTGGCATTTACATCACGGTCTTCTGGCAATGCTAGCAGCTCTAAAGTTGCATGCTGATATTGCTCCATCAACTCTTTAATGATCTCTTGCTTGTTACGAAAGTGATAATAGAGATTACCAGGGCTAATACCTAACTCTGCTGCGATATGGTTAGTTGTGACAGATCGCTCTCCACGTTCGTTAAAGAGTTGCAAACTAATTTGCAAGATTCGGTCTTTGGTTTTTAACGTTTTGGAATGCGACATCCTAATACCATCTATAACAAGAATAATGACGTTTAGCCCAAGCTAACATAAAAGTGACTTGACTTTTAGAGTATTTACTCTAAAAATAAAAATCACATCAACCCTTACATTAGTGGTACTGGTCATGAACAGTCAAACAAAAACAAATTTAATGACGACTGAAGCATCGGAAGTTCAGCATTTACATGATCTTCTAGCGCTTCAGAAAGCAGCCTATCGACGTTATCCGAACCCGACAGCAAAACAGCGTATTGAACGTTTGGCTCGTCTTAAAGCAGTTTTGATTAAATATCAGGACCAAATTGCAGAAGCAATTAGCCAAGATTATGGTAATCGTTCGGTTTCTGAAACGAAAATTGGTGAACTACTCACTTCACTCGAACAAATCAAATATTACAGCAAACATTTAACAGAGTGGATGAAGCCTTCTAAACGCCATATCGGTATTTTACATCAACCTGCAAAAGGTTGGGTTCAGTATCAACCTTTAGGTGTTGTCGGTATCATTTCCCCTTGGAACTACCCTTTATTATTGGCGATTAGCCCATTAGTATGTGCATTGGCAGCGGGCAACCATGCCATGATTAAAGTTTCAAGCACCTCTCGTAACTTTGGCTATGTATTACAAAATGCTTTATCTGAAGCGTTCCCACAAGAGTTAGTTGCCGTTGTTACAGGTGGTGGCGTAATCTCTGACACATTCAGTCATCTTGCATTTGATAAATTAGTCTTCACAGGCTCTACCAATGTTGGTAAGACTGTGATGAAAGCAGCATCTGAAAACTTAGTTCCAGTTATTCTAGAACTTGGTGGTAAATCACCAGTTATCGTGCACCCTTCAATTGACTTAAAGGATGTCGCGGAGCGTGTTGCATTCGGTAAATTGTGGAATGCGGGTCAAACTTGTGTCGCACCAGATTATATTTTCCTACCACGTGGTAAAACTTCAGAGTTTATTCACCAGTTTGAAACCGTTGCGAAAACGATGTATCCAACATTACGTGACAACCAAGATTACACCTCTATAGTGAGCGATAAGCAAAATAAACGCTTACAAGGTTACTTAGAAGATGCGATTCAAAATGGTGCTCAAGTCACTGAAATTAACCCATTAAAAGAAGAGCTTGCTTCTGTACGTAAAATAGCGCCAACCCTTCTGACCAATATCAGCCCTGATATGGAAATTATGAAGAACGAAATCTTTGGTCCAATTTTACCAATCTTAGAATATGATCAAATAGACGAAGTTATCGAGTTTATTAATGACCGACCACGTCCACTTGCATTATACTATTTCGACTTTAACGATGCTCGAGCAGAATACGTTTCGCAACGTACTCACTCTGGACACTTTGGTCAAAACGCTGTTGTTACTCATGTTGCACAAGATGATCTACCTTTCGGTGGCGTTGGTGCATCTGGTATGGGCAGATACCATGGTCCCGAAGGCTTCTTCAGTTTATCAAATGAACGCTCAGTCATGTCTATTCCAAAGCTATTCAGCTTGAAATACGTACTGCCTCCGTTTAATAGACCGATCCCTAGTCTTATCCGTAAAGCCTTTCTTCGTTAAATGATCAAGGCATGATCTATCACAACAGGTCATGCCCTGTTTTTATCAATTTCGCTTGTCTTTTAAGCGTATTTTTGATATAAAACGCCCCTTGAATGAATTCAATCCGTTTTATTTTGACTGGCCATACAGGTTTGCTGTTGGCTAAATCAATGGAGTTACACCATGTCTAAGGTTTGCCAAGTTACCGGCAAGCGTCCAGTCGTTGGTAACAACGTCTCACACGCCAACAACAAAACTAAGCGCCGGTTCGAGCCGAACCTGCACCACCACCGTTTTTGGTTAGAAAGCGAAAAACGTTTCGTACGTCTTCGTCTAACTACTAAAGGTATGCGTATTATCGACAAATTGGGCATCGAAAAGGTTGTTGCTGACCTACGTGCTCAAGGTCAAAAGATCTAAGGAGCAACGAAAATGCGTGATAAGATTCGCCTAGTTTCTTCTGCTGGTACAGGTTATTTCTATACCACTACTAAGAACAAACGTACTATGCCGGAAAAAATGGAAATCAAAAAATTTGATCCAAAAATCCGTCAACACGTAATCTTCAAAGAAGCTAAAATCAAATAATTTTAGTTCTTTAAAAAAATACGACCCATTGGGTCGTTTTTTTTGCCTTTTTTTTCTTCAGGTTGTTAAAATTTAATCTCAGTTTGGCATTTTTTATGCTTATACAGCTCAAAAGCCAATTCATAATTTATAAATATTTAAGGGGTGATTAGTGCCACATGATGTAGATTTAATTATATTGCTTGCGGTTGGTTTTGGCTTAGCCCTTATTTTTGGCTTTATCGCCGCACGTTTACGTCTACCCCCTCTTGTTGGCTATCTCATTGCCGGCATTATTATTAGCCCCAAAACCCCCGGTATCGTCGCCGATATCACACTAGCCAATCAACTCGCAGAACTGGGTGTCATGTTTTTGATGTTCGGTGTCGGGATGCACTTTTCACTGAAAGATTTAATGCAAGTTCGGCGTATTGCTGTCCCTGGTGCAATTTTACAAATCACAGTGGCTACCATCCTCGGGATTGGCGTCTCCATGCTATGGGGATGGAGTTTTGGGTCAGCATTGGTGTTTGGCTTAAGCTTATCTTGTGCGAGTACTGTGGTACTCCTAAAAGCTTTAGGTGACCGAGGCTTACTGGATTCAGTCAATGGAAAAATTGCTGTGGGATGGCTACTCGTCGAAGACCTAGTCATGGTGCTCGCTTTAGTTTTATTACCCGCTACAGCTGTACTCCTTGGCGGAACAGCACTGGAAGGCGCTGATCCAGATCAAAATGTCTTTGTGACTTTAGGAATAACCTTACTTAAAGTTGCGGGCTTTATTGCCTTTATGCTGATTATTGGTAAGCGCCTCATCCCTAAAATTATTCAGTTTGTCGTACGCTTGGGTTCTCGCGAGCTATTTACACTGACTGTGGTTGCAGCAGCCGTATCCATTGCCTATGGTTCATATGCGATTTTTGGCGTTTCAATGGCATTAGGTGCATTCTTTGCTGGGATGGTGGTTAAAGAGTCTGACTTCAGTCATCGTGCTGAAGAAGAAACGTTACCACTGCGTGAGATATTCTCCATCCTATTCTTCGTCTCTGTCGGAATGTTGTTTGACCCAACAATTATCGTTGAAGAACCACTTCATATTCTGGCTGTGATTAGCATTATCATGATCGGAAAAACATTAGCAGCAATGGCGCTGGTTTTGTTCTTCCGCTATCCATTAAATACCGCACTTACAGTAGGTGCCTCACTCGCTCAAATCGGTGAGTTCTCATTTATATTGGCAACACTCGGTCTATCTATAGGATTATTAACCCCTGAAGCTCAAAACTTGATTTTAGCCGGGGCATTATTTTCTATTTCGCTCAATTCTGTTTTATTTTCAGCCATTGAACCCGTACAGAAATGGATTCGTGAGCGCTCGCATTTGGCTCGTTTGCTTGAGCGTAGTGGTGATCCATTGGCGATGCTACCTGACGAGGTCTCACAGGACTACCTGCGCGATCAAGTGGTCATGGTCGGTCATGGAGAAGTTGGACGTCGCTTAACAAAAACACTGATGGAAAATAACATCAAAGTGGTGATTGCTGAAGAAAATCGAGAAATTGTTGAAAAACTACGTGCAAAAGATATTGCTGCAGTATCAGGTTCAGCAACAGAACCGGGCGTATTAATTCAAGCGCATATACAACATGCGAGGCTTTTAATTATCTCGCCGATGGATATTTTAGATATTCATAAGATTGTAGATACTGCCAAACTTCTGAATCCACAGATTCAAGTTTTGATCTGTGCAGAAAGTAAAGAAGAAGCTGAAGCAATACGTGCAGATGAAATTGGTGAAGTGTATTACGCGAAGGAAGAAATGGCGAAGAACATGAGCAATCATATTCTAAATCAAATTGAAATCGCACATCATCATGCACCATCTCACTAAGTAAAATAAAAACCGCGCTATTTGCGCGGTTTTTTCTTAGCTATAAAACTGTGGTTTTTCATCTACGACTTCCGCATGCCATTCATTCGATTGTTTTTCGAGAAGTGCAAATAACGCAGCCTGAATCATGTGTTGGGCAATCAAAGGCATATGATCACCTAATAAAGCTTTCACTTCATCATTAAATTGAATTTTCACAAGTGGCTCATCCTCGGATGCAGCGTGACGAAGCGCTAACTCGCCATTCTCAAGTTGCACCAATTCTAAAATTGCTTCTTGTGTTCCGAATAATTCTTTCAATTGCTCTATAGACATATACCCTCCATGATTCACATGGTGGCAAAATGCTGAATGCACTTTGCATAGCTTAGACTATTTTATATAAGTTCTAAAATTTATATTTCAAGTCTAATCGTTTAAAACTGTCATGATTACAATTAAAACTCAACCATTTCGTTACGAAAACCGTCAATAAGATGGGTTAAGTCACGATGCCACTCTCGAAGAATTTGAGTGTCTGGCAACCACGCTTGAGGTGTCTGCGTGACTTTAATAATAAGATTTGAAGAAGTCTCATCCTCAGGTTCTGGTGCACTTGGTTCAGGTGCATACTGGCACATACGATAAGCGCGCTTTAGTTCTGCAATAAAACCATCCTTTGCAAGATGCTGTAAAACGGTGATTTCTGGAGAAACTTGCCCTTTAGCGGCCATATGCTCTTCAATAGATTTTAATGTAGGTGAAAAATCATTTAAACGGTAATAACGAACCAACTCTTGCAAAAATGCCAAAACCGCTCCATGCAAATGAAAGACTGCCGCTTCACGATGGGCTTGAGCTTGTTGAATATGATCTGTCTGTTCTGCTTGCTGACATGATAGACGGGCAAAATAGAGTTTTTGATTAGTGCGATCTGCATGAAAACGAGCAACACGAGACATGAAAACTTCCTAGCAACATTTATGTCATACAACTTAAATGTTGGCGCCATATCACGCAATGCTTTTAAGAAAAAAATAAAGATTAATTTTAGATCAACAAGATTGATTGAAAGCTTGATGATTAATGCATACTGCTTAAAAAAAAGCCAGCCAAATACATGGCTGACCCTTTCGAATGAATCTAAGGTTATATTAGCGAACAATACCCTTAAAAATTCCTAATGGATTATAAGTCCCATCGCCTTTTTCATTGTCATAATGAAATTTGACCTGATCTTGATCACCACCTAACAGTGTTCCAGCCTTGTAAAGACCTTCTGAAATCGCAAGGAAGCCAACATCAATTGCTTGATGAACTGTACCAACACCAGGAATTAGGCTCAGTGGCTTCCAAATTGGAGCTTGAACATTCAATGTGCTCGAAAATAAGTTTGATGCGTTTTGAAGCGTGTCACCGATTAACGTACCTGCACCTGATACGATTTCTGTTTCTAGATGATTTAATTCTTGAATAGACATTTTTATAACCTTTTGGGGTTTTATAATGGAGCTTTTATACTACACACTTCACTCAAAATTATTCAATCTATTATTAATATATACTTCACAATAATTTGTATATAAATGTGATTTTAAGTGTATGTTTTTAATAAAAATATTAATATATAACAGAAATACATTTCAAAAACATGTCAATTCTTGAAAGTACAAAAGTCGGTCAAAAAAGCTAAAAAAGATTCATATTTATTAGTGAAATTAAATAAAATATAAAATAAAAAGGAGCAATAACTGCTCCTACTTTATTTAGACATCAAGTTATGCTTCTGGCTTTTCGTCTGCAGCTTTTACTCGAATACCTGCACCTTTAACTTTACGGGTGTTCAGCCCCTTAATTGCTTTCACAGCTTCACGGCCATGTGGCATCTCAACAAAGGCAAATCCTTTCGATTTTCCTGTTGCAGCATCTAACACCAATGTACATGAGTCTACTGTTCCAAACTGCTGAAATAACTCCAGAATCTCAGCTTCAGTAATGCTGCGCTCTAAGTTACGAACTAAAATTTTCATGAAAAAACCTTAAGAAGATAGGCAAAAAAACCAAAAAGTACGCGCCTACTCTACTTTTTGTATGAAACAATCTAGATAGTTTAATCGAGATCAATCCCAAAATCTAAATTAATCGACTGTCGCTCAATCAAAGCACTCTTAACCGTTTGCTGCCTGGTTTTATAATGTGTTTCACTTGTACACAAATGTCTTGAAAGATCATTAAGAAAATAGCTTTCAACTTTTCGTCCTTGCTCATCGACTTGTTCCCTTGCCCACGTCACCAAATTTTGCTTGGTTAAAATCAATTCATTTTGTGCACGGGTAAGTGCTACATAAAGCACACGGCGTTCTTCTTCAACTTCATCAAAATCCCCTTGAGCTCTTGCATGTGGATACTGACCAGGTGTCACATTCGCCACGTAACAAACTTTTTGTTCAGTTCCTTTAGCAGAATGTATCGTGATCAAGGTAACAACATCAGTATCTGACTGGCGTTCGATTTCACTGATTGAAACTGGATCAAGCACGTAGGCTTCTAAAAACTCACTTAACTGAGTATGTTTTGAAGCTAACTGTTTCACCAACTCAAAGTCTCCTTGACGACGCCCCCAATCCTTTTTGTAATTTTCACTCAACTGAATTTCTATTGCCTGAATTGCCAAGCTTACGCAAGCTTGAACTTCAGTCTTTATCACATTCAACTGCTTCATAATGAGTAGAGCCTCAGCAGGAATACGTCCAAATTTTTCTAGTTTTTCCGCAATGACGTCATCTTGAGGGTCCTGTAACAACTGTTGCGCTAAACGGCTTGCGCCAACATCACCGACCCCATCCCAAAGCGTCAAAAACCGCATCCATGCAATATCGTCTGAAGGATTGGCAATGACCCGTAGTAAACTCAGTAAATCCTTAACATGCGCAGTTTCAAGAAGTTTCATACCACCAATAAACCGATATGGGACATTGGCTGCAATGAAAGCTGCTTCAATATGACGAGCTGCAAAGCTTGAACGTACCAGAACCATATGATCGCGCCAAGGACTTCCCTCAAGCAAATGTCGCTCTTTAATATCTATGGCAATCCATTTTGCTTCATCAAACTCATTCGGGAAAATATGAATTTTAGGCTTTATGCCTGTACCTCGATACGCATTTAAGCGCTTGTCATATTTAATCTCACTTTGATCAAGCAACCAATTTGATAAATCTAAAATTTCTTGAGTAGATCGGTAGTTTTTTTCTAATTTAAAGATCTGTGCTGCTGGCACACGCTCTTTAAAATGATGAATGTTTTCGAAATCTGCTCCACGAAAACCATAAATCGATTGAGCATCATCCCCGACACAAAACAAACTTACTCGATCCTTTAAAGGCTCTAATAGCGCCCATTGCAATGGATTGGTGTCTTGCATTTCATCCACAAGCATATGTCTGCAAATCGAGGCCACATAATCGACTAGACCCTCAGACTGTGCTAAAGCTGATGCCACGATCGCAAGAATATCGTCATAATCAAGAAAGCTACGTGCCTGCTTTCGAGTTTCATATTCTTTCATGATTTCTGCAATCAGGTCTTTCATTGCTAAGAATTCAGGCATTTGCTTTTCTATGGCAACACTTAGCTTTTGACGCGTATTTCTAGCATATGAATACAGATCACATAATTCAGCAGGCTTCGGGAGCTGATTGGGATTCTTCTTATCATCTTTACCACGTATCAAACGAAACATCATGAGTTGATCATCACGATCAATAATTGAGAATTGCGCTAAGCTGAAAGCTTTTGGTATACGACGCAGCAAGTACATACAAAAAGTATGGAATGTTGATGCTCGTAATCCTTTTGCTTGTTCACCGAGTGCCAATTCGACACGCGCCACGATTTCACTGGCAGCACGACGCGTAAACGTCAAAATTTGAATTTGATTGGCGGGTACACCTTGATCAATGAGATAAGCAGCACGTGCCACAATCGTTTTGGTTTTACCACAGCCCGCACCCGCCAACACCAAACTATGTAAGGCTTCTGTGGTTGCAGCTTGTTTTTGTTGAGGATTTAATTCATCAATCAGGCTGTCTAAACTCATCGCTACTCATCAATTTTACAATAACAATAGTTTAACAGAGCTAGATTTAGAAAATACAAACACGCTTCAGTTTTAAACCTCAAAGCCCACTTACATAGAGAATTAGATATACTGCCTTACGATATTTTGTACCGTTAAATCTAAATTCTGAACTGCATTTTTCAAGGATTCTGACAAACTTTGATCCAGAGGATTAATACTACAGATGTGATGAAACCCTTGTTCGTACAATGGTTCTACCCCTTCACCAACTCTACCAGCGAATGCAAATACAGGCTTGTTGTGCCGATATGCGACTTGAGCAACGGCAAATGGGGTTTTACCAAATTGAGTCTGAGTATCAATTTTCCCTTCACCCGTAAATACATAATCAGCTTGCTCAATTTTTTCAGCCAATTGAGTTTCCTCAATGATTAATTCAGCACCAGATCGAATATCTGCGCCTGTAAATGCCATCAAACCAAATCCCAAACCACCTGCTGCACCAGCACCAGATCGATGACGTAAATCGACTAAAAGCTGCTGCTCTACCACCCCTGCAAAGTGCAATAAATTATGATCCAATACTTGCACCATTTCAGGTGTTGCCCCTTTTTGCGGACCAAAAATATAAGATGCGCCAAGTGGACCACATAATGGATTGTTTACATCTGAAGCAATAACAATATCTGTTTTAGTCAATCTTGGGTCGAGTTGTGACACATCAATGGAATCGATTTGGTTTAAGTTTCCACCTGTTGGCTCAAATGCTTCATGATATTGATTAATAAATTTCACGCCCAAAGCATGCGCCATACCAGCACCACCATCATTGGTCACACTCCCACCCAATCCGATGATGATCTTTTTCACACCGAATTCGAGAGCTGCGGCAATCAGTTGCCCTGTTCCTACAGTATTAGTGAACAAAGGATTTCTTAAATGAGGTGGTATGAGATGAATGCCATTGGCTTTCGCCATTTCAATGACTGCTGTTTGTCCCTGATCAATTAATCCAAAATGAGTCATGACACGCTGATTAGCGAATGGGCCTTGTACTTCGCACGCGATTTTTAATCCTGATTTTGCCATGACCAATGCATCAATGGTTCCTTCACCACCATCTGCCATTGGATTCAAAATACATTGTGCATCGGGTAAGACTTTATGGATTGCATTTTTCATAATCATGCATACCTGCTCAGCAGGCATGCTTTCTTTGAAAGAGTCGGGAGCCAAAATAAAAGTTTCTATCCTTTGCTGCATACTTTATTGCTATTCTCATATTTAAATTAATTCAGATACTTATTTATTACATTGAGATTTTCAATTTTTCAAATAGAACCCTTATATATTGTAATAAACTTACAATTCCCCAAAAAAAATAACGGTATAACAATGCAAAAATATCAAATATTTAAAAAAACTTTAGTGCTGTGTACATTCATTTTTGTATGTAATCAAGCTACCAGCTCGTCTGCAACCAATTCACACAGTAGTGAAAATATTCAATTATCAGCACTTTCAGCCAAATGGAAATGTACTGAAGAAATGGATTACATGGGTTATGCTGCGAAAAGCGAAATAGTGTCTGAGTTCAAACCAAATGGTCAATATTTTGAAAAAAATCAAATGACCTTTATTAAAGATAACGAGAAAGCAATTGCTTATACCCAATCTGAAGCTCAATGGAGTTTACAAGAACATATACTCACAATTGATCAAAATAAATTACTGAAATTTGAAATAGACAATGCTCAAGTTGAAGAGCAATTAAACCTTAAATCAGCTTTAGCTGATCCTGATGCTGTGAAATTACTAATTAAAAAACTCGATAACAAAGAAATGATTGCGAATTTCATTCTATTTGATACAGAAATAGAAAATCTCTCAAGAGTATGTGTAAGACAATAAATTTAATGTCATAAAAAAATGCTGACCTAAGTCAGCATTTTCTGTTATTTAAACGTTAAGCTTCAATCCATTTACCATCTTGGTAAATCAAAGACCATTTCGTTTGTTTACCTTCAGGCGTTTCAGAACCAATATATTGCGCTTGATTTTTACGACTAAACTTCACTAAAGTTGGGTTTCCATCAGGGTCAGTATCTGGCGCTTGCAGAATAAACTGATACTTTGGATCTAGCTGTTCAGCAACCGTACGCAATTCCGCAACCTTAGGAGCACGAGTTTCACGCACTTTAGGGAATTTACTTGCTGCTAAGAATAAGCCTGCTGCTCCATCACGTAATACGAAAAAGTCGTCATGTTTCGTTGAGCGCAAATGTTCCATTTTAATCGGGTCGACACGAGGAGGTGCTGGTTGACCATTCTTCAATACTTTACGTGTATTTTCACAGCTTGTGCAGGCAAAATAAGGACCAAAACGCCCTGTCTTTAACTGCATCTCACCATCACATTTGTCACATGGAATTGTTGGACCATCGTACCCTTTAATTTTGAACTCACCTTCTTCAAGCTCAAAACCTTCGCAGTCTGGATTGTTCCCACAAATATGAAGTTTACGACCACCATCAATAACGTAGCTATCCATTGCTGTTTCGCAAATTGGGCAACGTTTTTTCGACATTAAATCTGCGGTTTCTGCAGACTCATCATCAGATAATGCAGCCAAAGACTCTACTGGCGTTAAATTAAGTGTGCCTTTACAACGTTCTTTCGGTGGTAAGTTATAGCCAGAACAACCTAAGAATACACCTGTGGTACCGGTACGAATCTGCATCGGACGATCACATTCTTTACAATGCACAGCATCAACTTCAACAGGCTGATTACGGCGCATGCCATTTTCACCCTGTGCAGTAGTCAGACGTTTCTTAAAATCACCATAGAAACTATCTAATAACTCTTTCCAATTACGCTCACCATCCGCAACTTTATCCAGTTGACCTTCTAAATCTGCAGTAAATGCGTAGTTCATTAAGTTGTTAAAACTTTCATCCAAACGATCTGTAACAATTTCACCCATCTTCTCTGCATAGAGACGACGGTTATCCAATTTCACGTAACCACGATCTTGAATCGTTGAAATAATCGCTGCATAAGTCGAAGGACGACCAATACCTTTTTTCTCAAGCTCTTTCACCAAAGATGCTTCTGTGAAACGTGCAGGTGGTTTAGTGAAATGTTGCGAAGGATCTAACTTTTGAAGTTGTAGAACTTCACCCACTTTCACAGCAGGCAGTAAAACATCATCATCCGACTTGTTCTGGCCACGTACTTTCGTAAAGCCATCAAATACCAAAGTACGACCTTTAGCTTTAAGTTCTACACCGTTTGCATCGACCAAGATTGTCGAAGACAAATATTCAGCAGGTGTCATTTGACATGCAACAAACTGACGCCAAATCAGATCATATAGCCGCTGAGCATCGCGATCTACGCCCGCAAGCTGATCACCCTTCAACGCGACGTTTGATGGACGAATCGCTTCATGGGCTTCTTGCGCACCTGCTTTATTTCCAAAACGGTTTGGCTTTGCAGGAAGATATTTTTCACCATACTCGGTTTCGATATGTCCACGTACCATATTGACCGCATCATCACTCAAGAATGTAGAGTCGGTACGCATATAGGTAATATAACCTGCCTCATACAAGCGCTGTGCCATCGTCATTGTTTTCTTTACAGAGAAACCAAGTCGAGTACTTGCTGCTTGTTGTAAGGTCGATGTGATATAGGGTGCGCTCGGATTAACTTTGGTCGGTTTATCTTCACGGGCAGCAACTTTAAATTCAGCTTCTTTTAAAACATCCAATAAAGCATCTGTTTGTGCTTTGTTTTGAAGTTTTAATGTCTTACCTGACTGTTTGACTGCTTCTAAACGAATATCATCTTTTTTAGATTTGGTATCTGCAAAAACTTGCCAATATTCTTCAGGAATAAAAGCACGAATTTCTCGCTCACGCTCTACCACAAGTTTCGCAGCAACTGACTGTACACGACCCGCAGATAAACCACGTGCGATCTTCTCCCACAATAGTGGTGAAATCATAAAGCCAACAATACGATCAAGGAAACGGCGTGCTTGTTGCGCATTGACTTTATCAATGTCTAAACGAGCAGGCTGTTTAAATGCTTCTTGAATGGCATTTTTAGTAATTTCGTTGAAAACCACACGTCTATAACGAGAGTCATCACCACCAATGACTTCTTTTAAATGCCAAGCAATTGCTTCTCCTTCGCGGTCCAAATCGGTTGCGAGATAGACCTCGTCAACCTGCGAAGCAAGCTTTTTTAGTTCTGAAACAACATTTTCTTTACCAGGAAGCACTTCATAGTGTGCTTTCCAACCGTGCTCAGGGTCTACCCCCATACGATTAATCAGTGCCTGTTGAGCTTTTTCAGCTTTCTCTTCAGCAGTCTGTTTGGTACGTGTTACTGGTTTCTTTTCCGTACTTTTTGAAGCACCTGTTGGTAAGTCACGGACATGACCCACAGATGATTTCACAATGTAGTTTGAACCTAAGTATTTATTAATGGTCTTCGCTTTAGCAGGCGACTCGACGATCACTAAAGCACGTTTTTTTCCAGCTTCTGACGATTGAGCTGTAGCGCTTTTGGATGTGGACTTAGGAGCATTCGCCATAGTGAACCGTTATTCCTATAAGATTAAAAAAATTAAATTTCAGCCAATTTATGTAAAAGTGCTTTCATTTCATCAAGTTGTGTAGCGTGAAGATCTTCTTCTTCATTCCAGTACAAACCGACGCAATTAGACTGCATATCAATAGCATAAATCCCTTTTAATGCAATGGGGAAATCATTAAATTTCTCATTTCCGTGAACAACATTGAGTTTTTCATTTTCAACCAAAGCGCGCATTAAAGGTAGGCGACCATCAGGAATGATAACGCTGTAATACGCCACCATACTGGCACGATTTTCTGATGCCATTGGAATATTGGTCCATGAAGGTGCAGCAATCAAACGTGGGTGTAATCCCATTTTTCGCGCTTTCTCACGCATAATCCCCAAAGCTTTTTCTCTTGGATTTACACGTAATCCGAAGATCGAGCCCAGCACAAACACAACGATAAGAATCGTTATCCAAAGTCCAGCATTTTCCATAGTTCACCTTTTGCTTCTTATATTAGAGTTGCATAAGCCGAATATAAAAGGCAAGTTGAAAATTAAAAATACGATTTATAGCGGCATGAAACCAGTATTGAGACCTGAACCAAATAAGGCACGATGTGGTATAACCCACCTAAGCACAGTGCAACTGAAATAAAAAAAAGCGATAAAATCATCGCTTTTTTCCTAGGCATATTTTAGTTCAAAAACATCTCATGGCTATAAAGTACTTCATGACCATTCCAATAAATATATCCCTTATCAATCATTTCCTTAAGCAATAACCGCACATCTGATTTTGGAAATAGTTGTTCTAATAAATCACGCAGTTCATAAATATCTTTAGGCTTTCCGGATTTTAAAGCATTCAATTTTTGGATGACTTCCAGCTGGACAGGATCTATTTTTTCAAAATTTTTAAACAAATCACTCTGAATATGTTGAATGTCTTGTGACTCTTCAATTTCAGCTAAAATGTCTTTTGCTTCGATATGTAGCTTCGCCAATAACGCATCTACCTGACCAAGCTTGTGGTCTGCTACTACATCTTCATCAACATTCATATCCAATTGAGCCCACTGCTTTAATACCTTTTTACGAAAGGAAATTTGCTCACCTTCTTTTTTAACTACCTTTAAATTAATCAGCATGCCGATCAATTTAGCGCTGTGCTCGTCATTTATTCTCAACGTATTCTCGATCGAGTTTTTAAGCTTAGCTAAGGTGTTGGGCTTCCCTTCCATACGAACCACAACATCACAATACTGCTTTACTTTAAATAAATCATGATTTTGACGAATAGTTTCAACTGAAGGCACGTTGTATTTGAGTTTTGACACAGGTTGCTCTGGTTGTACCTGTATCAAATTACATTGAATGCCAGAAGCTCGCATCATGTCAGCCAACATGGTGCTACAGTCTCGTGCAGAAATCACATCAATCTCTGCGCCATGCTCAACCAATGCCAAGATTTGCCCCACAATCACAGCGTACTCAAATTCTTTTTCTTTTGCCTCAAGCATTTCTAAAATGACAATTTGACCACTACTAATCCAACTCGCAAATTCAGTCAAATCAGTGAGACTGTAATGAAAACTCCCTTTCGAATGAAATAGATAGGTCGTGGTGTAATGTTGCACAATCTCCCGAAATAACGTCGAAGTCGGCATGTTATTTTCAAGATCTATTAGGACAACTTTAGCGCTCATAGGATAAGATTCAGAATTCGGCAAGTGAAAAGACTATTACAACGACCTTCATATCAAAGGTCAAACTATTTACGCATACTTCTTGATAAATAATCAGTATTTATGTCACGTCTTAATAATGTGGCGGTTTATCCAAAATTGGATCAAATGGAGCAACACCATCGTCAGCATGAGTAGCTTCAACACGTTGATACAAAATTTGCATTTGTTTCTTTAAATCGCTGATTTCACGGCTTTGTAATGCAATTTGAATATTTAACTGATCAACTAATTCATCTAAAAATGCAATTCGGACTTGCAAATCTTCTATGGGTGCGGAAAATGACGCCTGCTCATTTAGATTTTTTTGATTCGACATTATAAGTCCTCATCAGGGGATTTCAGGAAACATTATGGCCTATATTACCTTAAGGGACGTCCAACTCGCATTTGGTGGACCGTACTTACTCGACGGCGCGAATTTTAGTTTAGAGCGCGGCGAACGAGTGTGTTTGATTGGCCGTAATGGTGAGGGTAAGTCTACTTTACTTAAACTCATTGATGGAAGTTTATTGCCTGACGCTGGTGAAGTTTCCCTGCAAAATGGTATTACCATTTCTATGCTGGCTCAAGACGTGCCAATGGACTCGGGACGTGTTGCAGATATTGTGGCAGATGGCGCAGGTGAAGCAGCTTCTGTTCTTAGAGCTTATCACGAAGCAAGCGAAGCTTGCGTACTTGGTGATATGGAAGCTTGCGATCGCATGGGTAACTTGCAACATAAAATGGATCAATTAGATGGTTGGGCACTTGAAACTAAAGTGAATTCAATCCTCAGTAAAATGGGACTTGATCCTGATGCTGATTTAGCTGATCTTTCAGGTGGTCGTAAACGTCGTGTGCTTCTTGCACGCGCACTACTCACCCAACCTGATGTTTTGTTACTCGACGAACCAACGAACCATTTAGATGTTGAAAGTATCGAGTGGTTAGAAAAATTCTTACTCGATCAAAATAATCTAACATTACTCTTCATTTCGCATGACCGTTCATTTGTAGACAGTATTGCTACACGTATTGTGGAACTGGATCGTGGCATCTTACGCAGTTATGAAGGGAACTATTCACGTTACCTCGAACTCAAAGCTGCACAGATGGAAGCAGAAGAAAAACAAAATGCGCTGTTCGATAAAAAGTTAGCAGAAGAAGAAGTTTGGATTCGTCAAGGTATTAAAGCACGTCGTACCCGTAACGAAGGTCGTGTGCGTGCCTTAAAAGCATTACGAGAAGAATCTAAAGCCCGCCGTTCGCAGCAAGGCAAAGTGAGCATGGCCACCCAAGATGCTCAACGTTCAGGCAAAGTGGTCTTCGAAATTGAAAACCTCAGTGTGCAATTTGGCGACAATCCTCCAATTATCAAAAACTTTAACGCATTGGTGCTACGCGGTGACCGTATTGGTCTAGTCGGTGACAACGGTGTCGGTAAAACCACGCTGATCAAAGCAATTTTGGGTCAACAAGAACACTCAGGTACGGTCAAAACAGGGACACAACTCGAAGTGGCTTATTTTGACCAGCTTCGTAACGTGCTCGATCTTGAAAAATCGGTAAAAGACAACGTGGCCGAAGGGTCAGACTTTGTCGATATCAATGGCGGACGTCGTCATATCTATAGCTATTTACAAGATTTCTTGTTCTCCCCTGAGCGTGCTCGTACACCTGTAAAAGCCCTTTCTGGTGGTGAACGTAACCGCATTTTATTAGCGAAATTACTGCTTAAACCATCGAACCTCATCGTGATGGATGAGCCAACCAATGACTTGGATATGGTGACGCTTGAGCTGCTTGAAGAGATGCTCAGTGATTACAAAGGAACTTTATTGTTGATCTCGCATGACCGTGCCTTTATGGACAATGTCGTGACCTCAACTTGGGTATTCGATGGCAAAGGCAATATCGATGAATATGTCGGTGGTTATCAAGACTACCTCATGCAACGTCCTGATCAAACTGTAGTCGATCAGAAATCTGCGGTGAAGAAAGCAGCTGCAAAAGCTGAAGCGGCGGCAACCCCTGCACCAGCGGTTAAAAAAGTAAAACTAAGCTATAAAGATCAACGTGCTTTAGAACAACTTCCTGCTGAAATGGAAGCTTTGGAAAAGGAACAAGCCGAGATTAATGCACTTTTAGCAGATGGTTCTTTATTTGTGTCAGATAGTAACAAAGCAACTCAACTTTCAATTCGACTTACTGAAATTGATGAGCTACTTTTAGAGAAATTAGAACGCTGGGAAGCGCTTGAAAGTCTTGCGAATGGTAGCTGATTACCCTAGTAAATAAAAAACTCCGCGCTTGCGGAGTTTTTTTTGTCAAGATTGATCACGCTAAACCAATTACTGCAACCAATGCTGCTAGCACACCTACAATCTTTTTACCTTGTGGAACAAATTTCACCATCAATGCCCCTAAACCCAGTCCAAGTGCATAAATCATTGCCATGGCAGTAATCATGCCTAAAATCTGAACGCCAACATTTCCATTCATCGCTAATTCAGCTCCGTGTGCTGAACCATGAAAAACTGATAGAAACACTGCTGCAACTGGAAAAATTCTGTTCGATTTGGTCCATAAACTTACAGCTAAGATGAACAATGAACTTACAATTCCAATTTCTGCAACGCCAGTCGGAATAATGCCATGTGCACCTAAACTGAATCCAGCAACGAGCGCTGTAAGCAAGCCCCATGCCCCAATCATCTTCCAAATTTTAGACATGCTCCACATCAAGACGCCTAAACTGAGTACCATCATCAAATGATCCAATCCTGTAAACGGATGAATGAAGCCCGTCCAAAAATTAACGTCATGGTGATGATGGCCTGGATGTGCCATTACAAGGCTCGGAACACCTGCCAGAATGAATAGACCGAATTTATTGCATTGTTTCATCCTTTAAGCCCTCTTGTTTAAGCTTTGAATAAACCTTGTTTTTCAATAAAACTGATAATCTCGTTTAAACCCTCTTCAGTTTTCATGTTTGAAAACAAGAACGGTTTATCTCCTCGCATACGCTTGGCATCTTGGTCCATCACCTGCAAATTCGCTCCAACCATTGGCGCCAAATCTGTTTTATTGATAATCAGTAAGTCCGACTTGGTAATGCCTGGACCGCCTTTACGTGGAATTTTTTCACCACCAGCAACATCAATCACATATAGCGTCAGATCAGACAGTTCAGGGCTAAACGTTGCTGCCAAATTATCGCCACCACTTTCAATGATAATTAACTCCAGACCATCAAACTTTTCACATAAGTCATCAATCGCTGCCAAATTGATTGAGGCATCTTCACGAATAGCCGTATGAGGGCAACCGCCAGTTTCCACCCCCACAATACGATCGGGTGACATGGCTTCATGACGAGTTAAGAAGTTGGAATCTTCTTTGGTATAAATATCATTGGTCACCACCGCCATATTGTATTTATTACGCAATGCACGGCATAAATTTAAAGTCAGTGCTGTTTTACCAGATCCGACTGGTCCACCAATTCCGACACGTAAAGGAGAACGTTCTGACATGATTGATTCCTTATGATAATTTTTAAGATCTAAATAAACGCGAATATTGTGTTTCATGAGACATGCTGAGCATGGCATATTGAGGTAAGGCACTGCTAAGTTGATGATCTTCTATACACATTGCATGCGTTATGGCATCTGGGACTAAGCCATGTAAATGCCACAAAATTCGTTGACCACTCATCTGACCGAGCGGCACAGTTTTGACTGCGCCAAGCACTTGGTTTTCTAAAACAGTAAACGTATACGCCGTTAAAACATCTTCGATATTCAGATCCAATCGCCCACATAACTGAGCATATACAGGTACAAATCCAAGTTGTTTTTTGACCGTAACGGTCATTTTCAATACATCTTTAATCCATGCGTTCAAGGAAAATGCCAACTGCTGAGATTCAGCTAATAACTCACGACTTTCACGACTAGCACGATAGAACTGCGCCCAATGATTAAACTGCTGTTCATCATCATGGGCCTGCATCAAACGCTTCAATACAGGTAGCTCAAAACGAACCAAAAGCATTTCCAGAACTTCTTCGAAGTACGCAATACTGGATTGCTCATTATGGATCAAACCTTGATCGATCGCACTTTCAACACCTTGCGAATAGCAATAAGCGCCTACAGGCAAAGCTGTAGAGGACAAAGTTAACAGTTTGAGTAAGTGAGCTGCATTAGTGATGCGCATGAGCATGAATCGCTTTGATTGGGCTGAGACGATGATCATGTCCATGCTGAGCATAAGCACCACTTTCTGGCTCAAATGGATGATCCACTTCAGTCACTATTAAACCCAATCCTTCGACCATTTCTGCTAAGACATGATCAGGTTCAAAATATAATGCATGAGGAGTGAGCATAAGAGGGACATGACGATTCCCTAAATGATAGGCTGCTTTCAAAAGCTCAAATTCAGATGAAGCTTGGACACACATTAGGCGTTCAGGCAAAGCATCCACCCGCAGTAAGTCACCTGATTCAGTTGCTATAAATGATCCTCCGCGAAGAATACCTGTACGCGGTAAATCTGCACCAATATCGCCCCCTGAAGCTAAAGTTGCACGAAAACGGCTCTTTTGTCGTGTATCAAAGTTGAGTTGCACAGTTTCGAAAGCTTGATCTTCTGTCACTGCTTCTATTCTTTGAGTATAGATTTTCATGCCTTTCCTATTGTCACTTGAATACTTTGCTTTAATTTCAACTCGCGAAATGTCTTGTTCAACATCAATCCATTTACGCATCAAAATTAAGCATTATTCATGCCAACATGAAATCTATTGGTGCATCCCCTTCTTTCTTATTAAATAATATTCAATGATCTATAAAAATGTTTAAGCCCAGATCACCAAGATTGCTGCAATTACAACTAAGGCTAATCCCAAATGTTCGGCCTTCGCTAACTTTTCTTTAAAGAAATAAGCTGAAATCAACAAACTAAATAAGATTTCAATTTGTCCAAGTGTTTTCACCACTGGGACACTCATCATACTCATGGCAGTAAACCATCCGAGAGATGCCACAAAACTACATACACTGACTTTAAAGGTCAATCCTAGACGTTGCCACATCGCCAGCAGCGTTTGACGACTGAATAAACTGAGATACAAAAGCATACTCAAACATTGAAAGCCAATCACCGACAGTAATACCCATGCAGCACGATGAATTGTTGGCAACATTGTTAGTTCAAGACTTGCCTCTCTGACCAATAATGAAGTGATGGCAAAGCACAAACCACTTCCGATGCCAATCACCAGTGTTTTGGGTGAAAATCCAGTAAAACCATGCCCCCGACTCAACAGAAACACAGCAAAACCACCCAGTAACACCCCAAACCATGCCAACCATGACAAATGATCAGAGAGAAAAGCAACGCCAATGATTGCAGCTAAGATCGCTTCACTTTTAGCCAGTCCCACGCCAATGGCATAGTTTTTTTGTTTAAATAACTGCACCATCAATGCAGTGGCTAAAATTTGGCTAATGCCTGCGATAAAAATATAAATCCAATATTTTGTCGTAAATTGAACAGTCGCTGTTACAGGTGAGAAATGATAAAGGCTACTCAAATAAATCAATGCAAAAGGAAAGGCGAAGATAAAGCGTGCAAGGGTCACGCCCCATACATCGACAGTGGTACTCAGTTGTTTTTGAAAAGCATTGCGCCAAGCCTGCATAAAAGCAGCCATGAGGGTAAAGAGAATCCAACTGAACGCCATAAAAATATCACTTTAATGAGTAGGACTGACGGGTTTTATTCTATGCCTCATCCAGTGTAATGACTAATCAAAAAAGGATTGTATGTAGATAGCATAAAGTTTGAAATATCTAAACTTAGAGACCTTTAGATGTTTGTAGCGGATTATATAGTTTCAACTTTGAATTATAAGTCACAAAACAAGAACAGATTTGAATAACAATACAAATTTATAAATTATGAATCTATGTTGAATTAAGGGATTATCTTGTATAAATATTGACTTTTTCTCACTGGTATAGAGGTTTTAGAGAAATAAAATAGGTTTTCTTCACTATAGTGATAGGTAAAATCCCCTATAAATGTGAATGATTTTTTATTTAAATTACATGTTTTGAAACATTTGAAAGTTAGCGTTGTCATATCGCTGTTGTACTTTGTAGAACACAGAGCAGCTAGATGTGCACAATCATGAATATTAAAAGTAACCCAATCATCGGCGTGGGCATCATGTTGATGGATCAACGTCAAAAAGTTCTATTGGGTTATAGAAACAAAAATGATGAGCCTGCCTCATGGTGTTTTCCGGGTGGAAAAATGGATGCGCATGAATCATTTGAGGATGCTGCAGTACGCGAATTGTTAGAGGAAACTGCTTTAGATCTAAGTCAATATATTGAATCTATTCAACCCTTAAATACGATCATTGATCAGAATGCTGTGGCAGTAAAAGTTACGTTCGGAACGATTTATCAACTTTTAGATGAACGTTTAAAAACTCAAATTTGCGTGACAGAACCTGAGATTTTTGAGCGTTGGGAATGGTTTAGCATTGATGAACTTCCACAACCACTTTTTCCTGAAACTGAAGTCATGATTAGACATTGGCTCAAGCAATTTCAAGATAAAAAATGGTCTGTATATTCCTTGTCCAAGAATGATTAGTTTTAATAAATTAATTTCAAAATTATTTTATAAAAGTATCTTTATTTATTTCATATAAAATATGATTTTCAAGAATATGCCCTGTAGGTAATTCTGGATGCTTGAATTGCTTAACTTCGGTCATACCTAGCCTTTTCATAACTGCTTCTGAAGGCTTATTTGTCAAAGCTGTAAATGCAACTACTTTATTTAAATTAAGCTCTTCAAAAGCATATAACAATGCAGCTCTTGCACCTTCTGTTGCGTACCCCATTCCCCAATATCTTTTTAATAACCGCCATCCAATTTCAACACATGGAGAAAATTCGAATAACACTGGTTGATTGTGCAATCCAATAAAACCAATAAACTCACTAGTATCTTTCAACTCTACAGCCCAAAAGCCCCACCCGTTTCGTTCAATTAACTCATAAATTTTTTCCGCCATCTCAATACTCTGTTGTGGGGTCAAAACTTCATGAAAATATTTCATAACATCTGGATCTAAACCCATTTTTATAAAAGATGAGTAATCTGCTTCCTTCCATTGTCTTAATATTAGTCTCTCAGTTTCAATCATTAGAGTACCTCTATGAATCTATTAAATTTAATATTTTTTGTGCTTGGAAAACTTCTAATATCGATTAAATTTAAAATTTATATATTTTAATTCAGTGTTTAATTTCTTTTAGCAAACGCGTTTATTCCGCTGAAATTTTTATGTATTTAAAATAAATCGATGAATTCTATCTAATGATAAAGTCTTATTAATTACATAAGACTTTATCACCTATCACAGTAATTATCTTTTCTAGAGACAACTTTAAAACAAGAAATACCGCTGTGCCATCGGCAATACTTCCGCAGGCTCACAGGTTAGCAATTTCCCATCGGCTCGCACTTCATAAATTTCAGGATCAACCTCCATCACAGGACAATAGGTATTTAGTTTCATATCTTTCTTCTGAATATCGCGTGTACCTTTACATGGACTGATCAACTTTTTCAGACCCAATTTTTCATGTACACCTGCCCCAATGGCGACTTGGGATAAAAAGGTGATACAGGTGTTATGCACACCGCGCGCATTTGCCCCAAACATCGGACGATAATGCACAGGCTGTGGTGTTGGAATCGAAGCGTTAATATCTCCCATCGGCGCAGCTGCAATCATGCCACCTTTAATAATCATCGAAGGCTTCACCCCAAAAAATGCAGGCTTCCACAACACTAAATCTGCAAGTTTCCCCACTTCAACCGAGCCAATTTCATGGCTTAAACCATGCGTAATGGCAGGGTTAATTGTATATTTGGCGATATAACGTTTGACCCGATTATTGTCATGCGTGGCATTGTCACCTTCTAAAGGACCCCGCTGTATTTTCATTTTATGTGCGGTTTGCCATGTGCGAATCACCACTTCACCAACTCTCCCCATCGCTTGCGAGTCTGATGACATCATGGCAATGGCACCTAAGTCCTGCAAAATATCTTCTGCTGCAATGGTTTCACGTCGAATACGACTTTCCGCAAATGCCACATCTTCAGAAATCGCAGGGTCTAAATGGTGACACACCATCAGCATATCCAAATGCTCATCAATGGTGTTGATGGTATACGGACGAGTTGGATTGGTGGAAGATGGCAACACATTCGGCTGACCAATGGCTTTTAAAATATCAGGGGCATGTCCACCGCCTGCGCCTTCGGTATGGTAGGTGTGAATGGTACGATTTTTAAATGCAGCCAAGGTTTCTTCCAAGAAACCGCTTTCATTTAACGTGTCAGTATGAATGGCCACCTGCACATCAAACTCATCGGCAACGGTCAGACACGTATCAATCGCTGCAGGGGTTGAACCCCAATCTTCATGTAGCTTTAAACCTACTACCCCTGCACGAATTTGCTCACGAATTGGGTCGGGCTGACTTAGGTTTCCCTTACCGAGTAGACCAATATTCATCGGTAAATCATCTATGGCTTGAAGCATTGTCCCAATATGCCAAGGCCCCGGTGTCACTGTTGTTGCAGAAGTCCCTGCCGCAGGGCCTGTACCACCACCAATCATGGTGGTCACACCGGACATCAGTGCGGTTTCAACTTGCTGCGGGCAAATCCAATGAATATGCGTATCGACACCGCCCGCGGTGAGAATCTGTCCTTCACCAGCGATCACTTCCGTCGCTGCACCAAGTGGAATGGTGATATCGGGCTGAATATCTGGATTTCCCGCTTTCCCAATTTTCCAAATGCGACCGCTCTTTAAACCGACATCAGCTTTGACAATACCCCACCAATCCACAATCAGCGCATTGGTAATGACCGTATCCGCAACATCTTCAGCCAACAGTTGTGATTGTCCCATGCCATCACGAATCACTTTACCACCGCCAAACTTCACTTCCTCACCATAGGTAGTGAGGTCTTGCTCAACTTCAATAAACAGCTCAGTATCCGCGAGACGAACTCGATCACCTACCGTTGGACCAAACATTTCCGCATAAGCACGGCGTGACATTTTCATTATTATTTTCCCTTAATCCAACTTACCCATAACACGACCCGCAAAGCCATACACCTCACGCTTACCTGCGAGTGCAACAAGTTCAATATCTCGACTCTGTCCTGGCTCAAAACGCACCGCTGTACCTGCAGCAATATTCAGTCGATATCCTCGTGCTAACTCACGATCAAACTGCAACGCATCATTCGCTTCAGCAAAGTGATAATGTGACCCAACCTGAATCGGTCGATCCCCTGCATTTGCTACCGTCATTTTGAGCGTTGCCCGTCCGACATTCATTTCAATGTCTGTATCGGACGTAATGATTTCACCTGGAATCATATTTAATTTTTCCTCTCAGACATCACACAATCGGTTGATGTACAGTGACCAGTTTTGAACCATCAGGAAATGTCGCTTCCACTTGGACCTCTGCGATCATTTCAGCCACGCCTTCCATTACTTCATCCCGTTTTAGCAATGTTGTTCCAAAATGCATGAGGTCACTCACACTCATTCCTTCACGTGCACCTTCTAATAGTGCGGCAGAAATATAAGCCACTGCTTCTGGATAATTCAGCTTTAATCCACGGGCCTTGCGTCTTTCCGCTACAAGCCCCGCAGTAAAAATCAGCATTTTGTCTTTTTCTGTAGGTGTTAGTTCCATAATGCTTTCCTCACTATCTTTAAATATTGATGCAAGATGTGTGCTCAAATGTTTGTGTTAAAACAACTTAACTATGTTGCTATGACAAGAATAAATTTATGTGCGCCAAATTCTTGGGAACTCTTCATCAAGATCAAACCAATAACGACGAAGCTTTGCACGAATTGCAGCAAATGCATCATGACACTCACGTACATCATCTCCGAGATAACGTGCGGTTACGACGTAATCGAGTAACGTCAATGTGACGTTAATATTCATACGCATGATTAATTCACGAATTTGATCAATATGTTGATCAAGATAGAAATTTGACCGGTATTGTTCTGGAGGCACTGCCCAAAAACTGGCCATCACTGCATGACCGTTCATCCCTAAACAGGACTTTAACCAACGATCATTGCCTTTAAAATTTAAACAGTCTGCAACCAATATTTTCTGATTTTGATAAAGCTGAAATTTATTTTGGTAAGCACCCTGCGAGAAGGTTTCATGTCTTGCTTGCCGTCCAATCACCAACATATCCCAACCGATAAAACTGGCAGCAGCGTCCAAATGTACGATTGTTTCTGAATTTGCATTCGCACCATTAAAGAGCATCGTCTCTTGAGGAAGCCATTCGAAAATCGCCTCATCTTGGACATGAATATGAATATGTTGAAATGCTTGTTTAAGATTGGTTTTGTACCACTTCCCTGCGCCAGGTGTGGTAACCAAAGCATGCGAATCCTGATCTATTTTTATTTCAAAGGTAAGATGATCTCCACCAGCAATTCCAGCAGGTGGATGAACAATAATGGCGTGACATACTCCTGTTTTTTCAGGCCACAGCATCTTTTGCACGCGAACAGGTCCAAAGTGCTTACGATGCGCCAAAATTGTGCGATTTGAATCTTTGGTAAAACCTAACTCTAATTTAGCAAACCAATACTGTGCATTTTTGACTGGCTCATTGAACAATACTTGATTCATTCACGGTCATCTTCGTATTCATATCATTTTCAGTAAATGTTCTGCAAAAATTGCACCAAGTTTGCTCAAGCTAATTTTGGTTAAAGGTTCTTAGGCACTTAATGTTGATATTGATGAGTAATTCATGTGAAAAATCTAAGAACGTTTTTCTAAAGAATCCGATTGTTGCCTTCGCCGAAAAAAAACAGTTCGTGCTAATATAGTGAATTACCTTAAATTGTTATCAAGTTTGAATATGAGTAAACAGAAAAACTACCAACCGGGAGAGTTCCAGTGGTCTTTCTTAATGCCAAAATATTGGGGCATTTGGATTGGTATTATATTTCTGATGCTCCTTGCGATATTACCTTGGGCAATTCAGCATCGTTTAGCGTATCTGATGGGAAATATAGCTTTCAAATACTTGCGTTCACGTCGTGAAACAACTTTAAGAAATTTAGAAGTCTGCTTTCCTGAATGGATGCCCGAACTCCGTTATGAAAATGCTCGCCAAGTCTTTATTGATCAAATGATCGGTGTTTTTGAAACACTGAATGCTTGGTATTGTCCCAAATGGTTTAAAGATCGTGTAACGATTGAAGGTTTAGAACATATTCAACAAGTGCAAGCTGAAGGGCGTGGGGCTTTACTACTTGGTACACACTCTACCCTACTCGATGCAGGTGGGTATGTATGTGCCCAGTATTTTGATCCAGATGTCGTGTATCGTCCGCAAAATAATCCATTGCTAGATATGCTGATTTACCGTTGTCGTGCCACGATTTATACCCATCAAATCGACCATGATGATATGCGTGGATTAGTCCGTCATTTAAAAGAAGGACGACCTATTTGGTATAGTCCCGACCAAGATTTTGGTCTTAAACAAGGTGTTATGGCGCCCTTTTTTGGTGTACCCGCAGCCACTGTAACTGCACATCGCCGTATATTAAAAATAACCAAAGCTGCCGCGATTCCACTTTACTTCTACCGTAAAGGTGATATTACAAATCCGAAATATCATATTTTGATTGAACCTGCGTTAGACAATATGCCAAGTGAAGATGAAATTGCAGACGCGACACGAACAAATTTGATTATTGAAAATCAACTTCGTTTAGCACCAACCCAATATATGTGGTTCCACCGTAGATTTAAAACACGTCCCGAAGGTTTTGAAAAAATTTATTAAAAAAAGCGGCTGAGCCGCTTTTTTATTGTGTTTCTAATACATCTGAATTTTTATCAGTATCAGGCTTTTTCGCCTCTACCATCTTATAGCGGTTGATACGACCTAACTCATCTTTTAAAGTCATATGCTGCATGTCCAAGACATTTAATATCAGCTTTTCTGAAGTTTTATTTTGATTCTGATCTGTCCAATTTACATTGAACTCCGTACCTAAACGAGTCCATTGATTTGCATGAATTTCACCGACAGCAACAGGGGTTATAAATTTTGGTACTTTTCCGTTGAGATCAATTTGAATCTCTTTTAAATCCACCCTTGGACACTGCTCAGCAAAACATTGATAGGCTGTTGGTTCAGGCGTTACTTTTTGAGCAAAAGACTGTGCTTTAGCTTCTTTAGCTTCTTTAGCTTCTTTAGCTTCTTTAGCTTCTTTAGCTTCTTTAGCTTCTTTAGCTTCTTTAGCTTCTTTAGCTTC